>DASXKI010000141.1:0-30689 GCA_036496945.1 Streptosporangiaceae bacterium | reverse complement strand
CGCAGCTCCCGGCAGATCGCCTGCTGCCAGTCCGGCAGGCCCTCGATGTAGGTGTCGACCCGCGGGTCCGTCGGGTACGTCATCGGCCACGATCCCGGTCAGCGGCGGCGTCGAGCTCGGCCGCCAGGCGCCTGCCCGCTTTACGCCGCCACGCTTCGGCCAGCAGCTCGCGCACCCGGTCGTCCGGGGCGGCGGCCAGCAAGACCCGCAGCCCTCGCACCCGCTGGCCCCACACCAGCGCCTCGAACGCGCGCGGCAGGCCGGCGCGCGCCTGTTCAGCGACCGTGGCCGCGACCTCGCTCTCGTCGACGAATACGTGCAGCCTCGTCTCGTCGGCGGGCGCGGTAGCAAAAATCTTTCCTTTGACCCGGAACGAGGTCATGTCAAAATGCGGTTCCTCGCTCGTGCCCGGTAGCGACAGCGCGAACTCCCGCGCCTGCGATAGGTCGCCCATCGGTCCAGGCTAGTCCTCTCTCGCCGCAGCCGGCGGTCACTGCCGGTCGTGCCGCTAGGGCGCGAATGCATGCTCGGTGACCTGGCCGAACACCCGGAAGCCGAGCCGCCGGTAGACGGACTCACCTTGCTCGGACGCCTGCAGGACGGCCGTCTGCATCCCGAGGTCGCGCGCCGTCTGCATCGCCGCGGCGGTGATGGCCGTACCGAAACCGCGTCGCTGCTGGCTCGCCACGACGGAGATGTTGTACAACCCGGCGACGCCGCCGTGCACCAGCACCTCGGCCGAGCAGACCGGCCGGCCGGCGCTGTAGCCGACCAGGTACCGCCACGGGCAGTCCGCCGCCAGGGCCCGGTCCGCCGTCGCGGCAAAGAACGCGACCACTGTCCGCGCCGGCGGATCCCAGTTGGCGGCCAGCACCCAGGACCAGTCACTGAGCTCGGCCGCGGTGCGCACGACGGCAAGGTCCAGCCCGTCGGGCCGCTGCACCGGCCGCAGGCTGGCCAGCCGGGCCCACATGGCCGGCTCGACCGCCGTCGGCGGCAGGCCAGCGGTGGTCAGTAAGCCGGACAGGTTGGCCGGCGTTGAGGCTGGGCCGACGCGCCAGGCGAACGGCCGACCCGTCGGGGCGAGCTCCCGCAACGTCTCGCCGATCCGGGCCGCGGCCGTGACGGTCGTAAAGGCGGCAGAGCCAACGAAATTGAACGTGTCGTCATCCAGGCCGCTGTCGGCAATCAGCAGATCAGGATCCTGCCGGACAGTCATTCCGGGCATTCCGCGATGGAGGTAGCAGGCGTGCTCGGCTAGGTTCTGCTCCATCCTGAGCTCCAGGCCGGCCAGCTGCCCCGGCATGAGCGGCTCCCCCATGTCCGCGTCTGTGTATCCCGTCAACGTCTGTGTCCCCCGTCGATGGCCTGCTCGGCTCCCCTCGTGCCCGCTGCCAGCAGGTACTGCGCTGAGCCGGTTGCTCCCGCCACGGTAGTCTGGGCCAGGGACAGGCACGGGGATCCGCGCTTGAAGGGCTGCTTACTTTGCTTTCGCTTGTCATACCGAAAGGCTCGCTTGAGCGAGCCACTCTCGACCTGTTTGATGCTGCCGACCTGACGGTGCGGCGGTCATCCGATCGCGACTATCACGCGCTGATCGACGATCCGCGCATCGAGCGAGTGCGCTTCCTGCGGCCGCAGGAGATACCGTCCTACGTCGAGCAGGGGCTGTTTGACTTCGGCATCACGGGCCGGGACTGGATCACCGAGACCGGCGCGGACGTCGCGTCGCTCGGCGAGCTTCAGTACTCCAAGGCGACGTCCGAGCCGGTTCGCGTCGTGCTCGCGGTCCCGGCGACGGTGCCCTGGCAGACGGCGAGCGACATGCCAGAGGGGGTCCGCATCTCCACGGAGTTCCCGGCGCTGACGCGCCGGTACCTGGAGGCGCGCGGCGTCAAGGCCGTCGTGATCCCGTCCTACGGAGCGACCGAGGCCAAGGTGCCGGACATCGTGGACGCGATCGTCGACCTCACCGAGACCGGTGCCTCGCTGCACCGCAACGGCCTGCGCATCCTCGACACGCTGCTCACCAGCTACACCGAGCTGATCGCCAACCACGACGCGTACGCCGATCCGGTCAAGCGGGACGCGATGGAGGACGTCGCGCTGCTGCTGCGCGGCGCGATCCAGGCGCGCGGCAGCGTGCTGCTGAAGCTCAACGTCAGCGCCGCTGACCTCGCGGCCGTCGCCGGGATCCTGCCGGCCATGTCCTCGCCGACGATCACCTCCCTCGCCCGCGGTGACATGCACGCGGTCGAGGCCGTGGTGCCCAAGCGCGGCGTCAACACGCTGATCCCGGCGCTGAAGGCGGCCGGCGGCCGCGACATCCTGGAGATCCCGATCAGCAAGATCGTGGAGTAGCGGCGTGCTGACCCGCATCGACCTGCGCGGCCGCAAGCCTGCCGCGATGGCCCCGGCCGAGCTTGCCGCGATGCTGCCCCGCGCGGCGCTGGACGTCAGCGCGGCACTGGACGCGGTCCGGCCGATCTGCGCGGACGTCCGCGAGCGCGGCGCCGCCGCCGTCCGCGAGTACACGCAGAAGTTCGACGGCGTCGACCTCGCCAGCACCCGGGGGCCCGCGCAGGCGCTGTCCGACGCGCTAACCGCGCTCGACCCGGCGGTCCGGGCCGCGCTCACCGAGGCGGCTCGCCGGGCCAGGCTCGTGCACGAGGCCCAGGTGCCGGCCGAGACGTGGACCGCCGTGGCCGCCGGATCGACGGTCACCGAGCGGTACCTGCCAGTCCGCCGGGCCGGCGTCTACGTACCGGGCGGACTGGTCGCTTACCCCTCGTCCGTGCTGATGAACGTGATCCCGGCCCAGGTCGCCGGCGTCGCCGAGATCGCGGTCACCTCGCCGCCGCAGGCCGAGTACGGTGGCCTGCCGCACCCGGCGATCCTGGCCGCGTGCGCGCTGTTCGGCATTACCGAGGTCCATGCCGCTGGCGGCGCGCAGGCTATCGCCATGCTGGGGTACGGCACCGACGAATGCGCTCCGGTCGACGTCATCTCCGGGCCAGGCAACGTCTACGTCGCGGCTGCCAAGCGGCTGCTGCGCGAGCGCGTCGCCGTCGACGCCGAGGCAGGTCCAACCGAGATCGCCATCGTCGCCGACGACGGCGCTGACGCCACCTTCATCGCCGCTGACCTGGTGGCCCAGGCCGAGCACGACCCGCTCGCTGCGTGCCTGCTCATCTCGACCAGCGCGGCGCTAGCGGACCGGGTGGACACCGAGCTAGCTAAGGCCGCGGCGCAGACGCGGCACGCCGAGCGGGTCCAGGCCGCGCTGGCCGGGCAGTCGGCGTGCGTGATCGTGGACGACGCCAACGCGGCGCTAGCAGTCGCCGACGCGTGGGCGCCCGAGCACCTGGAGATCCAGGCGGCGGACGCGGCGATCCTGGCGCGCCGGGTACGCAACGCGGGCGCAATCTTCGTCGGGGCATGGGCCCCGGTGTCGCTCGGCGACTACCTGGCCGGCTCGAACCACGTCCTGCCGACGGGCGGCACGGCGCGTTATACCGGCGGCCTGTCGGCGCTCACGTTCCTGCGCTGCGTGCACCTGGTGGAGTGCGACCAGGCCGCGCTCGCCGCCGTGGCGCCGCATATCGATGCGCTCGGCGGCGCGGAGGACCTGGCCGCGCACGTGCAGGCCGTGCGGGTGCGCGTGCCGGGGACCGGAGATCAGCGGTGACGGCCGCGGACCAGATCACTCCCGCGGCCAGCGCCAGTCAGCCGATTCGTGCTGACCTGCCGATCCGGCCCGACCTGGCCGGCCGCCAGCCCTACGGGGCGCCGCAGCTCGACGTGCCGGTCCGGCTGAACACCAACGAGAATCCGTATCCGCCGTCACCGGCGCTGGCGGCCGACATCGCCGCGGCGGTCGGCGCCGTGGCCGGCGGGCTCAACCGGTATCCGGACCGGGACGCGATCGCGCTGCGGACCGCGCTGGCCAGCTATCTCGGCCACGGGCTGACGGTCGCCAACGCCTGGGCGGCAAACGGCTCGAACGAGATCATCCAGCAGATGCTCCAGGCCTTCGGCGGCCCCGGCCGCAGCGCGCTTGGCTTCGAGCCCTCGTACTCGATGCACCCGCTAATCACGCAGACGACGGCGACACGGTGGATCGCGGCGGAGCGGACAAGCGATTTCAGCCTGGACGCCGAGCTGGCGGCCGCGCAGGTCCGCCAGCATGCGCCGGACCTGGTGTTCCTCACCTCGCCGAACAACCCCACCGGGTCGGCGACGCCGCTCGAGGTGATCGAGGCGGTCTGCGCCGCCGCCCCTGGCATGGTCGTGGTGGACGAGGCTTACGCGGAGTTCTCCAGGGATCAGTCAGCGACCGCACTGCCTCTGCTTGCCCGTTACCCGCGACTGGTCATCGTGCGGACCATGTCGAAGGCGTTCGCGCTGGCCGGGGCGCGCGTGGGATACCTCGCGGCCGATCCGGCTGTGGTCGAGGCGCTCCTGCTCGTGCGACTGCCGTACCACCTCTCCGCCGTCACCCAGGCGGTCGCGCTGACCGCGCTGCGGCATTCGGCCGAGCTGCTGTCCTCGGTCGCCACCATCCGCGCCGAGCGTGATGGGCTCGTCAGCGACCTGCGCGGCCTCGGGCTGATCGCGCCGGATTCGGATGCGAACTTTGTCCTGTTCGGCAGGTTCGCTGACCGGCGCGCTGTCTGGCAGGCACTCCTCGACCGCGGCGTACTGATCCGGGAAGCAGGCCCGCCGGAATGGCTGCGCGTCAGCATCGGCACCGCTGCGGAGACGGCCACGTTCCTGTCCGAATTGAGAGGCGTTCTGGATGGCGGCGCGCCGGTGCTGCGGCCGTGACGGGGGCTCGGCTGTGACGGGGGTTCGGCTGTGACGGGAGTTCTGCGGTGACGAGGACGGCCCGGATCGGGCGGGTCACGGGCGAGACGCAGGTTCTCGTCGAGCTCAACCTGGACGGCGCCGGGGTGGGCCGGGCCGAGACGGGCGTTCCGTTCTTCGATCACATGCTCGCGCAGCTCGGCCGGCACGGGATGCTCGACCTCACCGTCCAGGCGCGCGGCGATCTCGAGGTGGACGCGCACCACACGGTGGAAGACACGGCGATCGCGCTTGGGCAGGCGCTGCGCGAGGCGCTGGGGGAGAAGCTCGGCATCTGTCGGTTCGGCGACGCCATCGTGCCGCTCGACGAGACGCTCGTGCGCGCCGCCGTCGACCTGTCTGGCCGGCCGTATGTCGTGCACACCGAGCCAGACGGGATGTCGCCCCTGATCGGCACCTACGACACGACGCTGACCAGGCATTTCTTCGAGTCGCTCGCTCAGTCGGCCGCGATCTGCGTCCACGTCGATGTGCTGCGCGGGCGCAACCCGCATCACATCGTCGAGGCCCAGTTCAAGGCGTTCGCCCGGGCGCTGCGCGCGGCCGCTGCCCCGGATCCGCGCTCGGCCGGGCAGGTGCCGAGCACGAAGGGCGTGCTTTAGCAGCGGCGAACCCATGATCTCGAAAGATCCGGCGGCACATAGGCGCCGAATCTTTCGAGATCATGATCTGGGTCACTCGTGCCGGTCCGCATTGGCGTGGATCGCGTCGTGCACGTACTGCGAGAAGCCGGGCTCGATCTCGTCGTAGCTGGCCATGTACCGCGGGTCCGAGATGTAGAGCTCGGCCAGGCCGCGGTGCATGTCGTAGCCGCAGTCGTAGAACCAGCGGACTAGGTGCTGGCGGTGCGCCTCGGCCAGGTCCATCGCCACGGCCCCGGTCGGCGGCTCGCCAGCCCGGATGGCGTCGGCGAAGGCGGCGATGTTGGCATCCGCCTCGGCCTTGATCGTGATCCAGTCCTGCTTGCTGTACGCCGCGCTGCGCCGCCGCGACTCGCGCCACGCGTCGGTGTCGCCCCAGCGCTGCTCGGCCTCGGCCGTCACCTCGTCCAGGTTGTCGGTGCCGAAGATCTCGAACTGCTCCTCCGGCGTCAGTGCGATACCCATCTTTCTCGCTTCCATTTCTCGCTCGATTGCGCCGATAAGCGCGGCCACTCGTTCGCCGCGAGCCCGCAGCAGCCGGTGCTGGCGGCGCAGGTGGTCGTCGGTGCCAGCGCCTGCGTCGGCAAGGATCTCCTCGATCTCGGCCAGACCGAAGTCAAGTTCCCGGTAGAGCAGGATCTGCTGGAGCCGGCGCAGGTCATCGGCCGAGTACAGCCGATAGCCCGCCGGACTGCGGCCGCTCGGGACCAGCAGGCCGATCTCGTCGTAGTGATGCAGCATGCGCACCGATACGCGCGACAGCCTGGCGACCTCACCGACCGTGTACTCGCCCGCCGTGTCCTCGCCCGCCGTGTACTCGCTCACGGGCTCTACTGTGCAGCCTCACGCCGTGTGAGGGTCAAGCCCGGCCGCGCTTGCACGCCAGCCCGTCGGCCCCGGCTCGGCACCCGGCCCGCGGGTCAGAAGCCCTTGAGGTCGCCGATGCCGAGTGAACCTGGCCCGACGCGCGCCTTCGCCGCTTCTTCCTGCTCGCGGACATAGCTCTCGGGGTCCTTATCCACCGGGCGGACGCCGGCGAAGTTCCGCGCCTCGAACGCCGCGAACGCCACCGCCAGCGCATGCCGCTCCGCCAGGCTGACCCGGCGGCGGAAGTCGGTCAGGCCCTCGCGCTCCTCCTCGGCCATGTGGTCGCCGTTGGCGCGGTTCACCTCTGCGACCGCGTCGCGCCAGCCTTGGCTGCCGACCTGATGGCCAACCACCGCCGCGATGGTGTCACGTATCTCGTTGTGGTCGTGGATGGCGTCGATGGTCTCGGGCTCGGCGCTGGTCAGAGGCTGCGGCCCGACGGCCAGCTTGACCAGTTCGGGATAGAAGATTGCCTCCTCGGCCGCAGCGTGCACTTCCAGGAAGACCGCCAGGCGCGCCCAGATGTCGCCCAGCGCGTCCACGTTCGCGGGATCGATTTGCTCGAGAATCGCAAAGCGACGGCGCTGCTCATAATGGTCGTCCAGGATCAGCTGGGTGATGTCCATGGTGTCTCCTGGCGTCGAGAGCTTCTCATGTCGCACGGTACCCGTCGCACGGTTCCTGACCCACCTAACCCTGGCGCGATTGACGTTTGGCGCCGGATCGCCCATCCCGCACACGGTCCGCGCGGGCGGCGTCGAATTGCGGTGGCGCCGGTCGATAGCCTGGGAACGAGCGGCCGGCCCCGGACCGGCTGGTTCGTGATCATGAACGGGAGCTGCCGTGACCAGCCGTCGGCCGAGCGTGGTGGTGCTCGACTATGGCTCGGGCAACCTGCGATCGGCCCAGCGTGCCCTTCAGCGGGCCGGCGCTGACGCCGAGGTCAGCGCCGACACTGACGCGGCATTGCGCGCGGACGGGCTGGTCGTGCCCGGCGTCGGCGCGTACGCCGCGTGCATGACCGGGCTGCGGGCGGCCGGCGGCGACCAGGTCATCGGCAAGCGGCTGGCCGGCGCCCGGCCGGTGCTTGGCATCTGCGTCGGCATGCAGATCCTGTTCGAGGCCGGCCAGGAGCACGGCGAGACAACCACCGGGGTGGGCTGCTGGCCGGGCGTGGTGCGCAAGCTGACCGCTCCCGTCTTGCCGCACATGGGCTGGAACGCGGTCGCCAGCACCTCCGACTCTCGCTTGCTCGCCGGCATTGACGCGGACGCCATGTTTTACTTCGTGCACTCCTACGCTGCGACGCAGGCCCCGGTCCGGCCTGGTGAGCCCGCGCCGGTCGTCGGCTGGACGCGGCACGGCGAGGACTTCGTCGCGCTGGTCGAGGATGGCCCGCTGACGGCGACCCAGTTCCACCCGGAAAAGTCGGCCGACGCCGGCGCCGCTCTGCTGGCCAACTGGCTGGACACGCTCCGTTGACGAACAGGACCTCGTGATGACGCTTGAGTTGCTGCCTGCTGTGGACGTGGCCGACGGCCAGGCGGTTCGCCTCGTGCAGGGCGCGGCCGGTACCGAGACGGGCTACGGCGACCCGGTCGACGCCGCGCTCGCCTGGCAGGAAGCGGGCGCAGACTGGATTCACCTGGTCGACCTCGACGCGGCGTTCGGCCGGGGATCGAACGGCCCGCAGCTAGCCGACCTGATTACCAAGCTCGACGTCAAGGTCGAGTTGTCCGGCGGGATCCGCAACGACGCCGCGCTGACCGCGGCGCTGGCCACGGGGTGCACCAGGGTTGTGATCGGCACGGCGGCGCTCGAGGATCCGGACTGGGTCGGCAAGGTGATCGCCGAGCACGGCGAGAGAATCGCCGTTGGGCTCGACGTCCGCGGCACCCGGCTCGCCGCGCGGGGCTGGACCACCGACGGTGGCGAGCTTGACGACGCGCTCGACCGGCTCGAGGCGGCTGGCTGCCACCGCTACGTCGTCACGGACATCGACAAGGACGGCATGCTGGGCGGACCGAACCTGGACCTGCTCCGCCGCGTCTGCGCGCGGACCGACAGGCCTGTCGTCGCTAGCGGCGGGGTGTCCAGCCTGGCCGACCTGCATGCGATCGCGGGCCTGGTGCCGATTGGCGTCGAAGGCGCGATCGTCGGGAAGGCGCTGTACGCGGGCGCGTTCACGCTGCCCGAGGCGCTCGCGGCGGTGGCCCAGTGACCGGCAGCACAGGGATCGGCAACACAGTGACCGGCAGCACGGGAACCGGCAGCACAGTGACCGGCAGCACGGGGACGCGCAGGGTCTCCAGCGGCACGGTGTGGGAGCCGGTCGTCGCCTATAGCCGCGCGGTCGCGGCCGGGGACTACGTCTTCGTATCCGGGTGCACATCCGTCGACGGCGCGGACTTCGTGCACCCCGGCGACGCGTACGCGCAGACGGCACAGGCGATCGCCAATGTCGAAGCGGCCCTGGCGGCGCTCGGCGCCGGGCTCGCCGACGTCGTCCGGACCAGGATCTACGTCACCGACATCAGCCGGTGGCAGGAGTACGGGCGGGCACACGGCGAGGCGTTCGCTGGCACGATGCCTGCGACCTCGATGATTCAGATAGGTGCGCTGGTCGACCCGAGGATGCTGGTCGAGGTCGAGGCCATCGCGTACAAGCCGGGCGTCGGCGGCGGCCCGTCCGACGCGGCAAGCCCGGCCCACGGCGCTGCGGGCGAGGTCGATCTGCTGTGACAGTCGCTGTGCGCGTGATCCCGTGTCTGGACGTCGACGGCGGCCGGGTGGTCAAGGGCGTCAACTTCGCGAACCTGCGCGACGCCGGCGATCCGGTCGAGCTGGCCGCGACCTACGATCGCGAGGGCGCTGACGAGCTGACGTTCCTCGATATCACCGCCTCCAGCGACGACCGGGAGACCATGTACGACGTGGTCAGGCGTACTGCCGACCAGGTCTTCATCCCGCTGACCGTTGGCGGCGGCGTCCGCAGCACCGGCGACGTCGACCGGCTGCTGCGGGCCGGGGCGGACAAGGTGGCGCTCAACACCGCGGCGGTGGCGAGGCCGGACTTGCTCCGGGAGGCTGCGCACCGGTTCGGCGCGCAGTGCGTGGTGCTCTCGGTGGACGCCCGCCGGGCACCGGGCACCCCATCCGGCTTCGAGGTGACGACGCACGGCGGCCGGCGGGGCACCGGCATCGACGCGGTCAGCTGGGCGAGGCAGGCCGCAGAGTCGGGAGCGGGGGAGATCCTGCTGAACTCGGTGGACGCCGACGGGACCAAGGCCGGCTTCGACCTCGCGCTGATCGCGGCAGTCCGGCAAGCGGTCCACGTTCCCGTCATTGCGAGCGGGGGGGCCGGGGCGGTGAGCCATTTCGGGCCGGCGATCGACGCGGGGGCAGATGCCGTGCTCGCCGCGAGCCTGTTCCACTTCGGTGAGCTGAGTATCGGCGCGGTCAAGGATGCGCTAGCGGCGGCCGGGCACCTGATCCGGCCGGTGACGGCGAGAGAGGTTCGGAATGCGAATTGACGCCCCGGCGTCCGGGCTCGACGCGAAGATCGCCGCCCGGCTGAAGCGGAACGAGGACGGTCTGGTCGCCGCCATCGCCCAGCAGCACGACACCGGCGAGGTGCTCATGCTCGGGTGGATGGACGACGAGGCGCTGCATCGGACGCTGACGACCGGGCGCTGCACGTACTGGTCGCGGAGCCGCCAGGAGTACTGGGTCAAGGGCGAGACCTCCGGGCACGTGCAACAGGTGGTCTCGGTCGCGCTCGACTGTGACGGCGACGCTGTCCTCGTGCGGGTCGACCAGACCGACGGTGCCTGTCACACCGGCGACCGGACCTGCTTCGACGCGGACGTGCTGCTGGGCTAGTGCTGCCCTCAGACGGGCGCCAATGTGGATCTGACGCCCAATGGGACGTCAGGGAGCGGGCGGGATCCCGGCCTGGCGGCACTGCGGGCGGGTCAGAAGAGAGAGCTTGTCCGATGCGGCGAAGGCTCGCTGGCAGGTGCTCTTGGCGGACTGGCCGCACTGATGTAGCAGCCCGCCGCCGGTGCTGCTCGGGATGGTGACCGTAATGCAGCCGTCCCTGGAGGTGCCGTAGGCACCGGGCCGGACCGCGGCCCACACGGCGACGGCGGCCACGACTAGGACAATCGCGGCGATCACGGCCACGATCCGGCGCTTGTCCCGCGCAGTGACCGGCTCGGCTGGCGGCGTCCTGGCGAATGGCATTACGGGAAGTATAGGTGGCAGAGTGCACCTCTCCCGGTTGTGCAATGTAACGGGCGTCAGCATCGCGCTGTGAGCCGCTGCTGCGCAGCGGTTGATCGCAAAGCCGGCGCGTCTTCGCTCATTTCTGTACCATCAGTCGCACGCGTCGATCCTTGATCCAACCGCATGGCCATGGTTCATTCGAGTCATGAGCAGGGGAGGGGCCTGGCCCATGTGGTTGCCATGAGCTGGGCGGTCGCGTTCACAGTCTGCGGCGCGGTGCTGCTGGTGGCGGCCGCGCTTGCGTTCCTCGGCATCGCGCACGTGCGGCTCTCGGGGCAGGAGGCCGTCGAGCGCGACGGCCTGGCTACCGGCAGGCGCGCGCCACCCTGGTCCCTAACCGATGAGGCTGGAACCGTCCGTACGTCGCCGCCCTCGATGCCGCTGCAGCTCGTGGTGTTCGCCGATCATTCGCTTAAGTCCTTCCCGTCGGTCGCGGACGGGCTGCGTGAGCTGGTAGCCAATGGCGCGCCGGTGGAGATCGTGCTGCTGCTCAGGCAGCCCAGCCCGATGGCAGGGCCGGTGCTCGGCGAGCTAGGCCTGGGCGCCATCGCGGTCCTGACCGGCTCGCCCGCGCTCTATGGGAAGTACAACGTCAGGGTGGGGCCCTTCCTGATCTTCGTGGATAGCGACGGCCTCGTGCGCGCCTCCAGCCTGGTGAACCACTCCTGGCAGGTGGCCAAGCTGTACCAGCTCGCACGCCTGCCGGTCGCGGCGGCGGCCAGATGACCGCTCTCGTGCTGGCCGCCAAGGCGGCGCTGGCCGTCCTGCTGCTCGCCGCCGGCGGGGCGAAACTCGCGGACCCGGCCAGCTTCGCCGCCGCGGTCAGGCTGTTCGTGCCCCCGCGAGCGCCCGCACGAATCCGTGCGGCGGTCCCGGTTGTCGCAGCAGCCGTCGTCGCAGCCGAGCTAGCCGCCGGGACTGTCAGCTTGTGCTGGCCCGCCGTCGCCTGGGCGAACCTAGCCGTGCTGGCGCTTGCCTGCGGATTCACCGTTGTGGCCGGCATGGGCTACGTCCGCTACCGCGGCCGCCCGTGCCGGTGCTTCGGTGCCTTGACTCGGCGTAGCTTCAGCGCGCGCAGCCTGCTCCAGTCAGTCGTGATCCTGGCCGCCGCTGTGCTCGCGACCAGGCCTGCAGGCCAGGCCGCCGTGACTCTCGGACTGACAGCACGACTGCTCCTGCTCGCCGCCGCCGGCCTCATGGCGCTGGCGGCGTGCACTGCGGCCAGGGCACTCGCGACACCGGAGGTGGCGGCATGATGCGGATCCCGATGTTTCTCGAGGTCGCGCAGTGGGCGCTGCTGTTCGCGCTCGGCGCGCTTGTTGTGGTGCTCTACCGCCAGCTTGGCCGGCTTCTCAGCACGGAGCGGGACCCGGCCGCGCTAGGTCCGGCCGTCGGCGCGAAAGCGACGTCGATCCGCTATACGCGGCTGCCCGACGGCGGCGCCGGCCAGATCACGCCCGGCGGCGGCCAGCCAGCGCTCATCGCGTTCGTCGACCCGACGTGCCCGGCGTGCGAGCAGCTAGTCAGCAGCCTCGGCATGCTCCAGGCGGCCGGGAACCTGAGCGGGTTTCGGGTGCTGCTGCTCATCTCCGACCCGCCTGGCTACCTGAGCATTTCCGCCGTGTTCCGCGACACGAGCCTTGAGGTCGGCCGCCCGCTCAGCGCGGCAGAAGTGGCTGACTACCATGCGACCGGCACACCGCTGCTGGTCGCGGTCGACGGTGCCGGTGTTGTGCGGGCATCGGGGGTTGCGAGTACCACGACAGCAGTCCAGGCGCAGGCGGCATCGGTCGCCCGAGAGAGCGAGGCCGCGGTATGAGCTGGAAGCAGACAGGCGAGCGCTTCGACACCAGGGTCGGCGACCTTGCCGAGCGCGTCGCCAGGCGGGTGAGCCGGCGCACAGCGCTGCGCGGTGCGCTGCTCGGCGGGACCGCCAGCGTGGCGTCGCTCGCGATCGGCGAACGGCCGGCCCTGGCCGCTGGCTGTACCTGCGGCCCCACTCGCCGGTGTCATGCCTGTCCGCAGATCGGCTGCCCGCACGGTTATCACCTGTGCAAGGGCTCGTTCACCGGCCACTGCTTCAACTCCCAGGGCTACCGCTGCGAGTGGCCGCAGGGCACCTGGATTGCGTGCATGGGCCTCGGGAAGGGGTACGGGTACAAAGTCTGCTACGACTGCAAAGGCGCGCCTGGCTGCCACGGCTGGTGTACGTGCCTGAGCAGCTGCGTGTGCTGTGAGTGCCAGACTGTCGCCGACGTCCGGACCGAGCAGCAGCGCGTCCAGCAGCTCACCGCTCCGCAGTGACCGCGGGCCTGAGCGAGCAGACGGCCCCCGGTAGCTCCCCGCTGGACAGCGCGACGGTTCGGACGCTGCTCGCGGGACTTGCGCTGGCCGCTGGCGTCGTAGTCGCCTTGCTGGCGCGCGGCAGCATCGTGGTGCTCGCCGTCCTCGCGGTCATGGTGGCGGCGAGCAACGGGTACAGCAAGGCGTACTCGCCTTGAGGCGCGAACTCGGCAGCCTCACTGGCTGCCGGTTTCCCGGTCGGGAGACCAGCCAGGATCGGGCTCGTGCTCGCTGCCTACATCGTGCCGGCCGCAGTTGCGTGGGCGGCGATGGGTCTGGCACTGAACCTCCTGGCGCAGGCCGCGCACTGGCTCGCGACGGCGGCCGTGGCCGGGGCAGCGGTCTACGGATGCGGCTATGGGGCGGCCGAGGTGTGCGGATCGCCCTGGCCGGCCGCGCCGGGGCGTCGCTGGCAGGTGCCGCAGGATCTGCTGATCGGCGCCAGCGGCAGCCGCAGGGTGCTGATCTGGGGTTCGATACTCGGGCCGGGCTTCCTGACGC
This sequence comes from Streptosporangiaceae bacterium, assembly GCA_036496945.1. Lineage (GTDB taxonomy): Bacteria > Actinomycetota > Actinomycetes > Streptosporangiales > Streptosporangiaceae > JAJYUU01. Next base: position 17,184 of record DASXKI010000141.1, on the reverse strand, counting down.
GAAACCCGTACGCCGGGTTCGGCCTCCTGCCCGTTCTCGTCGCGACGTCTGCGAGCGGCCTGCCGGCTGGCGGCCGGGCGCTGGTGCCTATCGTCGTGGGCGGGCTGGTCGGCGCGACGCACGCAGCCGGCCGCGCGGGTGCGCTGCTGCGCGACAGCGCCCGCCGGCAGGACCAGCCGTTCGCGCTGCTGCTGCGGTCGCTTCGATGGCGCGTGCTGGATGGTCTTGCCTTGCTCACGGTGGCCGGCGTGGCCATCGTCGTCGCCGGATTCCGGCTCAGGTAATGCATCGACAGTCCGCGGCGATCACGCGGGCGGCAGGAGGCCACATGATCAGTCACAGCCGGGCCGCGATCACGACCGCGGCGCTGACGGCGCTACTCACCCTGGCCGGCGGCGCCGCGGCCACGGCCGCTCCGCTGGCCGCAAGCGTGAGCGCGGCGGCGGCCAGAAGCGGCCAGGAGCAATTCCATCTGACCAGCAACGTCGCCACGGCGACCCGGCAGCAGGTGCAGGCCACCGGCGTGCTCAACACGCACGGCACTGCCGTGCTCGCCGGCGTGATCGTCACGAGCTCCGGTACGAGGCATGTGACCCGACTCGTCTTCAGCCACGGTACGGTCCGGCTCGTCACCGAGGTCACGGGACAGTCTGTGTCTGTGCCCGACCCGACGACCTGTAAGTTCACCGAGTCCTCGCGGGGCGACTACCAGATCCGGGGTGGCAAGGGCCGGTTCGCGCACGCTGCGGGCGCGGGCACCTACCACACCAGCATCGCCGGCCAGCTCGCGCGCACAAACGGCAGCTGTGTGACTGACAAACCTCTGGTCTCGTACCGGCTGTCCACCAAGACCACCGGCTCGATGAGCTGGTAGCCGACGTGACTGAGCTGGGAGAAGTAGCCGGGCGGACGTTCCTCGTCACGGGGGGCAACACCGGGATCGGGCTGGCCACGGCTCGCGAGCTAGCCGCCCGCGGCGGCCGCGTGCATATCGCCTGCAGGTCACCTGAGAAGGGCCAGGCGGCCGTCGCCGCGATCACCGCTGCCACGGGCAGCGACCAGATCGCGTTCCTGAAGCTCGACCTGGCCGATCTCGGCTCGGTCCGAGTGGCAGCACAGGCGTTCCTGGATACCGGGGAGCCACTCCATGTCTTGATCAACAATGCAGGCGTCGCTGGCCGGCGGGGCCTGACCAGAGACGGGTTCGAACTGATCTTCGGCGTCAACCATCTCGGCCACTTCGCGTTCACCACTGCGCTGCTCGAGTGCCTGACCGCCAGCCAGGGCAGGATCGTCAATGTCGCCAGCGACGCGCACTTCCAGGCGCCCGGCATTGACTTCGACCGGCTGCGACGCCCCGCCCGCACCATCGCGGCCATGCGCGAGTACGCGGTGTCCAAACTCTGCAACGTCGTCTTCACGCAGGAGCTTGCCCGCCGGCTCGCTGGCACGGGGGTGACCGCCTACGCGCTGCACCCCGGCGTTGTGGCCTCCGACATCTGGCGCCGGGTGCCGTGGCCGGTCCGTCCGCTGATCACCAGGCGCATGCTGACCGTCGATCAGGGTGCCCGCACCTCGCTGTACTGTGCCACGGCAGCCGAGCTTGCCCAGGTCAGCGGCAGGTACTACGACGACTGCGCGGAGCGGGAGCCGAGTCCGGTCGCCACGCCCGAACTCGGCGCGCACCTCTGGGCGCAGAGCGAGGAGTGGATCAGGGTCTGAGGAATTGGCGCTCGGCCACACCGGGCGGCAGGCCGGACTAGGCTCGCATAATGGACCTAACGTGGCGCATCGCCGCTGCCATGGTCGCAGTGACCCTCGCGTGCGTGGGCTGCGCCACGTCGGGGCCAGGGCTAGCGGCGCCGAGCGTGACCAGGTCGTCCTCGGCCGCAGCCGCGGGCGGGGCGCTTTCCCCGGCATTGGGTGATTCCGGCGGGGCCTCGTCGGCAAGCGGCGACAGCCCCGGTGCTTCGCAGACTCCAGCTGCGCTGCCCCTGGCTGGCAAGACCGTCGGCATCGATCCCGGGCACAATGGCGGTAACTTCGACGACTCTGCCTTCATCAACAACATGATCTGGAACGGCCGGGCGGAGGAGACCTGCGACACGACCGGCACGCAGACCGCCACCGGATACACCGAAGCGCAGTTCAACTTCAACGTGGCTACCTATCTGAGGGCCGACCTGATAGCTGACGGCGCCCGCGTCGTCCTGACCCGTCACAGCAATCACGGCGTCGGGCCGTGCGTCACGTCCAGGGCGCAGATCATCAACCGGGCCCACGCCGACGTGGCGATCGACATCCACGCCGATGGCGGACCGTCCTACGGCCGCGGCTTCACCGTCCTCGAGCCGGTCGCTGACGGCCCGAACGACAAGGTCATCAGCGCGTCCATCGCCTTCGGCAATAAGGTGCGGGCCGCGATGCTCGCGTACACCCGCATGCCCGTGAGCGACTACTACGGTCAGGGCGGGATCATCGAGCGCGACGACCTGGCAGGCCTGAATCTGACCACGGTCCCCAAGATCCTCATCGAATGCGGGAACATGCCCAACGCAACGGATGCCAGGCTGCTCACGAGTCCGGCGTTCCAGCACCTGCTGGCCCGGGCCCTGACCGCCTCGATCGTCGCGTACCTGACGGGCCGGCCGATCAAGGCCGGATGACCGCCACGCGTCTGGCCGGAGTGCCGGTGGGGCGCGGCACAGGCGGCACACCCGCCGGACCACACGAAACGGTCCGACGGCCGCGCCGCCCACCCCGCGCTCGAGCCGATGACCGAGATCAAGCGCCGCACAATCACCACGTCGACCCCGCGCTCTCGGCAGCCGGGAGCGGCATCAGCCGGTTGTGCCGACTGGCCCTGGCCCTAGATGTGACCCTTCAGTGCTGCGATGGGCGCGGCGTTGCACACGCTGCCGGGCTGATTGCCAGTGACCTGGCAGATCGCGGCGGTGAACAGGTTGGCTGAGCCGTCCGCGCCCTTCGCCACCGGCGAAGACGGATTGTGCAAGTCGGAAGCAATCTGGCTCCAGGTCAGGCCCGCCAGCACCTGCGGGCTGTAGGTAGTCCCCGCGATGAACTTGTTGCCGATGTCGATGAACGGATAGCCGTTGCTTGGGTCGTACTTGTTCCATATCGCTTGCTGGGCCGAGGTCGTAGCGACCAGCGGCTTGTGGTTCACGTCCTGGTTCTCGACCGGGGTGAAGACCAGGAAGTTGCTGGTGTAGGTGGACTGGAAAAAGGTCAGCGTCGCGGTGTTGGGGAACACATCCGACGACGACGAATGGATGCCCCGCAGCGGGGAGAAGGTGCCGAACCGGCTCAGCGCCACCGCCATCGCCCACCGCTCGGCCGCGCAGAACGGGCACCACTCAGCGCCGATGTACAGCATCTCCGGCTTGCCGCCCGAGGTCAGCGCCGCGCCGGTCGCGGGGGTCAGCCCCTGCGTGGTGGAACTGCCGAGGCCGACCTGGGCAAGGACGCTGACGGGCACCGTGAGGTTGGACTGGACGCTGGCCGGGAGCGCGCCGCTGCTGGCGCCGGCCTGCTTGGTCGTGTTGCCGCTGTGGACGACAGCACCGATGATGATGCCGAGCACCGCCAGCAGCGCGATGGTGATGCCGCCAATGGCCACCATCCGGCGCCGCTTCTCCTTCGCGCGCTGCTCTGCCCGCTGCGCGGCGATCCGCGCCCGCGCGGATTCGTCCCGCTTCCGGTCACCCTTGGCCATCCCCAGGACCGACCCCTTGAAGTCACGGCGAGCGTCCCCGGCCAGGTCACCGAGCCTAGGCCAGGTCGCGTCTGCTGCTCGCCAGAGGAGAGGGAAACGTCGTATTGCGCTCCGTCAGGCCAATCATGTCATGGGCGCCGCCACGGCGGCGGCTCAGCCCCGGCGGGCCGGGGCCTGCTTACTCGACGAGAACGAGGTGTAGAAGACGACCAGCGCAAAGATCAGGAACGTGGCCACGTGAACGCTCGTGCACCACAGGCAGATGGCACCGATCTGAATGAGTTCGGCGTAGACGAGGTACAGCACGAAACCCATCCCGGCCACGATGGCGCCGATCCGGGTGTAGCGCAGGATCGTGCTGAGCTGCTCGGCACCGGTCTGCTGCAGCCGCCAGACCCAGGGCGAGTTCAGCGCCGTCATGAAGACGTAGAACGCCAGGCCGAGGACGGCCACCGGGAAGATCCCGAAGACCATCGACTGCGAACTCGTCGTGACCTCGGCGCAGTTCACCAGGCCCTTGTCGGAGCACGCAAGCGTCACGTGCGTGTCGTAGTGCGCGATCGTCAGGTAGATCGACGCGCCGAGCGCGTACAGGGAGAGCACGAACGTCGCGAGAGGCACGGCGCCCACCGCGCGGAACGGGCCGGCGATCGCGGCCAGCGGGCCGGTCCTGGCAGAGCCGGCGGTCTGCCTGGGCGGCGCTGTGGCCTTGGCGGCGGCGCCAGCCGGCTTCGGCTTGGCGGCCGAGGTCCCGGTGGGCCGAGACTTGGCTGACGCGGCCCCGGTCCCGTTCGTGCTGGTTGTGCTGGTGGCAGCGCCCTGCCGGGGCCGGGCCTGATTCTGCCGGCTGCTAGCGCCCGGCCGGCCACTGCCAGGCGCTGACCGGCGGCCGGCCGAACCCGGGGTGGTCCCGTCCCGCCGGCCGCGCCCGGCTGGCTTCTGGCCGGCCATTACAGCGACCCTGCCCCGGCCACAGCGCTCGCCGAGTTGCAGACCGCGGCTGGCGCGTTCTTGGTGATCTTGCAGATGGCAGCGGTGATGGAGTTCGCCGCGCCGTCGACGCCCTGGGCCACGGAGCTATTCGGGTTCCGGATATCTGCCGCAACCTGCGCCCACGTCAGCCTGGCGAGGCTGCTCGGCAGGAACTGGGACCCGATTGCCAGGTACTGGTTGCCGATGTCGACGAAGGGGAAGCTGCCAGCGTTACTGGCCTGGGTGTAGGGCGCGGCGTCGTACTTGGTCATCAGCGCGGACTCGGCGGCCGTTGGCTTCTGCAAGGTGACGCCGTTGTTCTGGAGGCCGACCATCTCCACCGGAGTGAACTGGATGTACTGGCTGCTGTAACCCGATTGGTAATAGGACAGCGTCGGTGTATTCGGGTAGACGTCAGTGCTCGACGAGTGGATCAGGTGGAGATTGGAGAACGTGCCGAACCGGCTGAGCGCCACAGTCATCGCCCAGCGCTCGGCGGCGCAGTACGGGCAGTACTCCGCGCCCATGTAGACAATCTCCGGCTTGCCGCCTGAGGTCAGCGCTGGCTGGCCCGTGGTCGGGGTGAGGGCGGCGACACCGCTGCCCTTGCCTACGGCGTTCAGGGTGGCGGCCGGGACAGTCGTGATCTGCCTGGTGACCAGGCTCACCTGGGCGGCGGTGGCCCTGGCGCTCGCCGTGGCCGCTGCCGAGTTGGAGTTTGCGCTCTTCCAGACGATCAGGCCGATCACGATGGCGATCACGCCGAGCACGCTGCCGCTCGCCAGGTACATGCGCCTGCGGGCCTCGGTGCGCCGGGCGGCAGCCTGCTGCGCAGCGATCCTCTCCCTGGCGTTCATCCGCCGGTTCCGCTCAGCCTTGCCCATGCCTGCCTCGCCTTACTTCTGGGGGTCGTCTCGCTGGCACTGCATCGCTTGCCGGGCCCCGTCCGGCGAAGGGCTGCTGCCACCGGCAGCCAGCCGCCCCGTCCGCGAGTGGGGTGCCGCAGACAATGCTAAGGCGCAGCAGCCGGTGCAGCCGCCTCTGTTATGCAAGCGGAAGCTGTTGAAGACTAGCTGAAGGCTAGCTCTGGCAGTGCTGAGCGCCCGTCATGCCGGATTCGGCCTAGTCGACACGCGTACCTTGGTGTCCACGTTTCTTGCGGTCCGCAACCTATGCTAGCTATCGTCTCTAGAATGGTGGTCCTCAGAAATCGTCACGGCGCTCAGATCGCCGCGTTCCTTGCACTGTCTTGCATCGGGCTTGCCGCGACTGGCTGCGGCAGCTCCTCGCCCAGCGGTGGCACCGGTACCACTACTACTAAGGTGTCTGGCACCGTGAATGTGGCGTATGCCGCCTCGCTGCAGTACCTGAATGAGAAGGTGGTCGGCCCGGCCTTTACCAAGGCCGAGGGCTACCACTACTCCGGCCAGGGCGCGGCATCCGGCACGCTGTCGTCGGAGATCGCCAGCGGTGAGATCCATCCCAATGTCTTCGAGAGCGTAGGCGGGGACAACATCACGCCGCTGTTCCCCAAGTTCACCAAGTGGTACGTCCAGTACGCGGGCACGTCGATCGTGGTGGCCTACAACCCCAACAGCAAGTACGCCAGCCAGTTCAAGGCGATCGCCGATGGCAGTAAGCCGCTCAAGGACCTGTTCACGCTGATGGAGACGCCCGGCTTCAAACTGGGCCGCACCGATCCGGCCATCGACCCGCAGGGCCGCGACTTCGTCTACATGCTGGAACTAGCCCAGAACTACTACCACCTGCCGTCCGACACGGTGACCAAGATCCTGGGCGGCCCGGCGGGCTCTTCTACGTCGTCGCAGATCTACGCGGAATCCGCGCTGGACTCGACGCTGCAGTCAGGACAGCTGGACGCCTCTAGCGCGTTCATCACCCAGGCGACCGAGCTGCACCTGGCCTACATCCCGCTCCCGGCCGCGATCAACCTGGGCGACCCCACACTGGCAGCGCAGTACAAGACGGCGACCGTCACCATCACCCCGGCCGGAGGCAGCCCGACAACCAAGAAAGGCTCGCCGCAGGTGATCGACATCACGATCATTGGCAAGCCCACCCCGGCGGCGATCGCTTTCGTCAAGTACACGCTGTCGCAGGCCGGGCTGGCGCTGTACAAGGCCGGCGGATTCACGCTGCTGCCGCCGACGGCGACCGGCACGACGAGCTTTATACCCGCGGCCGTCACTAGTGAGCTGGGCGGCTAGTCCGGCCGCGGTCGGCGGGTCTGTCCGGGGGGTGGAGGAGCCCCCCGGACAGCCCGGTCGGCCTGGCCGGCCGCTGGCCTTCCCGCGACGTATCCGTTCCGTCTCCGGCGCGGCATCAGTCGTCGGGGCGGCCGTGATCTGGATCGCGCTCCTCGGACCCGTGATCACGCTGCTCACGCACCTGTCATGGAACGCGATCGTGAGCTCGCTGAGCTACCCCGGCGCGCTGGATCCGCTGATCGTCTCGCTCGAATCCGGCGGCGTCACGCTGGCGGTCCTGTTCGTCATCTGCACGCCGCTGGCCTACATGCTGGCCCGCGGCACGCTGCCGTTCCCGCGGATCTGGGAGGCCGGCGTGCTGTGCAGCCTGCTGCTGCCGCCGCTGGTCATCGGCTTGCTGCTGGTCTTCATGATCGGCCCGTACACGACGTTCGGTGACCTGATCGGGCACCTCAACCTGTCCGCGACCAACACGTTCCTGGCCTTGGTCATCGCTGAGGTCTATGAGTCGGCGCCCTACTACGTCGTGGGGGCGCAGGCGGCGTTCGGCGCGGTCAACCCGCGGCTCGAGCAGCAGGCGGCGCTGCTCGGTGACCGGCCGCGGCGGGTTTTCCGGCGGGTGACGCTGCCCTTGTCCGCGCCCGGCCTGGCCATGGCGCTTTCGGTAGCCTGGGCGAGGGCGATGGGGGCGTTCGGAGCTGTCATTATCATTGCCTACCACCCCTACGGGCTGCCGCTGCAGATCTTTACCACGCTTCAGGAAACCGGCCTGGCCTCCGCTCTTCCTTACGCGCTGGTCTTGCTGGTGGTCGCCCTGCCACTGCCGCTGGCCGCCTATGTCTGGAGCGCGCGTGCTCAAGGCCGACGTCGAGGTTGAGCGCCGGGATTTCACCGTGCGCGCCGCGATCGAGGTAGCGGCCGGGGAGCGGCTAGCCCTGTTCGGCCCGTCCGGGGCCGGCAAGACGACGCTGCTTGAGACGATTGCCGGCCTGGTTCAGCCGAAAGCCGGCACGGTCGAGGTAGCCGGGCGGACGCTGACCCAGACCAGCAAGCCACGCATAGCAGTGCCGCCATGGCAGCGCGGGGTCGGCCTGCTGCGCCAGGATCCTGGACTCTTTCCCCACCTGACGGTTCGCGACAACCTCGGCTACGCCAAGACGGCGGACTCCGGCCGGGGTGAGCTGACGTCGGTCGCGGACGCGCTCGGGATCGGCGAGCTGCTGTCCGCGATGCCCGCCCGGTTGTCGGGTGGCCAGCAGCACCGCGCCGCCCTGGCTCGGCTGCTACTTGCACGCTGCGACGCGCTGCTGCTCGACGAGCCGTACTCCGGGCTCGACGCCGCGCTGCGCCGGACTCTGACCGCGCTCGTGGTCCGGCTCGTGACCGAGCGCAGCGTCCCTGCCGTGCTGGTGGCGCACGAGCTAGCCGACGCGCAGTCGTTCGCCAGCCGGATTGCGGTTATCGACCGCGGGGCGGTACTACAGGTTGGTGACCCGGATCAGGTCGTCCTGCGGCCGGCCTCCATGAGGGTGGCTGAGCTCGTGGGCTACCTGGGGTTCGCCGAAGTACCGGATGCGGCGGCCGGGATGGACGTGGTGGGGCAGCCGGATGTGGCGGGCGGGCGGGGAGTGGCGGCCGGGATACATCCCGATCGCGTCGTGGCGGGCGCGGTCCCAGACCGCGGCCTGGTGCTGACCGGTATCGTCGTCGCGGCACGGCCAGCTGGCGCCGGCTGGGAGGCCGACCTGCAGCTGCGCGAGTCGGTCGTGACCTGCCGGCTGGCAGAGCGGCCAGGGCCGACGGGCAGCCAGATGGTCGTGACGGCGCTCGATCCGCCGCTGTTCGGCCCGGACGGAGCGGCCATCAATCCAGTGGTCGCCGGAGTTCGCCGGGGGGCAGGGCGATGACGGCGGACCAGCAAGGGCCCGGTGGCAGGCCGGACGCGGCGGGTTCGCCCGACTCGGCGGACGTGGCTCAGCTGCGCCTGCCCGGAACGCGTGCGGGCGCCCGGCTGCGCCATGCCCGCCATGCCAGGGGTTTCTCCCAGCAGCAACTGGCCGGCATGGCCGCGGTGTCCAGGCAGGCAGTGTCAGCTGTCGAATCCGGGCTGTCGGACCCATCACTGCGTGTCGCGCTCGCGCTCGGTCGCGCGCTTGGCCTGACTGTCGAGGAACTGTTCGGGCCCGCGATCCCCGAGCCCGTCGTCCCGGTGCGGCCACTGGCGCCGCTCGGGCGGGCCGGGGCCCGGGTCTCGCTCGCGCCCGTAGGTGACTCACTCGTGGCGCTCCCGCTGGCCGGTGCCACCGTGGCCCGAGCCGGCTTCGCCCCCGCTGGTGGCCGGACGACCGACACGGGCGACGTCGTCCCGCTCGGGCCGCCGCGGCCTACGCTAGTCGTGGCCGGCTGCGATCCCGCATTGCCGCTGCTCGAGCTGCCGCTGAGCCTGCTCGACCCGCCCGTGTCGTTTGCCTGGTGGCCGTGCGCGAGTCAGGAAGCGCTGAGTCTTGCGAGCGACGGGCTGGTCCACGTCGCCGGCGCCCACCTGCTCGGCCGGTCAGGTGATTACAACACCGGGCCAGCCAGCGAACTGCTGCGCGGTGGTGGCGACGTGATCGGGTTCTGCTCCTGGCGGGAGGGACTGGTGCTGCGGCCGGAGCTAGCTAGCCGGGTCGGCAGCGTGGCCGACGTCGCCGCCACCGGGCTGCGACTGGTCAACAGGGAGCCAGGGGCGGAAGCCCGCCGCGTGCTGGATCGCGAGCTGGCTTCGCACGGCATCGACGCCCGGCAGGTCATCGGTTATCAGGCCCAGGTGACCGGGCACCTGGAGGTCGCGGCAGCCATCGCAGCCGGGCTCGCGGACGCCGGGATCGCCAGCGAGCCTGCCGCCCTTGCCTATGGCCTGGCGTTCGTGCCTCTCACCGCCGAGCGATTCGACCTGGTGGTACCGACCGCGCAGGCAGGCTCACGCGAGGTTCAGGGCCTGCTGCGGGCCCTGACGTCGCCATGGCTGCTCGACCAGCTTGGGAGCCTGCCAGGCTACGCCGTCACCCAGTGCGGCGAGCTCCTGGCCACGCTGCCGCCCGCCTGATGGCCGTCAGCTTGTCTCAGTTCCTGGTTGCTGGGCGGATTCCGCTTGCGTCGGCTCCGACGTAGGCTGCGCCTTGTGTACTACGCCGACACCACGGACATCGAGGAACTCGGCTGGGACCGGTTCGTGTCGGGGACCTGGGAGACGATCTTCGTCGAGTACCGGTCGACGGCCGGGATCAGATCGATCTGCCGCAGGTGGAGTGACTTGCTCCAGGCCGGTCTCGGGTGCTCGCAGGAGGTGGCGGACGAACTGGTCCGCAGCCAGGTCCTGCTGCCGCAGGACCGGGACCTGATGGCGATCCGGGATCCCGAACGCCTCCTGACCGCGATGGACGAGGTACTCGCTGACATCGGCGCGGAGCTGGCTGAGCTGGACGAGGTCGGTCCCGCCGACCGCGCGAACCTGATGATGGCGCACCGCGAGCTGCGCGGCTTCCTGCGTGACAGCTTCCTCGGAACGGACGACGATGGCGTGGCGGACGAGGATGGCGCGGCTGACCACGATGGCGCTGCAGCCGGAGATTAGTCCGGCGAGCGCGCCGATCAGGGCTCAGCTCGCCCTGCGGGGCCCGATCAGGTTTCCGGCCTGGCCGCCGCAGGGCTGGCGCGGCCTAGCCGGCGACGCCGTAGACGGGAACGATTGACGCTCTGGCGATTGTGGCGAAGGTGAGGTTGAAGCCCGCCACAGCAGGCGAGACGTCGGAGTCAACGCCCAGGTGGTCGGTGTTGAGCGCGTGCACGGTGAACACGTAGCGGTGCGGCTCACCAGGTGGCGGCGCTGCGCCGCCGAAATCCTTGGTGCCATAGTCATTGCGGACGGAAAATGCGCCGGCCGGCAGCCCTGACCCGTCGCTGTTCCCTGCGCCCCTGGGGAGCTCGGTCACTGACGCTGGGATGTCCAGCACCAGCCAGTGCCAGAAGCCGGACCCAGTCGGGGCGTCCGGGTCGTAGGCCGTCACGGCAAAGCCCTTGGTCTCTGGCGGGAAGCCGTGCCAGCGCAGGGACGGCGAGATGTTCTCTCCGCTCATGCCGAAACTGTTGTAGACGTGCGCCTCGGACATCTGCTGACCGTCGGCGACATCGTCGCTCTCTACTGTGAACGTCTGAACTTCCGGCAGGAAGTCGTGCGGGAGCGGGGCGCGATCTGTCATCAGTTCCTCCGAGTTAGAGCGGGCCAGCGTGGCCAGACCCAACGCTACTGAAGCGACCTTCGGCCCGGCGCTGGCACCGCCCCGAATCGCTGCCCGTTCCCCTGGCCGGCTAGTCACGGTTAGGCCCGAACCCGGCAAATTCGGGTCAGCTCGGCAGGCCGCACCAGCTACGGTGTGTGCGACGGGTGAGCAGCCAGGGATGGGCCGGGCAATCGCTGGGCAGGCTTCAGCCGATGCGAGGCAGCCGATGCGAGGCAGCCAAGGACAGGCTGCGCTAAGCCGGGCGAGCGGCGGCTTTTCGGGCCGCCGACCGCGCTCAGGCCGTCGGCAACGATCCAGGCTGTCGGCAACGGTGAGGCTGTCGGCAACCATCCAGGCTGTCGGCAACTGGAAGGTCGCAGCCAACGCTCAGCCCGTCGGCGGGCGGCCGCACGCCGACGGAAGGGCCGAAACAGGAGGGCAGGGGTCGTGAAGGTCGCGCGCGGGCCGGCCATTTGGGCGAGACGGGCGCTGCTTGCCATCTTCCTGATCGGCGCTGCCGTGATCCCTGGGCGTGCAACCAGCCAGCAGGCACCGCACTGCTCTGGTCCGCGCTGTATCACGGCCGGCTCGGTCCTGTGGACCCGCGCACTGCCGGGCTCCTGGGTCGCCCAGTCAGGCGTCTCGGGCACGGTCACCGACCAGGCTGCCGCGTACGCCGCAGATGGCGGTGGCGTCGCCGCAGTCGGGTCGGGCACTCTGGTGACTGGATATCAGGCAAGCAGCGGCAGATGGCTGTGGCATGTCCGGCTCGTCGGCATTCCGGCGGGCTCGACCATCGTGAGCGTGCGCGCGTTCACCGGCGTTGTGGCGGTCGGCGTGGAGCCGCCCGCCGGCCAGAGCGGCGCCGCACGAGACGAGGTGATCCTGTCGGCCGCGACAGGTCGGCAGATCCGGATCTATCCGGCTGCGTCCTACGGCGGTGCCGTTCAGGCAGACGCGGCCAGCACGGTGATCGTCGGCGACACGGCTGTCCTGGAGTACTCCAACGTCACCGGGCGCGTGCTCTGGCGCCGCGTCATCGGATCCGGCGCGCAGACCTGGCGCGTAGCGGATCAGTACATCTACGTCACCGAGCCTGGCGGACCTACCGGCGGGGGAGTGGCAGCTCTGCGCCGGATCAGCCTGATCACGGGCGCTGAGAGGATCATCAGGCTGCGACCCGCAGCCGCCGGGTCGCTGAGCAACGTGCTCTCTGTCGCTCAGCCTGGCGGGCAGCCGCCGACGGACGTTCTGCTGTTCTCGGGAGCGGGCGGTGTCGCCGCTTATGGGCTGAACGGCAGCCCGCTCTGGCACAAGGTCTCGGCAGCCCCGGAGCTGGCCGACGCCAGCCAGGGCGTCGTTTACGTCGCTGCCGGCTCCTGGCTGGCCGGCCTGGACGCCGCCTCCGGGATGGTGATCAGCCGTGCGGCCATTTCGGTCTCAGCCAGCCTCTACACGGTCAGCGACGGCGTCGCGCTCGGGCTTGACCAGAACGCCCTCGGCGAGGCCTGGGGGTACAGCCTGACAGCGGGGCGGGTGGCCTGGACCTCCCCGGGGCTGCCCTGGCCGCATTTCTTCGCCGACATGTCCGGCCTCGGCGGCAGCGCCAGAGCGGCGAGCGACGTCGCCCTGCTGGCGGTGTGCGCCCGAGTCGGCACGGCGCCTAATGCCGCCACTGCGGCACCTTGCGCGCGACCGGAACTCGCCGCAGTGCTGATCAGATCCAGATAGTTCGGAACATGCTGCCTGATCGTCGCGGCCCGCGGGCGTGCGGCCCGCGACCCGCGGCCCGGGGCTGCGTCTGCTGGCGGCCGTCAGGGGGTTAGGCGGCTTCAGGGGGTTAGGCGGCTTCCGGGGTGAGGCAGGCCTTCCGGGGTAGGGCGGCCTTCGGGGGTAGGGCGGCATCCCGGGGTAGGCGCAGCATCGGGTTAGGGGCGTCCGGGGTAAGGGGCGTCCGGGGTAAGGGGCGTCCGGAGCGGCGGCGTACGTGGTGGCGGCGGCGATTGCGCGCGAGGCCTCAGCGGCCGTAATTCAGGCCCGTCAGAGGCGGGGTCTTGCACAGGTCGGTCTTGGCAACGGTCTTGGTGGCGGCGACGGACTTGGTCGGCGTGCACATGCCAGAACTGGACCGGGCGGCGAAGACGATCGACGTGACCGCGAGCGCGATGGCCAGCGGGAAGAACAGCACCGCACGCTGGCGCGGCAGCAGCCGGAAGTGCAGCCGCGAGCCGATGGCGGCCGGGATCAGCCGCAGCCAGGCCAGCACCAACAGCGCCCTATGCCGCAATTGCTCCACCCTGGGCATCTCTTCGTCCCGGGTCAGCCGGGCAAAAATCGCGTACAGCGCCGCAAGCTTCGGGTCTGACCCCCGCAGTGCGTTTTCGATGCGCTCAAGCACCTTGCGTTGCCGTACAGGCAGGCCCATAGAACACCTCCGATCTGGCCCCTCGAATTTCCCCCTGGCACAACCTAACAGGCCGGTTGTAATCATCTCGTGACCGGGTTGATGTCGATGGGTGACGTCTATCAGCCATAGTGTCGCGGCGGTCGGCGCACGCTCCGTTCGCGGGCTGCGGCCTAGCTTCAGGGCTAGAGCGCGATCGTCACCCTCGGCGCGCAGCGACTCGACCTGGTGGCCGCCGCCCGGATCGGACCCGGTGCTATCTGGCCAGTGACGCTAGGCCGTCAGGTATAGCCTGCCGAGCTCGGCGATGACCGTATCTGTCACTCCGAGATAGCCCGTGACGTACTCGCGCACGGAGCCGAATGTCGACGTGAGTTCTGCGAGGAACACGCGCATCAGCTCGGCGGGCGCAGTCCCGAAGTGCGGCCACAACAGCGGCTTGCCCGGATACGCGGCGTGCCAGTCAGCGACCAAGCGCTGCGTGGCGAGCCCGGTCAGCGCGAAGTCGGCGATGATGTCCTTCTCGCTGACGCCGAGCAGCGACAGGACGATCGCCGCGAGCACGCCCGTGCGGTCCTTGCCGGACGCGCAGTGGATCACCAGTGGTGCGCTATCGCCAGCCGCGATGACCTGCAGCGCTTGTCCGATCTCGTGGACGCCGTCACTGGCGACCTCGGCGTACCTGTCGGCGAGGAACCGCACCGGGTCGACGACGTCGCCGAGCGCCGACTGGTCATAAGGCCGGTGCTCGATGCTCAAGTTGTAATAGGCCATCCCGGCCGCGTCCGGCACGCGGCCCCGCTTGTCGATCTCCCACGAATGCCGTAGGTCGATCACGGCGCGTACGCCGATGGCGGCGAATTGATCGAGGTCGGTCCCGGCTAGCTTGCCCAGCGAGTCGGACCGGTACAGCCTTCCCCAGCGCACCTGTCGGCCCGCGGCCGTTGCGTAGCCGCCGAAGTCGCGAAAGTTATACAGCCGATCGAACGTCACATGCCGGCGGGAAACTGCATCCATCAAAAAAAGCCCCTCAGGACGGGAACGGGGTCGTCAGCGATCAGCACCGTAGCAAGCGGACTTGTCTTCGGTGCCACGACCGAGGTGGATCTGGTGCGCCAGAACGTGCTGCCGCAGGCTTGCTGGTCGACATCAACGACCTGCCGCTGAAGGCCGCGGCCCGCCGCTGCCGCGGGCGTGCCGGCTCAGGACGCGGTCGCGGGCGTGCCGGCTCAGGACGCGATCGCCTGCACGCCGGTGACGTCGTAGAGGTGGTGGATCGGGTCGTGGACGAAGTACCGCGCGAACGTCTCGATCGTGAACTGCGCGCCGTCACTGCGAAAGCCCGTTCGCTCCCACTGATCGCCGGTGATGCGGGCGAACCGGGCCGCGATGAAATCGGCGGCGGACGTTATCTCGGCCGCCACGTAAGCCGGATCCTGGTCGGCGTACCGATCGTCGATCGCCGTGGTGTCCTGGTCCCAGTTCGGGTAGTGCGGGCCGTCGGCCGTCAGCATCAGGGTGAGCCTGGTGTCATACAGACGCAGCACGTCGCGCACGTGACAGCCGTACTCGAGGGCCGACCATTTCGCTGGCTCGGGGCGCTGCCGGTGATCGCCGGGGCCGGTGAGGATGTCGTTCCACTGCCCGGCGTTGGCACGGATCATCGCCGGGATCGCCGAAAGCGCGAAGCTCTGCGTGTCGAGACCGCACTCCGGGCACGGCCGTCTCAGCACCCAGGTCCAGTCCTTGCTGTCCGGCGCGATCGTCATGGCCTGAACGATAGTCGGCCGCGGCCTGATGGAGCGGACCGGCGTGCTGGACCCCGTTCCCATCGATAGGGAAGCGTCGCCAGCCTTGCGTCTCGCGCAGACCGGAACTTGCTAACGGCTCACCGCCGTTGGTCGCGTTTGCGGGCGCAGCCGAACGTCATCCTGACGAGAACGTCCTACCGCGAGCACGCCGGCGTCGTGCTGAGCGAGGCGCCGGCGTGCCCTACGGCGTCACCAGGCGCGCCGGCCGCCGATCTGGGCGGCTAGCGGGACCGGAATGAGGCTCAGCCTCGGCTCCCGCGCGGAGACGGCGGTCGTTTCCCGGCCGACGATCTCGAGCCAACGCAGGTGCATGCCGAGGACAGCGTCTCTGCCAGGCATGCTGCTGCCCGGCGCGATTAGGGCGCCACGATCAGTTCTCACCAGGGCGAGTCCGGCCCGGCGCCAAGCTCGGGCTATCAGGGGCGGCGCCGCGTGCCGCGGCCGGTATGGCCACGGCGGGCATTCACCGCTCTCGCCGTACATGTTGGGCAATCGTCGTCGCCTCGCCACAGTTCCCCCACTGAGAAGGCCAGCCGTTTTCTGTGTGTGCCTGTGCGGCCCGCACCTGTTCGGTCCGGCACGCAGCGCCGATCGCCCCGGTGGCGGTCAGCCGACTGGTGGCCCCACGTCGGCCGTGAGCTGCTGGGGCATACGCCACGTACCTGTTCGACTACCGATTGTTCAGGAGCATGTTGCACGGCGCAAGTGCGTATAGCAAATAAAATAGATGCCTTTCTGTTGCCAAAGGTGCATCTGGGAACGGTGCTGTATCGGCTGGCCACAGTTCCGGCTGCGGCCCCGAACTCGGCCACGTCATGCTCTGGCGCCGACAGGAAAACTATGCTTGACAAGTAAAGTTGTCGGCGGGAGGATGCAGGTATGCACGATGTCACCGTGATCGACGACCCGGCCGCCGCCGAGGCCTCGCTGGATCCGATCCGCGCTCGCCTGCT
This sequence comes from Streptosporangiaceae bacterium, assembly GCA_036496945.1. GTDB lineage: Bacteria > Actinomycetota > Actinomycetes > Streptosporangiales > Streptosporangiaceae > JAJYUU01. The sequence continues at coordinate 821 of DASXKI010000141.1, read as the reverse complement.
CGCCGAGCTGGCCCAGCCCGGATCGGCCAGCACCCTCGCGGCGCGCGTCGGGCTCACCCGCCAGAAGGCGAACTACCACCTGCGCGAACTCGAGCGTCATGGCCTGGTGGAGCTCGTCGCGGAGCGCCGCAAGGGCAACTGCATCGAGCGCGTGCTCCAGGCCACCGCCGCCTCCTACGTGATCTCGCCGACCGCGCTGTCGGCGGTCGCGCCGGATCCGTCGCGCATGCCAGACCAGCGCTCGGCACGCTGGCTGCTGGCGGTCGCCGGGCGGCTGGTCCGGGAGGTCGGTGAGCTGATTACCCGGTCGGGTGCCGCCGGACAGCCGGTGGCGACGCTGGGTATCGACAGCGAGGTGCGTTTCGCGTCGGCCAGGGACCGCGCGGCGTTCGCCGTCGAGCTGGCCGAGGTCGTGAACGGGCTCGTCGCCCGCTACCACCACGAGAACGCACCCGGTGGCCGCGATCACCGGTTCGTCGTCGCACTCCATCCCAAGATCACCAAGGAGCCCCAGTCATGAGCCGCGCATTCGAGATCACTCGCGAGATCGACCTGCCTGCAACGCCGGAGGACGTCTGGACGGCGATCACCGCCGATACAGCCGCGTGGCAGTTCCCAACGGGAATGGAGATCCCCGCGGGTGCTTCGCCGCCCGCGGGGGCGCCGATCCAGGCCTGGGATCCGCCGCACCGGCTGGTGATCCGGATGGAGTCACCAGACGGCACTTTCAACGCCCTGGACTACGCGATCGAGGCGAGAGCCGGCGGGACCGCGCACCTGCGCTACGTCCACAGCGGGATCCTCGCTGATGAGTGGGAGGA
>DASXKI010000140.1:0-43868 GCA_036496945.1 Streptosporangiaceae bacterium | reverse complement strand
GTCTTGCACCTCGTAGTCAAGGACCGAGCACCAGAACCGGGCGAGACCGCTGGGATCGGCACAGTCGACCGCAAGGTCGGTGAACTTACTGGTCACGTCAGGACCTCCCATCGGCCTGTCGCATAGTGTGCCGAGCGACTCAGTCTCCGGTACGCGCGCAGCTCAGCCGGCCGGAGTATGCCAGACGGCGATTGGCGTCACATCATTAGCGCTGCCGAGGTAGCTGGGCAGGCCGAACCCATCTTCTAGCGTCCGCAGCACGCTGTAGTGGTAGTACTGCTGGCCATAGGAACCCGGCACGGCCAGTGGGCTGATGATCGCGCACACGACCTGTCCGCCGGAGCCCAACCCGTTCTTGGCGGCAAGGCCCCCGGCTCGCTCGTCCTCGTCGTACACCACGAGGATGACGCCGTTGCTGCCGAACGCTGGTGAGGCCTCGATTTGAGGGACCTCTTGGGCGAGGAAGTTGTCAAACTGCGTGTAGCGGTTGTTGACGGGCTGGCAGTTTGCCTCGCCGTCATCGCAGCCGTTCGGGATCACCATGTTGAAATTGGCGACCTGGCCGCGCGTCAGGGCTGCGTTGAATGCGGACATGCCCGAGTCCGGCGTGCCCGCTGGAATGTCATTGCTGAGGCATTCCTTCGATGGCTGCGTCGCCGACCAGACGCCACCGGGACCCTCGATGTTGTCGAACAGGATGGGCGGGTTCCCGGTGGTGTAGAAGCCGGAGAGCGGGCATGGGTTGTTGCTGGCGCAGCTTCCGCCCGAGCCGGTGTCACATTTCGCGGTCCCGGCCTCCAGCCATACCTTCCAGCTGAGCCCGGCCACGTCGAGCTGGTGGAAAACGCTGTCGACATTCTGGTGGCAGGCGATGCCGCCGTCCTTCTGCTCGCACGGGGTGAACTGGCCGGTCACCAGCGCCACGTAGTTGGCCTGCGACCAGTGAGTCGCAGCGTCGTAGTTCGTCAGCCAGGCGGCGTCAGGCCGGATCGTACCCAGGAGGTAGGGAGCGTTGGTGATGGTCAGGTGCGAGTAGGTGGTGTTCTCGCCGATGATCAGGAAGACATGCCCGAAGGCCGGCACGCCCTCGCCAGGGGCCGTGACCACAGGACCAGCTGCTGCGCTGGCCGGGATCGCGGCCACCGCGCCGAGCAGCGCTGCGACCGTAAGGGCGGGCATGAACGCCGTCCGGATTCTGGCTCGCATCTGACTCCTCCTTGAGTGACGGCTTAGAACTGGAAGCACTCCAGCAGGTTGCCGATATCGCCGCGAGCGTCGCGCGGCGGCGCGGGCGGGCCGACCTCGTTCCCATTTGATGCCTCGTTGTTCGGACCACCCGGCGCGCTGGCATCGAAGAGATGATTAACCGAGGCAAGGGTCGGCAGGCCGAAGATCGCCTCGATGAACTTGAGGACGGAGGTGTGCTCGTACAGGGTCGGCTCTAGGTGCGCCGGCTTGGCAAACGGTGAGATGACCCACGTGGGCACGCGGAACCCGAGCCCGTACGCGTCGAGCTGCGGCGGCGCGACGTGATCGAAGTACCCGCCCGACTCGTCGTAGGTGAGGATGTACGCCGAGCTGTCCCAGGCCGAGGAGTTCTGCAGCGCGGTGACAAGCTCCTGCTGGATCCCCATGCCGACCTGAACGTCTGCGGGCGGGTGCTCGTCCTCGCCACGGAGGAAGCTCGGGATGATGAACGACACCTGCGGCAGGTGGCCGTGCTTGAGGTCGTTCATGTAGTTCGCCATCGTCCCCTGGGTGCGCACGTCGTTGGCCCAGCGCCTCCAGAAGAGGAACACGTTGTCGCTGTCGCCAGGCGGCACCGGGTCCCACTGAGTGTTGTAGATTTTCCAGGTCACCCCGGCCGCTTCGAGCAGATCCAGGATGATCGGGTAGTCGAAGACGCCGTAGCCCCATATCCCGTTGGTGGTGATGCCTCCGGAGGTGCCGGCCACGAGGTAGAAGCGGTTCGGGTAGGTAGGACCCATCACTGGGCAGAAGTAGTTCGCGCACAGGGTCGAGGTGGCGAACAGGCTGTAGTAGAACGGCAGGTCCTGCTCGGTGTAGTAGCCCAGGCAGTTGATGCCGTTCGTCGTGTAGAACCCGTCCATCGCTCCGTGGTCGTACTCGGCGTGCATCGCGCCCCAGGAGTGTCCGATATCCGGCGTCGACAAGCTGGTGAAGTGGTAAGGCTGCACGAATCCGCCCTGCCCGTCGGGCTGCGCGTAACCCGGCGGTGGCCCGGAGGACCCGGCGAACGGGGCGAAGCCGTAGTAATGGTCGAACGACCGGTTCTCCTGGCAGGCGACCACGACGTGCCGGATTGGGAACGGGCTAGTTGGCAGCGTGGCCGCCGCTGCATTCGTGCTCCGCAGTAGCGGTCCGCCAAGAGCGGCGGCGCCGGCCAGTCCGGCACCCTTGAGTAATGTCCTCCGGCTCGTCCTCGCGGTCCACGCCGACCGGCTTGTGTCGCGGGTGGGCTCGATCGGATTGTCCATGCCAGCCTCCGGGTTGCCGATGTCTCGCGCTAGCTAGTCCCGATGCGAATGATGCCTCGGCGTCCTGACCGCGGGATGAGGTGCAGGAAGCAGCAGTGGAACATGAACGGGAACATTCAGTAACCACGACGCCGTCGCCGGATGGGCGATGCGTGCGACCGAAGCACCGCGACGATGAATATCGGCGCGGCCGCCATGGCAGCGATATCCGAGGCGTCGAGGATGAACCAGACGCCAGGCCGCGAGTGTGCGCCGAAGGCACCCAGCCAGCTGAGCACGCCAAGGCCGAGCGCGACGGACTGAATCGATACCGCCGCCTGCACCACCTGACGCGCACGGTCTGTCAGGCCGCCCGCGAAAGCTACGAGGATCACCGACAGGACCGGCAGCGTAAAGATGCCACCAGCGACAAATTGTGGCGCCACAGCCGACGCCCGCCACGCGAAGGTCGTCACCACGACCGGACTGGGACCGGCAACAGGGGCAGCCAGGTGCGGGGGGTGTCTCAGACGATCAGGCGGCGGAGTCGGTTTGGTGTGTCCAGCGAAGGTTGCGGGAGGTGCGGTCGGAGACGCGGCGGGCCAGCGGTTGCAGATCAGGCGCCGCTGGTGTCGATTAGGGCGCCGAGGCCGTCGAGGACGCGCTGCAGGCCGAAGGTGTAGGCGTGGCCGGGGTCATAGGCCGCGCCGTGAGCGGCGCCGGCGGCGGCGCCGACGCGGGCGGCTGTGGGGTACTTCGTCTCGTCGAAGACCTGGGCGAGCAGGGGGGCGTTGGCTGTCCACCATTGCTCCTCGCTCATCGCGCTGTCCTGCCGGGCGGCGGCCGCCTCGGCGTCCGAGCGCGCGGCGGCGTGGACGAAGCCGAGCAGGAAGGTGAGGGCGGCGTCCATGTCGACGTCGTCGAGCCCGAGGCCCTCGAACGCCTGAAGTTCGTGCTCGTATTTGGCCATTAGCCCGGGTCCGAGCGGGGGCCGGCTGGTGGAGACCTCGGCGATCCAGGGGTGCCGGGTGAACAGGTCGCGGTTATCGTGGGCGACGGCGGCCAGGCGCTCGCGCCACGGCAGGCCGGACAGGTCGCCGCGCGGCATCTGGCGGTAGACCGTGTCGAGCATCAGGTCGAGTAGCTCGGCCTTGCCGGGCACGTAGGTGTACAGCGACATCGGCACCACGCCGAGGGCGTGAGCGACCGCGCGCATCGTGACTGAGCCCAGGCCGTCGCTGTCCGCGAGAGCGATCGCGGCCGCGGCGACCCGTTCGGCACTCAGGCCTTGGCGCGGTCCGCGCCGGGAGTCCGCGGGGCCGGGCTCGCGCCAGAGCAGTTGCAGTGTGCGTGCCGGGTCGCCGCCGCTGCTGTGTTCGGTGGGCATCGGAACATTCTCGCGCATACTTGTGTTGTACGCAGTACACTGTACACGATACAGTGTTGATTGCTGTCCCGATCGCCCAGCCCGAGGAGCCCTCCCGTGCAGATCACCGCTTCCGCCGTGTCCCTCAACGTCGCCGACGTGCCCGCCTCCGCCGCATTCCTGACCAGCCACTTCGGCTTCCGGCCGGATATGGCCGCAGACGGCTTCGCCTCCCTGGCACGCGAGGACGCCGGGATGAACGTTGTCTTCCTACGCCGGGGCCTGCCCTTGCTGCCCGACGACCAGCGCGACACCCACGCCGCCGGCCTGATCCTGGCGTTCGTCGTCGAGAACCTCGAGGGTGAGCTGGCCCGCCTGCGCGAGGAGGGCGTGGACATCACCATGCCGCTGCGCGAGGAGCCCTGGGGCGAGCGCGCGTTCCAGGTCACTGACCCTAACGGCGTCATCGTCCAGCTCCTCGACTGGAACGCGCCGGCCGGCCAGTGACTGAGCGGCCGGGGCTGCGGACCGCTTCTCGTCCCAGCGCGAGCCAGGACACGGCGGCGTGCGCCAAGAGCGCGCCGCCCCGCCATCCCGCACCGTACATGGAGGCACATTTGTGACCGAGCGGACCACCAGGCGCTGGCCCGTCCTCAAGCACATCCGGCGACCCAAGACCCTGCGAGGCTGGCTGATCACCATCGCTGCCAACGGCGCGATCCTCGCACTCAAGCTCACCCTGGGCCTCGGCGTTCTCGCCCTGGTCGTGCACCTGCTGGCGCATTGACCACACCCGGGCGACCGCTCGCACAGGCCTGGCGGCGGGATGTTCTCACCCGGCGATACCCGAGTGGGACGCAGGCGCCGAGCCGATGTCGCTCGCGCAGGACTGAACAAGATCCAGCGGCGGCCGGGCCTGACCCGTAGCCCAGCACCTTCTTGCCGCGATCCGCGCGCCCTGGGCCCTTGCCTGCCCAGGGCGCCGGGGCCCATCAGCGTGATCCATGCCCTGGCGTCCCGGCATCCGGCATTATGAGCTGGTGTCGAATAGCTGCTTCAGGGACCCTTGGTTTGAATGAGCGACATCCCACGAGCGATTTCCGTCCGACGCCGCGTCGTGGTGACCGGCATGGCCGGGGCGGGGAAGAGTACGTTCTCGCGAGCGCTTTCTTCGAAGACCGGCCTCCCCATCATTGTTCTCGACGTCCACTTCTGGCTGCCGGGTTGGGCCAAGCCGACCGAGGCCGAGTGGCGCGAGAAGCAGAAGATACTGCTCGCCGGCGACGACTGGATCGCCGACGGCAACTACCACGCCACGCTCGATCTTCGACTCGAGCGAGCAGACACGGTCGTGTTCCTCGACATACGGTGGTGGATCTGCGCATGGCGCGCGCTCGTGCGTGGGATTCGAACGCGCCCGGTTGACTTCGAGCTGCCAAACGGCTGTTACGAATCCCGTTTGCGTCGGCTTCGCGATGAATGGTGCCTGGTTTGGCGCATCTGGCGAGTCCGTCGCTCGGACCGCGAAAGAGAGCTGAAGATCCTGTCTCAGCACGGCAAGCATGTGGCGATGTACGTGCTCCGATCCAAGCGCGCCGTGCGCGAGTTTCTCGACGTATGAATGCCGGTACCTCTCTAGCGTCTGCGTGGTTGGTCGACGGTCGAGGGTGCCCGGTATGTAACGATCCCGGAGAGCGGCGACGAAGTCGGATCCGCGTGGTTACTGTGCAAATCGCTGGGATCGGCCGGCCGATGGGCGCAGAGCTGGGTTTCGACTTGGCCGCGAGCGACCGCGGTGTACTGCGCGTCACCACGGCAAGCCGACGGTATCTGCTGTTCCACAGATATCCGACACGATGACGCCAGCGTCTTCTGGGAGTGGACTAGCCCTCTGAGTCCCGGTCACCTTCGTCGTCGTCAGGCGCGTACGGACCCGGGCGGCGGCGTAGTGGACAGCGCTTATGGGTCTTGACGGGATATCTGACCGAACGGAGCTGATTCCAGTCGACAGAGCCATACCAGTCAACCTGGACGCCCAGAACTTGCCGCGGTTCCCCGGGCTGCTCTGCATGTGGATCTGCCCCGCGAGGCATTCCGAAGACCCTGTTTCGTTCTTCCCGGTCACCCGCCACTGGGCAACTTCTCTGCGGCCCAGAACTGACCCGGCACGCGGCTGAGCATACGTTTAGCATGACTGGGCTGGCCCGCCAATGGCCGGAAGACCAGAAAGCACCGGGAAGCGATCAAGGCGCAGGCCAGGAAACAACCCGCGGCCCAGGTCTTCGTTGTGGGAGCGGGTGACGAGAATCGAACTCGCACTGTCAGCTTGGGAAGCTGATGTTCTGCCATTGAACTACACCCGCGGGCTCGCGCCGACACGGCCAGCCCCGCTAGTGGGCCGCCAGCCGCCTGCGCGACCTGCCCGCACATCGTACCGGATCGTGCTGCCCCAAGAATCCGGATAGGTGGGAGGTCTGACCGACCGCCGGATCAGGCTTCGGGTGTGCCGGCGGCAGACTCGGCAAACACCCCGGCTCTGTGGATGACCTGCCAGCGCTCACGGGTGCCGAGCATCGCCGAGATGACGGACTGGACCGTAACCAGGTACATGAGCTGTCGATACACGACCTGCTGCAGCGGCAGCACCCACAGGGACCTGAGTCTCTCTCCGTCCAGGCGGAGGGCGTACCCGCCGGCCAGGGCCTGGAGAACGACGAACGACAGCCAGAACAGCGCCACCTTCGCCGGGTTAAGGAACATCAGGCCGTAGATGGAGAAGACATCTACCACGGGTGCGGTCAGCGGCAGCAGGACATGGAACAAGGCGAGGTACGTGAGGCAGTACCGGCCGAACCTCCCTGACTGGCCACGCTCAATCACCGCGCGCCGGTGCTTCCACATCGCCTGCATGGTGCCGTAGGACCACCGGTAGCGCTGCTTCCAGAGCTGGCGCAGGTTGGCCGGCGCCTCCGTCCATGCGAGCGCATCGGGTGCGTAGACGACTCGCCAAGGCGACCGGCACAACGCCATGGTCAGGTCGGTGTCCTCCGCCAGCGTGTCAGTGGTGACGCCGCCGACCGCAGCGAGTGCGGCCCGGCGGAACGCGCCGATGGCGCCAGGCACCGTCGGAATCGTGCCGAGCAGGTCAAAGAGGCGGCGGTCCAGATTGAAGCCCATCACGTACTCGAGGTGCTGCCAGCCGCCGAGCAGGCCACGCCGGTTCCCGACCTTGGTGTTGCCGCTCACGGCGCCGACGTCCAGTTCGCTCATCGGCGCGATGAGGCGATCGATGGTCGCGGGCTCGAAGATGGTGTCACCGTCGACGAGGACCAAGATGTCACTTCGCGCTTCTGCGATTCCGCGGTTCAGCGCCCCCGGCTTACCTGCGTTGGCCTGGGTGATAACGCGGGCGAACGGAATGCCAAGGTCACGGGCTATTGCCGCGGTGTCGTCCGTTGAGCCGTCGTCTACGACGATGATCTCAAGTCTGCCGCGATAGGTGCTGGCCGCCATCGAACGCACGGTTGCCGCGATCCCCGCCGCTTCGTTGTAGGCGGGGATTACCACCGAGACATCGGGCAGGTAGGGGGGAGCTGCACCCGGGCGCCCTTCCTCGCGACGGCGAAGCTCGCGACGACGATGCGCCCTGGCGAAGCCGACGAGGACTCCTAGCCTGAGGACGGTCAGCACAGTGGCCATCACGAGCAAGATCGCCAGGGTAGCGACAGTATGGTCGGCCACTTGCTGCGTCAGCACGAGAGCAGTACCGACTATCCGCTGACGCGAGGTCGCTGAAACGTCACCGGCCGGCTGTCCCAGACCTTGCGTGATGGTGGTGAAGCGGTAACCCTCCGAGCGCAGCCGCATGATGATCTGGGGCAGCGCCGCGACAGTCTCGGCCCGGTTGCCGCCCCCGTCGTGGAACATGATGACCGCGCCCTTGCCACCCGACGGGATGGCGGCAGCCACGATGCGGTTGGTGCCCGGCCTAGCCCAGTCATTGGTGTCGAGGTTTGTCAGCACCACCAGATAGCCGTCCTGGCCTGCCTGCCTGGCCCCTCGCCAGTCTGCTGCGGTCAGCGCATCGGCCTGCGAGGAGTACGGCATTCGCAGCACGCGCGTATGGATACCCGCGGCCCCAGCGAGCGCGTTCTGCGTCAGCGAGAGTTCGAGGCTTTCCCGCCATCCGGCAGCGGTAGCGAGGTTCGTGTGGGTGTACGTATGCGACCCCACCTCGTCGCCGCCGGTCAGTTCCTCGCGCACGAGGCCCGGATAGGCGGCTGCATGCGCGCCGACAAGAAAGAACGTGGCCGGCACCCGGTAACGCCGCAGGACTGCCAGGACCTTCGGCGTCCAGGTCGGGTCGGGTCCGTCATCGAACGTCAGCGCCACGGTCAGCGGCGGCAGGGAATAGCTGTGCACGCTCGAACCGGTGACCCGGATGACCGGACCGCCGCCTGTGACTGCGGCGGGTGCCGCGGCGGCGTGCGGTCCCGGCGTGGGCTCATCCGCGCTGTTCTCGCCGAGCACGCCGTGCGTGTAGCCCTCGATCAGCAATCCGATGGCGAAGACGAACATGACCAGGCTGACCAGCAGCCAGTGCCCCCGTGGGGTCCGGCTCCGGCGGTGGCTCGCGGGGCGGCTGCTGGGCGGGCGGCGGCCGCTGCCGTGGCTATCCGTCGGAAGCACCCGCGTGGCTGATCGAGACTCAGGGCCCGTGATCAGGCGCTCAGGGCGCATGAGAGCTCTTATGCGGGTTAGGCGACCTCGTCTGCCCAGGCGGAGTGCGCCCGGACGGGTTGGTGGGGCTTACCGAAGCGGAACTGCCCGGCGATGGGGTCACCCCCGGACTCGGCTTCGGGGAGACCTGGGCCGACGGAGACGGCGACAGCCCAGGGACGAGGCTGTGCTGCGGGCGAGCATGCGCGCCGGCCCGGCTGCTCGCAGCCCTGTTCGCGGCGGAAGAGGCGCCAGGACTGGATGCCGGTGCGAGGTGACGCGGAGCAGCCCAGGTCGTGAGCGGGGCCTGCGGACCTCCCGCCATCGCCACCAGAACAGCGCCGAGGCAGGTGACCAGCACTACTGCCGCGACGACGCCCAGCCGCCGCATCACCCGTCGGCGCCGTCCCGACGGATCTGCAAAGACCGGCGTAGATTCCACGGGCTGGATTGTATCTGCGCAGCGGATCGGTAGTTGGTAATCTTTCAGTGTTCCGGCGGAACTGTCCGGTTCCAGCGCCACAGCTGGCGGCGGCAGCCCGCATCCGCTGTGCAACCGACCCTTCCGGATCCGGCTAAGGCTGGCCCGTCAGCCCGGCATCTAACCGGATGCGGCCAGGGAGACGGTAAATTGCCAACGTGCTGCTCTCCGATCGCGACATCAAGGCCGAGGTGGAATCGGGCCGTGTCAAGCTCAGCCCGTTCGCGCCCGAACTGATCCAGCCGTCCAGCATCGACGTCCGCATGGACCGCTATTTCCGCGTCTTCGAGAACCACCGGTATCCCCACATCGATCCGGCGATCGAGCAGCCGGATCTGACCCGGCTGGTCGAGCCGGACGGCGACGAGCCGTTCGTCCTGCATCCAGGCGAGTTCGTGCTCGCCTCCACCTATGAGGTCATCACCCTGCCGGATGACGTAGCCGGACGACTGGAGGGCAAGAGCTCGCTGGGCAGGCTCGGCCTGCTCACCCACTCGACGGCTGGCTGGATAGACCCCGGCTTCTCCGGTCACGTCACGCTGGAGCTGTCCAACGTCGCGACGTTGCCGATCAAGCTCTGGCCGGGCATGAAGATTGGTCAGCTGTGTCTTTTCCGGACCAGCTCGCCTGCGGAGCACCCGTATGGCTCATCCGTCTATGGCTCTCGGTATCAGGATCAGCGCGGCCCCACGCCGTCCAAGTCTTATCTCAATTTCCACCGATCTAAGGTCTGAGCCGGCCCGCCTCAGCTAGCGTCGCGGACCTATGACCCAGCGTAACGGCGCGCCGCCACCCAGTTCGCGGCTCTCATTTCACGTCGTCGTTACGAGCCTGAATCACATCGGCAACGGGTACCCGGCACCTTCGTGAATGTGCGTACCAAAGACTTGGAGGGCCAGCTCATGGCCATGTGGAGGATCAGGATCTACCTCTCCGACGATCCGCGGAGCAGGGCCCGGCTGGACGAGGTGCTGTCACGCCAGCAGGTCAGCGCCATCCGGCTCACGCCTCGCGCCGGGACCGAGGCCGAGCTGTCTGGTGACGTTGTACTCGAGCTGCCGCACGACGACGAACTCGGCGACATGCTGACGGCGCTGCACACCATCAGCCCTCAGGTCTTCGTGAGTCGCGCCAGTTATGAGGCCAGTGGTGACATGGATGCGTCCATGGCCGCACTTGCCGGGTCGGACTAGGCGACGCGGGCCCGCCCCTAGGACCGGGACTTCAGCTGTGCAAGCGCGGCGCGCAGCGCGTCTCGCTCTGCTTCCAGCTCGCGAACCCTGGCTTCCAGCTGAAGCACCCTACGGATGGCGCTCAGCGTGAGGCCGTCATCCATCAGTTGGACCACGTACCGGACGGCGACGATCTCGTTCCTCGTGTACCGGCGCTGGCCACCCGCCGACCGGGATGGCCGGACCACGTGGAACTCATCCAGCCGCCGCAGGAAAGCCTGCTGAATCTCTAGTATCTCCGCGACCTGACCGACGGTGAACAGCGGCATGTTGGCATCGTCGAGTGGCAACGGTGCCATGGCTACCTCCCGCCTGGAGCAGCGCTGGACTGATCAGTGCTGGACTGATCAGTGCTCGACGCGTCAGTGGGCCCGCACGGGCTCAGCCGCGCGGGCCCATTCGCAGGTTATCGCGAGGATCAGGCCTCGACAGCGGCCCTGGCCGCCGTGCTGACCGCGACCTTGCGCGCGAGTGCCCGCTCCTGGAGCGGAACGCTGACCCGCAGGACGCCGCCGTCGTACGACGCAGCGATCTTCTCGGCGTCTACGCTGTCCGACAGGCGGATGCGCCGCGTGAACGAGCCCATGATCCGCTCGCGGACGAACGGCTTCTCGCCCTCGGCGTACTCCTCCGACCGCTTCGCGCTTACCGTCAGGACGCCCCGGTCAACCGTGACGTCGATGCTGTCGGTTTCGATGCCGGGCAGGTCGAACCGCAGCTCGACCTCCTGCTCGCGGCGGATGGCGTCCATCCGCATGGTGGCGTGTCCGCCGTCAGCGGCCCGCAGCGCGCGGTGGTACTCAGCGAACGGGTCGAACGTAGAAAGCAGCATGTCAGTGTCACCCTTCCAGTCGCAGCCCAGGCGAGTGGCCCAGGTTACCTAACAGTCATGTTCAAGTGAACCTACAACTTGAACTATATATTAAATGGGAACGGGGTTGCAACAATGACTCCCCGTCGGCCCGTGCGCGCCTGGCCGCGCACAACAGAAACCCCGGCCAGGGCAACAGCCCTTGACCGGGGTTTCGCTCAGACGGCCGACTGCTAGGCGAGCCGCTCGATGATCGTGGCGTTGGCCTGGCCGCCGCCTTCGCACATGGTCTGGAGGCCGTACCTGCCGCCAGTGCGCTCAAGCTCGTGCAGCATCTTGGTCATCAAGATCGCGCCCGTCGCGCCAAGCGGGTGGCCGAGGGCGATCGCGCCGCCGTTGGGATTGGTCTTAGCCAGCGACGCTCCGGTGTCCCGCGACCAGGCGATCAGCACCGGTGCGAACGCCTCGTTGACCTCGAACACGTCGATGTCATCGACCGACAGATGCCCCCTGGCGAGCACTTGCTCGGTCGCCGGGATCGGGCCTGTGAGCATGTAGACGGGATCCGAGCCAGTGACCGCCAGCGCGTGGATCCTTGCCCGCGGGGTGAAGCCATGCTTGCGCACCGCGGCGGGCGAGGCGATCAGCATCGCCGCCGAGCCGTCGGAGATCTGTGACGCGGTCGCGGCAGTCAGTTCCCAGCCCGGCCGCAGCGGCTTCAGCTCGGCCATCTTCTCCAGCGTGGAATCCCGGCGCGGGCCCTCGTCGGTGGTGACTCCGCCGACCGGGGTGATTTCGCGAGCAAATCTGCCCTCGTCGATCGCCCTGATCGCCCTGGCGTGGCTCTCCAGCGAGAGCTCCTCGAGCTCAGCCCGCTTGATGCCCCACTTTTCGCACATGAGCTGAGCGCCGCGGAACTGGGAGATCTCCTGGTCGCCGTATCTGTCCCGCCAGCCCTGGCCGAACGGCAGGGCCATGCCCTCCTTGTGCGGCAGCGCCACCGTGCTGCCCATCGGCACCATGCTCATGCTCTCGATGCCCGCCGCGATCACCAGATCCTGGGTACCGGACAGCACGCCCTGCGCGGCGAAATGGACAGCCTGCTGGGACGAGCCGCACTGTCGGTCGATGGTCACCCCGGGCACGCTCTCCGGCAGGCCAGCCGACAGCCATGCGTTCCTGGCAATGTCGATCGCCTGCGGGCCCACCTGGGACACGCAGCCCATGATCACGTCTTCGACCGCCGCAGGATCAACGCCCGTCCGCGCGATCAGTTCCCGCAGGACGTGCGCTGCCAGGTCTACCGGGTGGACTGCCGAGAGGCCACCGTTTCGCTTGCCGATGGGGCTGCGAACCGCCCCGACGATGTATGCCTCAGACACCACGCGACCTCCATGCCCACAGCGGCGCCACCGCCTGCCTGTCCGCAGAGCGAGAGGCGCGCGCAGGCCGGCGTTTGCCGTCACCTTGAGGCTACCGCGCAGTTTGGCCAGCGCCATAGCCCCAGGAGTCGTGCTTTCCTCTGATGATTACCGCCCGTCATCTGTAGTCGGACAGCTACTATCCGTGAGTGCGCACTTTTCGGGCCCCTCGCGCACAGCACCTCTCCACAGTCACGAACTGACATTGGTCACGATCGCGCACAGCGCCGCAGACGGGGGTAACCGCCGCTCATGACGAAGATCAGCGACGACGCTGCGAGCCTGGTCAGTATCGGTCAGCTCGCGAAGGCGGCCGGCGTCAGCAGCCGCACTATCCGCTACTACGAGCAACTAGGCATCCTGCCGGAGCCGAGGCGCTCTCCCGGGGGTACGCGGAAGTACCCGGCGGAGTACGGAGGGTACATCGCGGCCGCGCTCGCGCTCAAGGATCTCGGCTTCCGACTCGAGGAAGTCAAGCCGCTCGCGCGCCTGGCGGCCGGCCGGTCGGTCAGCCCGGGCCAGCGCGACGCCGCGGCCCGCCTGGTCGAGGACAAGATCGAGGCTCTCGCCCGCCAGGTCACGGTGCTCCGACGGCTGCACGCCTCGGTGCGCGCGCCCGACAGCGGGCTGCCCGTGTCCGCCGTACTCGGCACCCCGATGCTCGGCACGGCCGCGGCCGGCCGCACCGACCTCGCCATCGTGCCGGCGCTTCCCGACGACGGCGCCGCCTGAGGCCGCTCGGAGCTCTATGCTCGGAGCACAAAGGTCGGGAGGCGGCATGAGCCAGGGCGTCATCTTGCTAGTGATGATCGCGCTCATTGTCACTTACATTGTGACCAGGACCCGGCGCCGGATGGGATTCCTGGTGACGCCCAGGACCTGGCTCGTGGTCATGATCGCCGTCGTCGTCGGCGTGCTCGCCCTGTGGGCCAGCCAGACGCACTAACGTCGGCGGCCGGTGGCGACACGTCACCCAGCGAGAGCGCCCACCACAGTCCTACAGGCCACCACGGTCCTACAGGCGATCACAGGCCTACAGCAGCGTGCTCGGGCCGAGTCCGACCTTGATCGGCATCTCGAACCAGACTGCCTTGCCGTCCTGGGTCGGCCGCGAACCCCACCGCGTCGCCAGCTGATCGACGAGGTACAGACCGCGGCCGCCCTCGTCGCTCTCTCCAGCGCTCCTGATCCTGGGCAGCCGCAGGTCCGAGTCGAACACCTCGACCCAGATGGACTCGTGACCGCGCCGCAGTCGCAGCGTGAAGTCCTTGCCCGGAGCCCCGCCGAAACCCTCGTCGAACGGCGACAGCTCCCAGTCCCCGAGAATCCCCAGCGGGCCAGGCCCGGCGCCTTCCAGCACTAGCTCGTGCCGCGCCGTCGGCGACACGGCGGCATGCAGCACGACGTTAGTGACGACCTCGGACACCAGCAGGCAGGTCAGATCCGCCTGCTCGGTATCCATGCCCCAGCTCATGAACGTCTCGTTGGCGAGCCGGCGCGCCTCAGACACCCGGATCGGCTCGGCTGGGAACTGGCCTTCCCAGGACGCGAGATCGACCTCGGACGTCCTGACGACGACCACGGCCATGTCGTCGTCGATCTCGCCAGGCACGGCGTGCTCAGCAGCCTCGGCTACCTGCTCGACTGTCCCGTCGGCCGCCGTCCGTACTGCGCGCCGCAGCATCTGCTGGACTTCGGCGTCGGTGTAGTGGCCACTGCCCTCGGCACGCTGTCGCCGGTCCACCAGGCCGTCCGTGTAGAAAATCAGCGTCGACCCGGGCGCGAGGTAGCGCATCTCCTCGCGGTAAGTGGGCAGGCCGCGCACGCCCTTGCCGCGCACGCCGAGCAGCACGCCGCGGTCCCTGATCTCCAGCTGACTCACGTCGTGCCCGCGCATGATCAGCGGCGGCATGTGACCGGCGTTAGCGAACGACAGCGTGCGCGACCAGGCGTCGTAGACCAGGTACGTGCAGCTCACGGTAGGAGGATCCGCCTCCGCGAAGCCGTGCGTCTCGGCCGCTGCCGGGCCCAGCGAGCGCACCCAGTCGTCCAGCTTGCGCAGAATCTCGGCTGGTGACTTGTCGTCCTGAGCGAACGCCCGCAGCGCGGCCCGCAGCTGGCCCATGACGGCGGCGGCCCGCGCCCCGCGACCCTCGACGTCACCGATGACGATGCCAACGCGCCCAGCCGACAGCGGGATGATGTCGTACCAGTCGCCGCCGACCTGCGTCTGGATGCCTTGCCCGTGCGTCTCCAGCGGCTTGGCCGGTACGTACTTGTACGCCACCTCAAGCCCGTCCACGAACGGCGGGTCCTTGGGCAGCAGGCTGGTCTGGAAGGCGAGCGCGGTGCGTCGCTCCTCCTCGAACAGCAGCGAGTTGTCGATCGCGATCGCGACCCGGCCGGCGATCGCGCTCAGGAAGTCGCGGTCGTCGGCGCCGTAGTGACGTTCCTCACGCTCGGTCAGGTGGGACAAGGCCAGGCTCATTACTCCGAGCAGCTGGCCGCGGGCGATCAGGGGCGCGGCCAGCACCGACGTCAGCCTGATGTCATCGCACGCCTGCAAGCTCTCCGGCGTGGGTGCCGGGTATTTCTCCTCCGCCAGGTCAGCCACGACCACCGTGTCCAGCTGGGACATGGCTAGCTGGCAGAAGTGACCCTTCGGGTACTTAATGGGCTCGCCGACCAGCGCCCAGGTGCCAGGCTCGGGCATCCAGCCCCGCGAGTGCAGGTGCGCGCGGCGGATCAGCACGTCCCCCTGCAGCAGGTCGATGAAGCAATGATCCGCGAACTGCGGTACCAGTGTCTCGGCCACCTGGCGAAGAGTGACATCAAGCTCCAGGGAGCTAGCCAGCCGGTCGCCGATCCGCTCCAGCAGGCCGATCCGGTCACTAGCGCGCTGACCGCCGCGCCGAGTCGCTTCCCTGGCCATGATGACGATACCGGTGATCTCGCCGCTCGCGTTACGCATCGGCGCGCCGTGCGCGCGGACGAATACCCTCGATCCGTCGACCCGCTGGCTGGCGAACGTGCCTTCCCATGGCCAGCCGCGTAGCACGTTCTCCGCCATGTGCTGGACAGTCGCGGCGTCTGACTGCTCGATCCCGAGTGACAGCAGCGGCTGCCCGGCTAGGTGCGCGGAGTCGTCGGGGAAGCCAAACAGCGTGACGGCGAAGGAGTTGGCGTACAGGAGCTTGCAGTCTGTGTCTATGACCACGACTCCAGTGGACACCTGATCCAGGACGTCGCTAGCGGTGAGCATCGGCGGCATGTCCTCTAGCGGCCTCATGCCTGGCTCACCGGACCGCCGTCACAGCCGCGCGACAAAGACGTGCGCGGCAATCTCGGCGGACAGCTCCGCCCCGAGATCACCGACCCTGTCCGCACTTGTCACCCGCACACCGCTATCGCTTGCCGCAAGGGTTACCTCGCGTCCGGGTTGTATCCCAATGTTCTTGAGTCTAAGCATCAACGCCGCATCGCTTTGAACTTGTTCGCTGATACGGCTGACGATGACCTGCTCGCCCGCCGGCATGGCCATGTCCGTCATCGCGATGTCAGGCTCGGAGGTCGCCACGTCGGATCGCTTCGTCGCATCGTCAGGAACGCCCAGCTCAGCGAGGCCAGGAATGACGTTCCCGTGCGGGCACCGGACCGGATAGCCGAGCAGCTCGACCAGACGCCGCTCCACGTTGTCGGAGATGACGTGCTCCCATCGGCATGCCTCGATATGCACATCTTCCCAGGGCATCCCGATGACGCTGACCAGCAGGCACTCGGCCAGCCTGTGCTTGCGCATGACCCGCATCGCCAGCATCCGGCCCATGTCGGTCATCGCCAGCTGCCGGTCCCCCTCGACCCGCAGCAGG
The DNA here is from genome assembly GCA_036496945.1 of Streptosporangiaceae bacterium. Taxonomy (GTDB): domain Bacteria; phylum Actinomycetota; class Actinomycetes; order Streptosporangiales; family Streptosporangiaceae; genus JAJYUU01. Next base: position 27,492 of record DASXKI010000140.1, on the reverse strand, counting down.
CCGTCACGCTCCATCCGGGCGACCGTCTGGCTGACCGTGGGCCCGCTTTGGGAGAGCCGCTCGGCGATGCGGGCACGCAGCGGGACGATGCCCTCTTCCTCGAGCTCAAAGACCGTGCGAAGGTACATCTCGGTCGTATCGATCAGGCCGTGCGCTGTCACTCGCGATTACCTCCAGAACCGATGCTATGCCGCACGAGGCTCCGCGTGTACCGGTCAGCGAGGGGGGTCGGCAGGCACGCCGGGACCAGCCGCCCGGCCGCTGGGTTGGCGCACTCATGCGAGCGGGGGACGGAGCCCTGCCAGCCGATGTGATGGGGCCAGCTGGGTGTCAGGGAGCGAGCCGGCTCACGACCCAGGACGCGCCTTGCCGCGTATAGCGGAACCTGTCGTGGAGCCTGCTCGGCCTGCCCTGCCAGAACTCCATCCGCTCAGGCCGCAGCGCGTACCCTCCCCAGAAGTCAGGCATCGGGACCTGCGTGCCCTCCGGCCACCGCCGCTCGAGCTCGGTGTACCGGTCCTCAAGCTCGTTCCTGGACGACAGGGCGGTCGACTGACGGCTCGCCCAGGCGCCCAGCTGGGAGCCACGCGGCCGGCTGTGAAAGTACGGCTCGCTATCGGCGGTCGACAGCGGCTCGACAGGCCCCTCGATGATCACCTGCCGATGCAGCGCATGCCAGGGGAACAGCAGGCACGCTTGCGGCACCTCGGCGAGATCACTGGCCTTGCGTGAGGTCCTGTTCGTATAAAACGTGAAGCCATCGGGGCCCGAGGACTTGAGCAGCACCATCCGGGCGCGGGGCCGCTGATCCGCTGACACCGTGGCGAGCACCATCGCGGTCGGCTCGGGCAGGCCGGCCCGGATGACGTCGCTCATCCACCCGTCGAACAGCTCCAGCGGCTCAGCAGGCAGCATGGACTCAGTCAGGATGCCCGGCAGTCCAAGACCAGGCAGCCCGTCGGCCGGATCAGCTTGTCGTGATGGCTCCACGGGTAGTGATCCTCTCGCATTGGCCCGAAGGCCGCCAGGCGCCGGCCCGCGCCGGGGTCCCGGCTTCCTGCGACGAGCACATTTGCCGCAGCACGCACGGCGATGGGCGGACCGGGTTACCGGTCCGTAGTCGTTGCGCGGTTGAATAGGGGCGCAGGCCCTAAAGGCCCGCTGGCCCCCGCCGCTCGACGAGCGGCCTGATCGCCCCCCGGCCAGCCCGTCCGCCTGCCCGTACTAGAGACGGAGGAGAGCGAATGTCCGACTTTGTGCCTGGGCTAGAGGGCATCGTCGCATTCGAGACGGAGATCGCCGAGCCGGATAAGGAGGGCGGCTCCCTCCGGTACCGGGGCGTCGATATCGAGGAACTTGTCGGCCACGTCTCCTACGGGCACGTGTGGGGCCTGCTGGTGGACAACAAGTTCGCGCCGGGCCTCCCGCCCGCCGAGCCCTATCCGATCCCGGTGCATTCTGGCGACATCCGCGTCGACGTCCAGAGCGCACTGGCTATGCTCGCGCCCGCCTGGGGCATGCACCAGCTCCTCGACATCAGCGACGAGCAGGCCCGTGATGACCTGGCCAGGGCGTCGGTCATGGCGCTGTCGTTCGTCGCACAGTCCGCTCGCGGGCTCGGCGCCCCGATGGTGCCGCAGAAGCGGGTAGACGAGGCCAGGACCATCACCGAGCGGTTCATGATCCGCTGGCGCGGTGAGCCCGACCCCAAGCACGTCAAGGCCATCGACGCCTACTGGGTGTCGGCAGCTGAGCACGGCATGAACGCCTCCACGTTCACCGCCCGGGTCATCGCCTCCACCGGGGCGGATGTCGCAGCGGCCATGTCCGGCGCGGTGGGCGCCATGTCCGGCCCGCTGCACGGCGGCGCGCCAGCCCGGGTGCTGCACATGATCGAGGAAGTGGAAAAGACAGGCGACGCCACGGCGTATGTCAAGCAGGCGCTGGACAACGGCGACCGGCTGATGGGGTTCGGCCACCGGGTCTACCGGGCCGAGGATCCGCGCGCCCGAGTACTCAGGCGGACTGCCAAGGAACTCGGCGCGCCGCGGTACGAGGTCGCCGCCGCGCTCGAGCAGGCGGCGCTGGACGAACTGCACGCCCGCCGGCCCGACCGCGTCCTCGCTACGAACGTGGAGTTCTGGGCCGCGATCATGCTCGACTTCGCCCAGGTGCCCTCGCACATGTTCACCTCGATGTTCACCTGCGCGCGGACCGCCGGCTGGGCAGCGCACATCCTCGAGCAGAAGCGGACCGGCAGGCTGGTCCGCCCCAGTGCCAACTACATCGGGCCTAAGGCCCGGTCCGTGCGCGACGTCCCCGGTGCGGATGAGGTATTTGATCAGGATGTCTGAGCCAGCCAAGATCGTCATCCCGGCCGACCTGCTGCCGTCTGATGGCAGGTTCGGCAGCGGGCCGACCAAGGTCCGGGAAGCGCAGGTGGAGGCGCTCGCCGCCGCCGGGCGCAGCTTGCTCGGCACCTCACACCGCCAGGCGCCGGTGCGGGCCGTGGTGCAGCGAGTCCGCGATGGCCTGGCCACGCTGTTCGGCCTGCCCGATGACTATCTGGTGGCGCTCAGCAACGGCGGCACGACGGCGTTCTGGGAGTCAGCGGCGTTCGGGCTGGTCTCCCGCAAGGCCCAGCACCTGAGCTTCGGCGAATTCTCGGCCAAGTTCGCCAAGGTGACGCAGGCCGCGCCCTGGCTGGCCGATCCGTCGGTCATCAGCTCTGACCCGGGCACGCACCCGTCGGCGCGGGCGGAATCCGGGGTGGACGCCTACGCGCTCACACATAACGAGACATCGACGGGCGTCGCCATGCCGATCCGTCGTGTGCCAGACGCCGATGATGGCGCGCTGGTACTCGTCGACGCCACGAGCGCGGCGGGCGGGATCGCCGTGGATCCGGCCCAGTTCGACGCTTACTACTTCGCGCCGCAAAAGTGCTTCGGCTCCGATGGCGGGCTGTGGCTGGCGCTGCTGTCCCCGGCCGCAGTCGAGCGCGCGGCACGGATCGCGGCCAGCGATCGCTACGTCCCGGACTTCCTGTCCCTGCAGGGAGCCATCGAGCAGTCCAGGCTCCAGCAGACCTACAACACCCCGGCAGTGGCGACCCTCGTCCTGCTAGCGGAGCAGGTGGACTGGATGCTTGGCCACGGCGGGATGGCCTGGACCACGGAACGGACTGCCGCCTCCTCGGGCATCCTCTACAACTGGGCCGAGAAGTCGCCGGTGGCGGCGCCGTTCGTGGCTGACCCGGCCCAGCGTTCCCAGGTGGTCGTCACGATTGACTTCGCTGACCACATCCTGGCCACGGCGCTGTCCGCGGCACTGCGCGCGAACGGCATCGTCGACACCGACTCCTACCGCAAGCTCGGCCGCAACCAGCTCCGCATCGGCACGTTCCCGGCGGTCGAGCCGGCCGACGTCGAGGCGCTGACCTCGTGCATCGACTACGTGCTGGAGCGCCTGTAGGTCAGGTGCCGGGCTGCCGCGACTGTGCCCTCAATGGGTGGGCCGTCAGTGGCCACGCCGCAACGTCCTCGTACCGGGCCGGCCCGCCGCCGGGGTAGCTGCGCACCAGGTGGATCGACCGCGCAGTCCATTCCGAGCTCCTGAAATCCGCCAGCGCTGCCGTCAGGCGGGCCACGTCTATCGGGTCGCGGGAACGCGCCAGGGTCAGGTGCGGGCTGTACCTCCTGCCCTCATCCGGAGGCGGCGCGCCCGCCCGCCGGGCGCCGGCGGCCACCGACGCCGCCAGGGATGCCACTGCCCTTCGGTCGGCCCGGATGCCCGCCCAGAGCACCCTGGCTCGGGCCGGAGCCGGGAAGGCGCCGCCACCGGCGATCGCCAGCAGCTGCGCCGGATGCCGGCGCGCCGCTCGCGCTAGCCGGGTGCTGAGCTCGGGCAGGATGCGCTCGTCGACCTCGCCGAGGAAGGCAAGTGTCAGGTGCCACGAGGCACTGCTCGTCCAGCGCAGCTCCGGTGCGGCGACCTGGAGCTGCAGGACTGCCGCCCCCAGCTCGGCAAGCACGCCTGCGGGCGGCTCGATGGCAACGAACAGCCTCATGCCGCCATTCGTATCAGCCGCAGCCTGCTCAGGCCGTGGTGCGGGCTAGCTCGGCCGGCCGGAGGTAACTCCGCACTTGCACGCCCCGACTGCGCGCGAGCAGGAAGGTCATCACCACGGTGGCAACGACCGAGATGACGCCGCCGGCGATCATGGCCATCCGGGCGCCGTAGACCTCTGCCACCCAGCCCGCCAGCGGCGAGCCGAGCGGCGTGCCGCCCAGGAAGACGAGCATGTTCAGGCCCATGACGCGGCCGCGCATCTCCGGCGCAGTGTTGAGCTGCGTGCTCGAGTTGGCGGCTGTGCTGAACGTCAGCAGCGTCAGGCCAGTCGGTACGAGTGCCACGAGGAACGTGAGGTAGTTCGGCACGACGCCGGTCACGATCTCCAGGACGCTGAACGCGAGCGAGGTCGCCAGCAGCAGCCGCAGCGTCGGGCGGCCGCGACGGGCGGCTAGCAGCGCACCTCCGAGCGCACCCAAAGCGAAGACGGCCGATGCCAGCCCGAACGCGCCCGCCCCTGTGTGGAACACGGTCCGTGACATCAGCGCAGTCGTCACCTGGAAGTTCATGCCGAACGTGGAGACGAAGAACAGCAGGATCATCGGCATCCACAGCGCCGGCCGGGCGCGAACATACGACAGGGCCTCGCGCAGCTGGCCGGGACCACGCTGCGTGCGCTGCGCCGGACGCAGCTCTTCGGGTCGCATCAGCTTGAGCCCGATCAGCACGGCGGCATAGGAGGCCGCGTTGACCAGGAATGCCGCGGGGGTGCCGACCAGTCCGATGACGACGCCGGCCACCGCCGGACCAACGATCCGGGCTAGGTTAAACACTGCGCTATTCAGCGCGATCGCGTTGGCCATCCCGTCCCGGCCGACCATCTCCACAGCGAAGGTCTGCCTGGTCGGATTGTCGACCACGGTGGCCAGTCCGAGGGCGAAGGCCAGCGCGTAGACCTGCCAGATGCGGACCGTTCCGGTCAGCGCCAGGATGCCCAGCACGAGTGCGAGCACGCCCATCACCGTCTGGGTGACCATCAGGATCCGCCGCTTCGAGTAGCGGTCGGCGATCACGCCACCCCACAGGCTGAAGAGCAGGAGCGGCAGGAACTGCAGTCCCGTGGTAATGCCGAGCGCCGTACCGCTGTTGTGGGTGAGCTCGAGCACGAGCCAGTCCTGCGCTACCCGCTGCATCCAGCTGCCGGTGTTCGACACCACCTGCCCAGCCGCAAAGAGCCGGTAGTTGCGTGTCTTGAGCGAGCCGAACGTCTTGCTGCCAAACTGCGCCCTGTTGGTTGGGACTGGGCTGGCTGGGACTGCGCTGGTTGGGACTGGGCTGGTTAGGCCTGTGCTGCCTGGGACTGGGCCGGTTAGGCCTGGCTGAGCTTCTCCAGGATCGGCGCTGCGGCTCGCAGCGTCGCTCGTTCCTGCGGAGTCAGCTCGCGCAGTCGCAGCGCGAGCCACGCCTCCCTGAGCTTTCTCGACTGCTGGACCACTGTCCGGCCCGGCTCGGTGACGGTCAGCACCACCTGCCGGCGGTCCGTGGCGTGCGGCCCGCGCATCACCAGGCCGCGCTCCTCCAGGGCCGCGATCACCCTGGTCATCGACGGTGGCTGCACCTTCTCGTGATCGGCTAGCTCGCCAGGTGTCATGGCGCCGTGCGCCTCCAGCGTCGCCAGCGCGGCCAGCTGGGTGTCGGAAAGCCCGGGCTCCAGGCCCTTGGCCAGCCGTTCGGCCCGGAGCCGGCGAGCGAGTCGGCTCACGGAGATCCGAAGGGCGCTCGCCAGGCCCGCGTCGGACCTGGTCTGCTGTGGCATGGTCATTATCGTTAACCTGAGTCATTACTCTTGCTAACTATAGGCGATGCTCGCGCATTCCGCCGTACCAGTTAGCGTGCGGGCTGATGCCGGACCGTCGCTTCAGGTAGCCAATGACCAATGCTGGCCATCTGGGTTCCCTCCGGTCCCGGCAGCATCGTCCCACGATGCCGGGCGCAGCGCAGCGCGACGCCCGCGGTGCCGCGAGCGGGCACTGGCCGCGTCCCACCAAATATCAATGGCGATCCGCCCTAGTCGCGTTAAGCTACTAGTTGCCACTGTACGTAATCACGCAAAGGACGTGATCCGATGACCCAGGTGCACCGGCGTGATCGGCCGGCATGAGGAGTAGCAGCTAATGCGACTTCGGCACTTGCTGACGGCACCGGCGATCGGTGCCCTCACGATTGCGCCTGTCGCAATCGGGCCGGTTGCAGTCTCGTCTGGCGTGATCGCGTCTGGCGCGATCGTGTCTGGCAGGTCTGCGCCCGCGCAGGCCGCCCCGGCGGCCAGGCACGCCGGCTCAGGTCCGGCCAAGGGGCACGCCCATCATGCGTCGAGCGGACTCGACGGGATTCTGGTCGCAGGCGTCGGAGCCGGGCTGGGCACGGCCGGCTGGCTGCTGCTGCTAGCCGGGAGCCGTCGCGTGCGCCGTCGCGCGGAGCCCGGCCGAGAGTTCTGGGCCGTCGAGCGAGGACCGCACGAGGTAATCGCGACAGCCCAGCCAATCGGCCGCCATCGGCTAGCCTGGGCGCGTGAGCCACCCAGAACGACCGATCCCCCCGCCCCTGGAAGGCGATGACCGGCTCATTACTGCCGTGATCACGGCGGGATTCCTGGTGGCCCTCATCGTCTTGCTGATCGTTCGAGCGAGTATGCCGGCGGCCGACCGGTGGTGGATCTGGGTGGCGGCCTTCGGCACCGCCCTTGGCCTATTCGGACTCGCGTATGTGCCATATCTCAAGCGATCACGCGAACGGACAGCCGAGCGCCGCCGAGCCGAGCGCGAAGCCGCCGGCTACCACAGCGCGACGGACATCACCCAGGCCCCGCCGGGCTAGCGAGTCCGCGCGTGAGCGGTCAGGACTCGTGGTCGAGTGACTCGAAGACGGTGTCAGCGAGCGCGACGCCAGGCATGTCGACCAGGTCGTAGCCGACCTCGTCGATGACCGGCACGATCGCGGCACCGCCGGCTCGCGCGGATACCGCCTCGGAGTGAGCGCCGCAGCCGTGGTCGAGGGAGACGACGCGGCCATCATCTGGCGCGAACTCGTTCGCGCAGACGCCGAAGAGCCGGCCTAGTGGCCCAGCGAGGGGCGTCAAGAATCCGCACGTGACGCAAGGTCCTGGTGCAGCCCGGGCGAGCGGGGTGCTCGGCCCGTGCTCACTGGAGTACCACCGCACCGCGGTAGTGTCCCGGCCGATCGCCGACAGGACGCGAGACCTGCCGCCCACCGCCAGTGTCGCTCCGCCACCACCCGCCGCTCCCGCGGCGAGCCCGACCGACAAAGCGAGCTCGGTCCCCTCGTCCCACTGGGCGCTGTCGTCCCAGTCCAGGACACCGTCGTCGCCCTCGAGCATGCTGACGGGCACCAGCCGCTCATCATCGCCAGCGGCTGGCATCAGGTCGCCGACACCCAGATCGCCAGGACGCACCCGCTCGCTCCACGGCACCCAGTCGGGTGCCAGCAGCGAATCTGGTCCGGGCAACATCACGACCTCGTCCAGCGTGACAATCTTGGCCCGAGACGCCCTGGTCACCGTCACTGCCCAGCGCCATCCTGTGTAGGCAGGGTCAGTGCATTCGAACAGGTGGGTGACCACGCGCTCGTCATCCGCGAGCACACCCACGTGTGGGCCTACGTTGCCGGCGCCTGCTAGCTCCTCCGCCGCGGCGCGGGCCAGGTCGGTCGCTTCGACGCAGGCCTCATCGAGGACAGCGGCGCGTGTACGAGTAGGGCTCACGTTAGCTAATTGTTCCTCATCCGAAGGTATGCACGCGTCGCCAAGCCCGTTATCTGCGTGCTGAACGCCATGGCCATGGTTGTGCGAGCTCGCGGAGGAAGAATACTTGAGCCATGGGAGACACCGGCACCGGCCAGCGCGCCCGGCGAACTGGCCGGTCGGTCTACGCCGCATCGCAGCGCGCGGGCCGGGTGAGTGCCGCCGCCGCCGGGGGCGCTGGGCGCTTCGTCCACCGCATGAGCAGCGCATCGGGCGCCGGCCGCACCGGATTGTCCAACCTGATCGAGCTGACGGCGGCTGGCGGCGTCGGTGATGCGTTCGTCGCGGTGGCTCTGGCCGGAACGATTTTCTTCAGCACTTCAGTCGAGCACGCGCGGAGCGCTACCGCGTTTGCGTTGCTCATCACGATCGCACCATATGCGATTCTTGCTCCGCTGATCGGGCCGTTGCTCGACCGGGTGAAGCAGGGCAACCGTTACATCCTCATGGGCACGCTGCTGGCTCGCGGGTTGCTGTGCTGGGGAATGGCAGGCGCCGTCCAGCCCAGCAACGCGGTCACGCTGCTGCCCGCCGCGTTCGGCGTGCTAGTCCTGCAGAAGGCCTACGGGGTCACCAGGTCCGCGGTCACGCCACGGCTGCTGCCGTCGGAGATCACGCTGGTGACCGCCAATGCCCGGTTGAATCTCGGCTCGCTGATCGCCACGTCCCTCGGCGCCGCCGTGGCCCTCGGCGTCGACAAGATCGCGGGCGGGGATGGCGGCGGAGCGGCGTGGGTGCTCCGCATCGGCACCGCGATCTACCTGGCCGCGACGATTCTCGGCCTGCGGCTGCCCGATCGAGTCGACGCGGCAGCGTCAGACGATGAGCTGGCCACCGGCGATTTCCAGCCGGGCCAGATGCCCGGAAGCGGCCCTCACCCGCCGCACGCAGCTAACGGCGCGGGCACCAGCGGTGCGGGCACCAGCGCCACAGCCGCCAACGACACAGGCGCCAGGGGGCCGACCGGCACGAGGATCTTCGGGCCAGGATCCGCGGCTACGACGCCAGGCACCGCGGCGGCAGGCCGGCGCCGGATCTTTGCGCTGCCGAAGGTCACCCCGGTGGTCTGGGAGGCGATGCGGGCTGACGCCGCGATACGAGTCTTTTACGGTTTCATCCTCTTTTTCCTAGTATTCATCCTGCGCAGCGAGCACTTCGGCCACACCTCACAGACGGTCGCGCTTGGTGGCCTGGCTGCCGCGATGGCAGCGGGCGGCATAATCGGCACCACGATCGGCTCAGCGCTTAGGTCGCGTGCTCCGCTGGCGATGATGTTCACCGTCCTCGGCCTGGCCACGCTCGTGAGCATTGCGTGCGCGATCTTCTTTGGGCTGTGGTCGGTGCTGGTGGTAGCGCTGGCCGCTGCGATCAGCCAGACGCTGGTCAAAGTGGCGCTTGACTCGATCCTGCAGCGCGAGATCCCGGCCGAGAGGCGCTCGTCTACCTTCGCCTTCTCCGAGACGCTGCACCAGCTCGCGCTCGTCGGCGGCGGCCTCATTGGCTTGCTCCTATCCCTGACTGGCAGCGGCTTCGCGGGCCTGACGGTAGCCGCGGCCGGGCTGGCGCTCGCCCTGTGCTGGCTGATCCTGACACGCCGCCGCCGGATCGTACGGGCAGGGGCAGCCTCGCGTGGCCCGGCACGGTAGCGCCGGGTCAGGTCTCCAGATCGGTGGCAACCGCGCGCAAGACAGCGGCGATCTGTTTCGCGTCTTTGCTGTCCGGGTGCTTGGCCCGCCGGTAGGTGTTCGACACGCCGTCGAGCAGCTTGATGAGGTCTTCGATGATCAAGATCATCTCGTCCGGGCTCTTGCGCACTACCTTGGCCACCGTCGGCGGCGGCTCGAGCACCCGCACCTGCAGCGCCTGGGTACCGCGACGGCCCTCGGCGACGCCGAACTCAACCCGCTGGCCAGGCCGCAGTGCCACCCCAGCAGGCTCCAGGGCGGTTGAGTGCACGAAGACCTCACCCCCGTCGTCGCGCGTGAGGAAGCCGAACCCCTTGTCGGCGTCATACCACTTGACCTTGCCAGTAGGCACGTGCGAGACCTTACGCGAGGAGGAACGAATCGGGGCAGGCGCGAGCGCTTGCGCGAGTAAGGCTATCGGTTATGGGCTACCTCCCGCGCTGCCGGCAGCCCAGTCAGTTACCCGGTGGACGCTGCCGGTTTACCTGGCGCATAGACGTGGTCCCAGCTCGCACCGGGACCACGTCCTCCGCGGCCTCACACGTCAGATGGTGCTGGGACGGGATCTCGTGCGAAACCGGGAATATCGGCTGGTGACCTGTCAGGCGCGCCAGCAGGATTGGCTTGCTATACCCGGAACGGGGCCTGCTCAACCAGGGCGGCCCTCGCGCTCGCAGTCGGCGCCCACCTGGTGGCCGTGGCCGTGGTCAGCCGATCTTGTGCGGCCTGTTCCACGGCGGTACGACGGGCGGGCGCCGCCCGTGCACACTCCGCCAGGCGAGATACCAGGCGCCGAGCGCGGCGAAGATACGGCTAGCGACAATGCCGTACGCCCATCCCTCGTGCACGCCGTGGCCCACCGATGAGCGACTGCCGGTTGTGACGCCGATGGCCACCGCGATCAGCGTCAGCACTAGTGGCAGTGCCAGGCCGAGCCACTTGTCCCGGTAATCCCACATGCGCGAGCCCAGCGCCACGATCGCGCCAAGCAGCCATACCGGCGGATAGATGGCGCCGCCGAGACCGAGCAGGACAATGGCGGACGCCTCTACCGGGCTGCGGCGATACCACGCTGCGACGGCGCTGACTGCCCGGCGCACCTGCCGGGAGATCAGGGAGTCGCGCCGCGTCATCAGCTGCCAGGCCGAAGTGCCGTGCGCCGCCTCGGGCTCGGCGGACGTGGTCGAGCTAGTGTCGGCCAACTGCTGAGTGCTGGCGCCGTGCCTGCGGCGAGCCGCAGCCAAGGGCCAGGGCCATGCCCGGCCAGACTCGGCCGGCTCAGAGCCGGCCTGCTCAGGAGGCTGCTGCTCATCGGCCGGGTCAGCCAGCAACTCCGCAGGCTGAGCGGCCACGTCCGGCTCTCGTGCGCCGAGATTCAGAAAGAACCAGTCGGGCTCTACGCCCTGCGCCGGGACGTGCGGCGCCACATTGTCAGCGCCGTTGGAGCTGGCCCCGCCGTTCGAGCTGGCCACGCCGTTCGAGCTGGCCACGCCGTTCGAGCTGGCACCGCGGTTCGAGCTGGCGCCGCGGCCGACGTCGCTAGGGGGCCCCTCGGACGCGGCGTCCTGGAGCGCCGCAGGCGTGGCCTGCGCGTCGGCCCCTGAGTCACCGGCATCCAGTAACGTGAGCTGCAGGTCGGTGCGATTGCCTTCCAGGACGGGCCAGTGCCAGCTGGCGGCGCGTGCCTTGCCAGCGTCACGCCGCAGCACTCTGGTGATCCGGTTGCGGCCCGCGGCCGGCTCTGGCATCTCCCCGCGGACGGCGGCGAGGCGCTGCCGTTCCTGCTGGACCAGTCGGGATGGGTCGCCAAGCCCCGCGAGCAGCCTTGCTACCTCGATCGCGGTCGGCGGCCCGGCGAATCCGGTCTTGCGCTCGATGAAGTCGCGTGTGCGGTTCACAAGCGCGCGCCGATCATCGGGAGCTAGCTGACCGCGAGCCGCAACGGACAGGCGGTTGAGATAGTCACGGATGAGCTGTTCGGTGGGCGGGCTCATGGGCTGATAATCCCTCTTCGAGCGAGCGTTGTGGAGCCGGCGCGCATGACGAATGCGGAGCACTGCCGTCACTGACGAGCCGTGCGTGACGGAAGTGACGCTGGAGAACTGGCACGGTCGACTGCGCGCTTGCAAGCGTGCCGGAAACGCTGAAGGCAGTCCCGGCAATTGCCGGGACTGCCTCCTGCCGTGCTTAGCCTGATGGGGCTTCGCTAACTTCCGCCGATTAACCCGCTCGCGCGGGGTCACGGGTCAGAAGTCCATGTCACCGCCGCCCGGAGCGGCCGGGGCCTTCTCCTTCTCCGGCTTCTCGGCGATCACTGCCTCCGTGGTGAGGAAGAGCGCGGCGATCGATGCTGCGTTCTGCAGGGCAGACCGAGTCACCTTCGCCGGGTCGATGATCCCGGCCTTGAACATGTCGACGTACTCGCCGTCGGCTGCGTTCAGGCCGTGACCTGCGCTGAGTGAGCGCACCTTCTCCACCACGACGCCGCCCTCAAGGCCGGCGTTGATCGCGATCTGCTTCAGCGGCTCCTCGAGCGCCCGGCGCACGATCTGCGCGCCAGTCGCCTCGTCGCCGGTCAGCTCGAGCTTCTCGAACGCGCTCTTGCCGGCCTGGAGCAGGGCGACACCGCCACCTGGGACGATGCCCTCCTCCACTGCAGCCTTGGCGTTGCGCACCGCGTCCTCGATGCGGTGCTTGCGCTCCTTCAGCTCGACCTCGGTTGCCGCGCCGGCCTTGATGACGGCCACGCCGCCGGCCAGCTTGGCGAGCCGCTCCTGGAGCTTCTCGCGGTCGTAGTCGGAGTCGGTATTCTCAATCTCGGCGCGGATCTGGTTCACCCGGCCGGAGATCTGCTCAGGGTCACCTGCACCATCGACGATCGTCGTCTCGTCCTTGGTCACGGTGACCTTGCGGGCCCGCCCAAGCAGGTCCAGGTCAGCGTTCTCCAGCTTGAGTCCGACTTCCTCGCTGATCACCTGACCGCCGGCCAGGATCGCGATGTCGCCGAGCATGGCCTTGCGGCGGTCACCGAAACCGGGGGCCTTCACCGCAACGGACCTGAACAGGCCGCGGATCTTGTTGACCACCAGGGTCGCGAGGGCCTCGCCCTCGACGTCCTCGGCGATTATGACCAGCGGCTTGCCCGACTGCACGACCTTGTCGAGCAGCGGCAGCAGGTCCTTGTTAGCCGACACCTTCGAGTTGACGATGAGGATGTAGGGGTCCTCCAGGACCGCTTCCATCCGCTCAGGGTCAGTCACGAAGTAGTGCGAGATGTAGCCCTTGTCGAAGCGCATGCCCTCGGTGAGCTCGAGCTCGAGACCGAAGGTGTTGCTCTCCTCGACGGTGATGACGCCTTCCTTGCCGACCTTGTCCATCGCCTCGGCGATCATCTCGCCGATCGCGGTGTCACCGGCGGAGATGGAGGCCGTCGAAGCGATCTGCTCCTTGGTCTCCACATCCTTGGCCAGCTTGGACAGCTCCTCGCTCACGCGCTCCACGGCCGCCTCGATGCCGCGCTTCAGCGACATCGGGTTGGCACCCGCTGCGACGTTGCGCAGGCCCTCGCGGACCAGCGCCTGGGCGAGCACCGTCGCCGTAGTAGTTCCGTCGCCAGCGACGTCATCGGTCTTCTTGGCGACTTCCTTGACGAGCTCTGCGCCGATCTTTTCCCACGGGTCCTCGAGCTCGATCTCCTTGGCGATGGACACGCCATCGTTGGTGATCGTGGGGGCTCCCCACTTCTTCTCGAGCACCACGTTGCGGCCCTTAGGGCCTAGGGTTACCTTCACGGCGTCGGCGAGCTGGTTCATGCCGCGCTCGAGGCCGCGCCGGGCTTCCTCGTTGAACGCGATCATCTTCGCTGCCATAGGCTTCCAGTCCTCCCGGAACTTTGTGCCTGCGTGCCGACCGGGCCGACGCCCGCGACGGACGGCCGCGTCTGACGGTCAGTCCCTGCCCGCCGCCAGAAGGGCCTCATCGCCCCGATCACGTCACTGCGTTGTCACTCTCACCCCGAGAGTGCCAACGTCATGTTTAGCACTCTCATGCGGTGAGTGCAAGGTCGGGGGCCTTTAATGGGACCTCTGCGCAGCTCAGGGGCCATCGGGGCGGCAATCAGCCGATTCGCTGTGGTACGACCCCGGATAAGAAGGGCCCGGCGCCCGGCCGGGCGCCGGGCCCTTCCGGCTGTGTCGTACAGAGGGACCTAGACGGTCCGGACGGCCTCGGCCTGAGGGCCCCGGTCGCTCTGCGTGATCTCGAACTCGACCCGCTGGCCTTCTTCAAGGCTGCGGTAGCCATCCGCCTGGATAGCTGAGAAGTGGACGAAGACGTCCCTACCACCGTCGACCGCGATGAAGCCGTAGCCCTTGTCCGCGTTGAACCATTTGACGGTGCCCTGAGCCATTCCCAACAACTCCCTAACTTTTGCTCGGGCTGCGGGTCCCGCCCTTGCTGCGGAACCCGTTTGATCGCGGCGGAGGTACTGACCTCACCAGCAAGCCGTGCCTGCCGTTCAATCCACTACCAAACAGCGACCGGACAAAACTTTACAACGCGAGCAGCGGGTCTGCGGCAACTTGTGCGGGTCTCTGATGCAATGTGCCGTCCCTGCTGCGGCCACCGGGACGGCCGTGCAACGGGACCGGCGACCGCCCGGCAGCGGCCGTCGCGACGTGGCGTTTCAGCCGCCCGCGACCGCCGGGATCACCGAGATCTGACCCCCGGCCGGCACGGGCGTGTCCAGGCCCTGTGCCAGCCGGACGTCTTCTTCGCCTACATAGACGTTCACGAACCTGCGCAGCTGGCCCGAGTCGTCCAGCAGCCGGTCGCCGATCCCCGGGTAGTCAGCGTCGAGACCGGCGATGACCTCGCGCACGGTTCCAGGCGCGCCCGTCACGACCGCGGTCCCGCCGGTATAGCTCCTCAGGATCGTCGGTATCCGCACGGACACGGTCATGTTCTGCCTGCCTTTCAGAAAGCGCCCGTCGGAAAGCGCCAGCCTTTCAGAACGCGGGCGCCCGGAGCGTTAGCTCGCGTGCCGCGAATGCGTCCAGCGTGGGTGCGATGGGGGTACTGGCCTCGATCGTAGCTGCGACGGCATCCGGCGTCTTGAGTCCGTCACCGGAGTTGATGATGACAGTCCTCGCATTGGGGTCGATCTGGCCTTCCTTCAGCAGGTTGCGAAGAACAGCCAGGGTGACCCCGCCCGCAGTCTCGGCGAAGATGCCCTCCGCCGCGGCCAGCAGGCGGATGGCGTCCACCAGTTCGTCGTCACTGACGTCGGCGACGCCTCCGCCGGTGCGGCGTACGACGTCGAGTACGTACGGGCCGTCCGCCGGGTTGCCGATGGCGAGCGACTTGGCGATAGTCGAGGGCCGGACCGGCTGGACGACGTCGTGACCGGCGCGAAACGCGGCCGCGACCGGAGAGCAGCCGGTGGCCTGTGCGCCGAACACGCGGTAGGGCGACTCCTCGACCAGGCCGGTCGCGACGAACTCGCGGAAGGCCTTGTCGATCTTCACCAGCTGCGCGCCTGAGGCGACCGGCACGACGATCTGCTCGGGCAGCCGCCAGCCCAGCTGCTCGGCGATTTCGAAGCCGATGGTCTTGGACCCCTCGGCGTAGTACGGACGGACGTTGACGTTGACGAACGCCCAGTCCTCGCGCTCGTCGGCCAGCTCGGAGGCGAGCCGGTTCACGTCGTCGTAGCTGCCCTGCACGGCCACGAGCGAGCCGCCGTAGACGGCGGAACCGATGACCTTCTGCGGCTCGAGGTCAGCCGGTATGAGCACGACCGAGCGGATGCCGGCCCTGGCGGCCGCTGCGGCCACGGCGTTCGCCAGGTTGCCGGTCGACGGGCAGGCGAGCACCTTGAAGCCGAGCTCGATGGCCGCAGCGAGCGCCACCCCGACAACTCGGTCCTTGAACGAATGCGTCGGGTTGGAGCGCTCGTCCTTGATCCACAGCTCGCGCATCCCGAGGGTGCTGGCGAGCTGGTCGGCACGGACCAGGCGGGTCCAGCCGGGATCGAGGTTGGGCCTGCTGGCCACGTCGGGCGGCACAGGCAGCAGGCTTGCGTACCGCCACATGCTGAGCGGGCCAGACTCGATCGACTCCCTGGTCAGCACCGGCAGGTCGTAGGCGACCTCAAGCGGGCCGAAGCACTGGTCGCACGCGTGTGTCGAGCCGAGCGCCGATGTGTGCCCGCACTCGCGGCAGGCAAGGTGGGTCGCATAGCCAAAACGGGTCGGGGATTTGATGATCGCTGGGTTGGTCAGCGAAGTACTCACTGGCGAGGCCTCTCTCCTCATCTATCCCGGCGGCATACGGGCCACCAGGCCGGAGTTGGCACCTGTCACGTCACGACCTCGCTGTTTACGTCAGCGGACGCACGATCAACGTGATGGTTGCCGGGGCTTCATCGGGCCGTTCCCTCCACCCCTCTGGATGAGATATTCAGTTGTAGCGCTGCGCTGCTGAGCAGCGCTCCTGAGCTGCGATTGCTTGCTCTGGACCAAGCGTAGCACGACGATATCCAGGGGCAGGATGAGCGACTTTCCTGGTCCAGTTTGAGCTGGCGGTGGGCTGGCCGTACACGCCGCGCCCGGTCAGTCTGATTGCCGGCCGCTAGGGCGGCGTGTAATTGGATCGGCGCGAGACCGGTAATTCTCGCGTGTTTACCGGACGCCCCAGACTCGCGCCTGTCCAGCGCTCACTCTCATCTGGCCGAAGGTAATCGCTCTCTTAAGCCGGCTTCGGCTGTAGGGGACCAGAATGGTCAGCACGTTGCCCTCGCGATGCTCCAGTTCCACCCTGACTGCATCTACCCCTTCGGCCAGGACATCAGCGACGAACGCCGCAGCCCGGTGAGCCGACCCATCTTCCCGTGCGCCCTGGTACAGGACATCCAGTACAGCCTGAGACTGAGGCCGCTCGCCTTGCCCCGGGTCTCCGCCCAGAATCTTCACCTGACCATCCGCAGACAGCGCTGCCCCGAACGGGAAGAACTCGCCGTACCTGGCCAGGTGCTGCTCGGCGAGGGGAAGCACGGCGTTGAACAGCTCATCGAGGTCCGCCTGCGCATCAGTCGAGGCCGTATCGCGCCACGATTCCATGCCTGGATCATGCCAGGAAACTATGGGTAATGACATGAATGGATGCCTTGAATCAACGGGTTCGCGCGGTTGATCCTGACATTGAGATCCGGTCCAGCGGCACACCGCTGCACCCGGAGCCGTCGTGCTCGAGCTGGCGCGCCGCGACACGCTCGCCGATCCGATGCCCGCGCTGCCGGTGCCCGATGGAACGCAGGATCAACGACAGCACAGACATGATCCGCCCGCCGGGCCTGCAGTCGTGGGGGTGGGATAGCCGCGCGAGCAGGTTGGATGAGGTTGACGGCCCAGTGAGCAGGCAGGCTGCCAGGAGATAGCCGCCCACGGTCAGCCTGGGCTTCCGCGGGATACTGCGCAACCACGCCTGGCGGCCCGGCCCGTTCGGCGAGTGTCTCGCCCGCCTCATCGGGCAGAACGACCATTGTGCACGTCCGCCTCCCCCGCCGCAGCCGGCTCCGGCGCATGTTCTGGCATGACCAGTTCCTACGGATGTTCTGGGACGACACGCTGGGCCGGGCGACCACCGGGTTGTGGGGCGTCGCCTGGGCGGAGTGGATCGCCATAGCGTTCCTGTGGGTCTTGGTGTGGCGGCACGGGCACGCCGTCCTGCACCAGCGCCGGCACCCGCCCGGCGTCGCCCTGGCAGCGGCGCTGCTCCCGATTCTGGGCGTGGTCGCGAATCCACGACCCGCCGACGAGCGCATACCTGGACGACCGCGCCTTGGCGCATTGCTACGGCGACGACCACGAGGCCACCGTGGACGCCGTCCTGGCGACGGCGATGTTCCACCGTGACCAGCGCGGTATGCCCGGACCCCGCGCTCCAGGCCGCCTATAAGCGCGGGTCATGGACGGCCGTCTCGCCCCAACCTGTGTTCGGGTCAGGGTATCTCGGGCCGGCGGCGCGGGCGGCGGGTCGCCCCCTGGCGTCTGGCCGACGGCAGATTACGCTGGCACGACATGGGCCAAGGGCATGCCGGCGGGCAAGTACTGATCGCGTCCAACAGGGGGCCGGTCTCCTTCACGCGAGGCGACGATGGCCGCTTGTCGGCCAAGCGCGGCGGCGGGGGCATGGTGTCCGGCTTGTCCGCCGTGGCGGACGAAGCCGACATGCTGTGGGTATGCGCGGCGCTCAGCGACGACGATCGGACGGCTGCGCGCCTAGCACCGGGCGGGCTGCTCGACCCGGACCAGGCAGGCGCCGGGGCGGCCGTGCGCATGCTGGATATCCCCCAGCACATCTTCCAGCGCGCCTACAACGCTGTGGCGAACTCGACCCTGTGGTTCATCCACCACATGCTGTACGACACGCCCAACCGGCCGAGCTTCGGGCCAAGCTTCGCGCGTGAGTGGGAGGCGTTCCGCACCTACAACGACACGTTCGCCGCGGCGTTGGCGAGCGCGGCCGAAGCCGCTGGCGGGACGGCCACGGCAGCCGATGCCACCAGAGCAGCCGCGAAGGGCACGGCCACCACTAGGGCTGCCTACACCGGGGCTGGTGGCGAGCCGGTCCGGGCCGTGATCCAGGACTATCACCTCTGCCTTGCGCCCCGGCTGCTCGCCGAGCGTGCCCCCGGCATCCAGATCGCTCACTTCTCGCACACGCCGTGGGCGCCGCCCGATTACTACCGGATGCTGCCGGACGACGTCGGCCGCGAGGTGCTGGCCGGCATACTCGGCGCCGATCACGCCGGCTTCCTGTGTCAGCGCTGGGCAGACGCGTTCGTGGACTGCTGTGCGGCCTTCCTCGGCGCTGACATCGACGCAGAACGCAGGCAGGTTGCCTACCGCGGCCATGTCACCAGCATCGGCGTGCACCCGCTCGGCGTAGACGCCGGCCAGTTGCGTGCTCGCGCCAGCCAGCGGGACGTGCTGACCAGACGAGCGGCGCTCATCGATGCGACCGACGGCCGCAAGCTGATTGTCCGGGTCGACCGGACAGAACTGTCCAAGAACATCGTGCGCGGGCTTGAGGCCTACCGCGAGCTGCTGCGGACGCGGCCGCAGTGGCGCCGCAAGGTCGTGCACCTGGCCTTCGCCTACCCCTCGCGGCACGACCTGCCCGAGTATCGCGAGTACACAGCCGCGGTCCAGCGCCTGGCGCGGCAGATCGAGGACGAGTTCGCCGAGCCTGGCTGGGATCCGCTAATGCTGGAGGTCAACGACGACTACCCGCGCTCGCTGGCCGCGTGCCGGCTCGCGGATGTGCTGCTGGTGAACCCGATCAGGGACGGCATGAACCTGGTGGCCAAGGAAGGACCGGTCCTGTCCGACCGCGGCTGCGCCCTCGTCCTGTCCACCGAGGCGGGCGCCGCCGCCGAGCTCAGCCCCCACGCCCTCATGGTCAATCCGTACGACGTGACGCATACGGCGGACGCCCTCCATAAGGCACTGATCATGGACAACGCGGAGCGCACCCGCCGCAGCGAGGCACTGGCAGCCGCGGCGGTGGCGATGCCGCCGAGCCGGTGGTTCGCCGACCAGCTCCACGCTCTGGACCAGATCGCGGTGAGCTAACCGGCCCTCAGCCGTCCCCGTCCTGGCGGATGTCGCTGTCCTTACTGGTTGCACTGGCGAAGGCGGCGGCAAGGCGCATCAGCAGCTCCGCCACCCCGCTAGGCCCGCTGACGACGAGATCAGCATCGGCCGCGATCACCTCCGGGGTCTCGGCCGATCCGCTGGCCACCAGCAGGCCCGGCGTGCCGTCGGCCCGCAGGTCGCGCACGACCCGGAAGGCTGGCCCGTCGCCGAGGTCGTCGCCGCAGAACAAGATGGCCGCCGGCTTCCTCTCGGCAGTCAGCTCCCTGAGCGCTTCTCCTTTATCTGCGCCGGGCGGCCGCAGCTCGAGCACCAGCCGGCCGGGCTCCACCGCCAGGCCGGTGCGCTCTGCCAGTTCCGCCATCGGAGCGCGGAGCCGCTCGAGCTCGACCTGCGGCTGCGCCGCCCGGCGGGTGTGCACGGCGACGGCCTCACCCTTGTCCTCAATCCAGGTGCCCGGGTCGGCCTGGGCGGCCGCCAGCACGGCCGGAAGGTCAGCGCGGGCGACCGCGAGGCCCGGAGGTGCGGCGGGGCTGAAAAGCCGACCCCGTTCCCACCTCTGCCTGCCGTAGTGGCCAAGGACGATCACCTCCGGGACGTCGGCAACGCCCGCGAACGTGGCGGCATCAGCAGCAGGCCTGCCGGTGATGATGGCGATCGTGCCGGCCAGCCCGGCAAGCCGACGCACGGCCTTGACCGCGACCGCCGTGGCCCTGGCCGCGGTCGGGTCCTCGACGATCGGCGCCAGCGTGCCGTCGAAGTCCAGCGCGATCAGCGCACGGGCCGGGGCCGCGAGCAGCGCGGCGAGCCCGGCGCGGCCCTCGGCGGTCCGGGGCCGGGGCAGGGCTTGTACGGCGTCCAGTGTGTCCCCCGTCTTGGCGCGAGCTCAGTCCGGCCGGGCCGAGCGCATCCGCTGCCGCCTGCTGCGCTGCCTGCGCAGCCTGGTCACGAGCACCGGATCGAACTCGGCGGCCTCCGGCCGGTCGATGAGCTCGTTCAGCAGCTGGTAGTACCTCGTGACCGGCACGCCGAACACCTCCAGGATGTCCCGCTCCTTCGCGCCCGCCAGCCGCCACCAGCTCCGCTCGAACGCCAGGACGCGCATGTCGCGCTCGGACAATCCACCCACCCTGGCCTCCCGGCAACCCGCGGCCACCAGGCAACGCGCGGCGTTGGCTCATCTTAGGCAGGGAGTTTCCAGCCGGGCAGTCCCGCAGGTCGCTTTTGCGCGGAGCCGATGGCCACGTACGCTCACCAGTCGTGACTGTCTACCACTACATGAGCTTCCTGACCGACTACGGACTGGAGGACGGCTTCGTCGCGGCCTGCCACGGTGCGGCGGCCAGGATCGCGCCGACCGCGCGCATCATCGACATCACCCACCTCGTGCAGCCAGGTGACGTCCGGCGCGGCGCGGCCGTGCTTGCGCAGACGGTCTGTTACTTGCCGCCAGCAGTGCACGTGGCAGTAGTCGACCCTGGCGTCGGCACCGCGCGGCGGGCCGTGGCCGTAGCCGCGGGCGACAGCATCCTCGTCGGTCCAGACAACGGATTGCTCTCCTGGGCTGTCGCCGCCCTCGGCGGCGGCAATTCGGCCGTGCAGCTGACCAATGGCGAGCTATGGCTGCATCCGGTCTCGGCCACGTTCCACGGGCGCGACATCTTCATGCCGGTTGCCGCGCACCTGGCCGGTGGCCTGGACCTCGCCGAGGCCGGCGACGAGATCAGCGTGGCCGACCTGGTCGCGCTGCCGGCGCCGACCAGCCGCCTGCACGACGGCGGCGCGGAGGGCGAGGTGATGTCGATCGACAGGTTCGGGAACGTCCAGTTGTCCATCCCGGCGGCCGACGTCGGGCGGCTCGGCATCGGCATCGGCTCGGCCGTCGTGGTGCGCTGCGGGCGACGTCAGTTCACGGTTCCGTACCTGGACACGTTCGCCGCAGGGGCGCCTGGCGAGATCGTTGCCTTCACTGACAGTGCTGGGCTGATCTCGCTGGCTATCAACGCCGGGGACGCCGCCGAGCAGCTGGGCCTGCCGCCCGGAGCGCACGTCAGGCTGTCCCAGGGACATGCCAGCTAGCCTGCTGCCTGCTGCGCCCCGACCGACTCGCTGAATTCGTTCAGATAGCACGCATATAGCTTGAACATGGCACAATGTCCGGTACCTAAGCACGGAAGGCAAGGACGGCGTGCCACTGAGGTTCCCCCGCCCCGTCATGGCACTGATCGCGACCGGCATTGCGGCCATCTCGATCGGACTGTCCGCCGTGCCCGCCTCGGCCGACCAGGTCCGCCAGCGAGAATGGTGGCTGAGCTCCCAGGGTGTTACCGCTGCCTGGGCAGGATCCCAGGGCTCCGGTGTGACGGTCGCCGTGCTGAGCGACGGCGTCGTCGGCACGCAGGCCGACCTGGCGGGGGCTGTCACCACCGCCCCGGCGATCGCCGGCGCCCCGGTCGCCTCCGGTCAGTACGCCGGCGAGCAGGGGACTGCGATCGCGAGCCTGATCGCGGGCCGAGGCCACGGATCCGGCGGCAGCGCAGGCGTCGTCGGTGTCGCGCCGAAGGCACGAGTCCTGTCGGTCTCGGTCACTCTCCCGCCGGATGATCCTCAGCTCGCTCAGTCGTCGGTGGCAGCCGCCATCCCCGGCGCGATAGCCACCGGGATCCGTTACGCGGTCAACCACGGCGCCACCGTCATCGACCTGCCCATCGACCCCGGCCAGGCCAGCAACGGCGGGACCGGCGCTACGGCCGCGGCCGGCGGCAGCGCAGCCGAGCGGGCCGCCGTCAGCTGGGCCCTGGCGCACAATGTGGTCCTGGTCGCCCCCGCCGGCGACGATGAGACCGCGGGCGACGCGCCTAACTACCCAGCCGCCTACAAGGGCGTGATCGCCGTGGGCGCGTTCAACTCCGCCTTTACCAAGGCCCCCTGGTCCAGCCACCAGAGTTACGTCACGCTGACGGCGGCGGGCGCAGGCGTGCTGGCCGCGGACAACGCCGGCGGCTACCGGACGATGGACAGCACGAGCGCGGCGGGCGCCGTCGTCGCCGGAGTCGTCTCGCTCATCAGGTCCCGCTATCCCAGCCTGACCGTGGCCGATGTTCGCAAGGCCCTGATCACCAGCACCATGTACCGCCGCGCCGGCGGGCTGGCGGACGGATCGGGATACGGCGCCGTCAACGCGGGCCAGGCGATGAGGGCCGCCGCCGCGCTCGCCGCGCCGCCGTTGTACCGCGCCTCGGCTGGAGCGCAGCCACGCATGGCCCCAGCGCCGGTCCCCGCGCCGTCAGCCGCGCAGAGCATCGGGGCGCAGGTCGTCCGGGCCGGCGAGATATCTGGCGGACTCCTGCTCTTGCTCCTGCTGCTGATTGCTGTCTACGCAGCGACCGGACGGCGCCGCCGCGGCCGGGTCGTGGTTGCCGCCGAGTGGACGCACCGGCAGGGACAGTCGCGCTATCCACAGGCTGGGGGCACCGACCCGGACCGGATGATCGAGCTGCTCACCGCGCCGGCACCGCCGCCTGCACCGATCGAGCGATATGCGCCGCAGCCCGCGGGCGTCGGCAACTGGGCTGGCGGGGGCGACGAGGGCTTGTTTGCCCCCGCGGCCGGGCGCCAGCCGACGACCGCCGCCGGGCAGCCGGCACCAGGCGCCGCCGATGACGGCGGCGGGCGGATGTCGCACGGCCCTGCATCACGGGCGGTGAGCAGGCGCGCGGCCGTGTCGGGGACGCCGCCATGGGAGCCCGCCTCGGCCCCCGACAGCGAACTGCCCTGGACCGCCGCCCCCGACCGGCCTGCCGGCCCCGTGCATCCTGCCGGCCCCGTGCATCCTGGCGCTGCAGTGCTTAGCCGTAGCCCGGTGCCTCCCACCGCGACCGTGGCGGCCTTGCCAGCAGTGGCACCGAACCCGGCGGCACCGGTCCCGGCGCCGACGTCGGCAGCCGCGATCCAGCCCGGCTGGGACGCATCGGCGCGACCCGAACGACCCGAACAACCCGAACGGCGGGTCGACTGGACTGCGCCCAGCCGCACCAGCCAGCCCGGCTGGGACAGGGCCGCCCGCGCCGGTTCTAGTTCTCCCGCGGGCTCGAGCCCTCCCGCGACACACAGGTCTGCTGCGGGCTTCAGCTCAGCCACCGGCCGGAGCGGGACCGGCGACTTGGGCAACCACGGCGGCAGCGCGAGTACGCCGAACCGCGGCAACGAGGCTGGTCTGCCACCACGGCTGAACGTCGCGCCGTCCGGCCTGCCGGTGCGGCAGCCGCGCCCAGCGCGGTCGGTGAGTCCAGCGCCGCTATCCCCCAGCGGGTCGCTGTGGGAGCCGGTGGACAGTGGCGCCGCCAGAGAGGCAGCCAAGAATCCCGGTGAGAATCAGGATGCGGCGGACCGACCTATCTTCGTCTGGAATCCAGCGAGGCAGCCCGAGTCGCGACCGGCCCGGCCCGGCGAGTAGGACGACACAGGCTCCGGCCTGGATGGCCTGGTAGCTGTCAGCAGATTCGGGGCCGCGCCGTCCGCTGCGAATCCCGCCTGCGCGTCAGTGATGCGCGGACTCAGCGGCGAGTTCTTCCTTGCGGACTGATGCGTACATCGGTACGTACTCCTGCCCGGACAGCTTCTGGATGGCCTGCACGACCTCGTCGGTGACAGCGCGGCGCTGCCTGGCGCCGGCTGGCTGCCCGCGAAACTCGGCGAACTCGAGTGGCTCCCCGATCCTGATCTCGATCTTGCCTGGTCGTGGCACCTTGTGACCTGGCGGCAGGATCCGCTCGGTGCCGACCATGGCGACCGGGATAACAGGAGCCCCGGAATGCAGCGCCAGGAAGCCCACGCCGGTTCGGCCGCGATACAGCCGCCCGTCAGGCGACCTCGTTCCCTCCGGATAGATGCCAAACAGCTGGCCCGCCTGCAGCAACCCCAGCGCTGCCTCCAGCATCTCCTGCGCGGCGCGTGCGCCCGCACGGTCGGTCGACAGCTGGTTGGTCGCCCGCAGGTACGCGCCGACGGCGCGATCGCGCAGCCGGGTGCCGGTGAAGTACTCGGACTTGGCCGCGAACGTAACCGGCCGCTGCACCATCAGCGGAAGATAGATCGAATCCACGACCGACAGGTGGTTGGAGGCCAGAATCGCCGGGCCACTCGCCGGGATGTGCTCGGCACCAACGACCGTCGGCCTGACCAGGGCTCGCAGGAACGGCCCGGCGATGACCCTGGACAACTGATACTGCACTCGGCCTCCGCTCACGGGCGCGGGGACTTACCGGTCATCCCGCGCGGCACGTCACAGATTAGCCCGGTCTGCATGGTGCCTGGACGGACCAGCGAAGGTTGGTTGGCTGGCCGGTTGCGGCACGGAGCAGGTGGATCACCGAGCGCGGCGCCAGGTTAGTTCTAGCCGGGCGCACCCGTTCGACAGCTGGGCACCGCCGTAGCTGCTGGACTCGTCGTAATTCGAGTGCTCGGCAGGTGGTCGTCCCGCGACAATGGCTTGCATGAGTCAATGGTGGCCGCTCGCCACCCTGCGCTTGCAGACGCCCCGGCTGGAGCTGAGGGTGCCGACCGAAAGCGACCTGGATGAGGTGGCTAGCCTCGCCGCCGCTGGCGTGCACGATCCTGGCTTGGCCAGCGTCATCAGGGCCAGGGCATCGGC
This sequence comes from Streptosporangiaceae bacterium, assembly GCA_036496945.1. GTDB lineage: Bacteria > Actinomycetota > Actinomycetes > Streptosporangiales > Streptosporangiaceae > JAJYUU01. The sequence continues at coordinate 2,607 of DASXKI010000140.1, read as the reverse complement.
ACTGAGATGCGAGCTGCCGTGCTGCATCTAGCCTTCGCCGGCCTCGGCGCGCAGTACGCGAGGTCTAGTGCGTTCACCGACAACCCGTCGTCGCAGGCCGTCTCGCGCAAACTCGGCTACGCCGACGACGGCATCGAGCGGCTGGTCAGTCGCGGGCGGTCAGCGACCATGCGGCGCCTCCGGCTCGACCGCGAGGCGTGGGAGGCGACGTATGCTGTGCCGGTCACCATCGTGGGGCTCGAGCCGTGCCTGGCGATGTTTGGGCTCGACGCCGAGCAGAGCGATGCCAGCTAGCCAAGGCCTCTGGCTTGTGACTGGAGTGCAGGCAGCCGGCAAGTCCACGATCGCCGATCTGCTGGCCCGGCAGTTCGAGCATGGCGTGCACATCCGGGGCGGACAGTTCTACCGGTGGGCGGTGCGCGGCTGGGTGCATGCCGGTGATGCCCGCGCCGATGAGGCCAGGCGGCTTCTTGACCTGCGGTACGGGCTCGCGGCGCTTGCGGCCGACGAGTACTGCACGGCGGGCTTCACCACGATGGTGCAGGACAACATCTTCGGCTCCGATGTGCCCCGCTGGCTGGAGTCCGTCACAGCCCGGCCCCGGCATCTGGTTGTCCTGCGGCCGTCGGTGGCCGTCGTCTGGCAGCGGGAGCAGCTTCGGCACGCGGCGACAGGCAAGACCGCCTACCGACCCGGCGAGTTCACGGCCGAGGACCTCGACGAGCAGCTCGCCACCACCCCGCGGATCGGTCTTTGGCTCGACACATCAGCGATGTCCCCGGCCGACACCGTCGAGGAGATCCTCTGGCGCCAGTCCGAGGCCGTCGTCGAGCAGGCCCTAGCCGGGTTGCCCCACTAGCTTCCGCTGCTTGGCCCGGGCCGCCGAGCACGAGCCCCGTTCACCTCATAGCCGGGATCTCGGCGAGGATTAGCCCGATGCCGCTCATCGTGCTGTGCGACGCCAACCCCTGTGTGCGGCACCGCAGGCGGTCGACCATGATGCGATGACTACTTGAAGTAGTCATGAGCCGATCCTTGCCGATGAACGCCCATCGATAGCATCCCCCGCTGTTGATACGTTCCGGGCGATTCCGGAACCCATCAAAATCACGCTCCGGGGTGTTGTGATTGCCGGTGAATGGGTCGATGCGGTGCCACCGCGCTCGGCGTACTACTCGCTCCAGGTGAGGACCGTCAAGGGCCTCCGCCGAACAGGGTCTGGAAGTAGTCGGCGCGGGCAGGCCGCACTAGCGGCGGTGGGCCAGAGCGCGGTATAGGACGGGCAGTGTCAAGACAAGTATACAGCCGGTGTCTAGGTGCGCTAAACTAATAGTGTGGCAACCGCTATGAAGTACCGGGAAGTCGAGCAGGCGCTCTTAGCCAACGACTGCACATGGAAGCAGGGTAAAGGCGACCACATCAAGTGGTATTGCCCCTGCGGACAGCACATCGCAATCGTGACGCAAGCCAGGAAAGTCTCGCCTGGCGTAGTCGCCGACACGATCACCAAGCTCTCCTGCCTCCCACCGGGCTGGCTTCAGTGATCGTGTCGGCGACGGCACTTCATAGCGGGGACATAGGAGAGCAACGGAACGAACACCGGAGAGGGAGAGCACAGTCCCGAGGGGCGCTGCGGACCATGATCACCGACCACAACACCACCACCACGACAAGCACGGCAACCGAGACCAAGACCACCTACACCGTCATGGCAAAACGGTGGAAGCACGGCTGGGAACTTCACATCGATGGCATCGGTGTGACTCAGTCGAAGACACTCGCGACCGCTGACCAGATGGTCCGCGACTACATCGAGACACTTACTGACACCGACGTCAGCGGCGCCGAGGTCGTCATCACTCCTGAGCTCGGCGCGCTCGGAGAGAAGGTGACAACCGTGCGTGCCCAGGTCGACGCAGCTGAGCGCGCTCAGAGAGACGCGGCTGCGGCGAAGCGGCGGCTCGCCGATGACCTGCGCGCTGCTGGGTTGTCGGTCTCGGACACCGCCCAGATACTCGGCGTGTCGCGCGGTCGCGTGTCGCAGCTGAGCAGCAGAGCGTCGTAACCGGGAAGGACGATGGCAGATGGAACGGACGAGCGGGCGTCGTTGGAAGGATTGCAGCTATGTAGCCGCACAAGGACGCGGTCAAGACGCTTAGGGCATGGCGGAAGCGGCAGATCGCCGACCGGCTCGCTTGGGGATCTGACGCGCTGACGGACACCTTTGAGCGGTTGTCGTTCGGGACCGGCCTGCCTCCGGTTCGGCTGCAATGGCTGCGGCACGGCTATGCGACCTACGCGCTCGCGGGCAGGGTCGATATCGGTGTCGTTTAGGAACGGCTCGATCACTAGACGAGCAAGCTGACCGGGGACACGCACACGTCGGTCCTCGCCAAACTGGCCTGGGGGGCGGCCGGCACGGTCACGCCGATCCCGCGGAAGTCGAAGGCGAGATGACGGCCAAACGTCTTGGGCACCCTTCGGACTCCCGAACCGCTCCGCAGCGTGTGGCCGGACCGTCGGCAGACACGCTGTTGCAGGTCACAAGCCTGCGGTGTGGTGGAGCCGGTGAGCGGGATCGAACCGCTGACCTGCCGTTTACAAGAC
>DASXKI010000139.1:0-14977 GCA_036496945.1 Streptosporangiaceae bacterium | reverse complement strand
CCTGCCGATCAATGACGAGAAGGACGTGCCGTACCGGTCCCTGAACCGGGGTGCCTGCCACGCGTGCGGGCACGACGTGCACACCGCCATTTTGCTAGGGGCCGGCCTGTTTCTCGCCCGCGCCGCCGCCGCGCGGGTGCTGCGCGGCAAGGTCAGGTTGATCTTCCAGCCAGCCGAGGAGGTCCCCGGCGGCGCCATCGACGTGATGGCTGCCGGCGGCATTGCGTCGGTGGACCGCATCTTCGCGCTGCACTGCGACCCTCGGCTGGATGTCGGCAAGATCGGTACCAGGACCGGCCCCATCACTGCGGCCTGCGACAAGCTGATGGTCAAGGTCACCGGTCCCGGCGGGCACACGGCGCGGCCGCACCTGACCGCAGACCTGGTGTACGCGCTCGGCAAGATCATCACCGAGCTGCCAGCAGCGCTGTCGCGCCGCGTCGACCCGCGGTCCAGCCTGAGCCTTGTCTGGGGCCGGGTCAGCGCAGGCAGCGCGGCCAACGCAATCCCCGACGACGGCTTCGTCGAAGGCACAGTTCGGTGCCTCGACGATGCGGCCTGGCACGAGGCGCCTGACCTGGTCAAGGCGCTACTGGAGTCGGTCGCGAGCGCCTACGGCGTGGTGCCGGAGATCAGTTACCAGCGCAATGTGCCGCCCACGGTGAACGAGGCCATCAGCACTGCCATGTTCGAGGCAGCGGCAGATCGCGTGCTCGGCCCTGATTCCATCACTGAGGCGCCCCAGAGCCTGGGCGGCGAGGACTTCGCCTGGTACCTCGACTCGATCCCGGGCGCGCTCGCGCGGCTAGGCACCAGGGCACCAGGGTCGGCGGCTGATTTTGACATTCACCAGGCCGTGTTCGATGTGGATGAGCGGGCGATTGGCTACGGCGTTCGGCTCATGGCGGCCACGGCCCTGACAGCGATGCAAGATGGCGTCAAGCTGTCTGCCAAGCCGACAGGAGCCATTGAGGACGAGGGCAATCACCGCGGCGAGGCTGTCCGAGCTCACTACTGATCGTGAGTTCTGGGAACCGTGCAGGGGCGGCTGGGCTGTCGCCGTCAGCATGGCAGTAATGGCTCGGGGCCCTTCCGGCCTGCCGCGGCGCGGTGAATATGGCAGGATTCCGCTTATGCGCCGGATTGACGGGCTTAGCAAGGCTCAGCGGGTCGTAGTGGTCATCGCGCTTGGCCTTGCGCTCGGAGCTTTGGGCAGTTACCTCGCCATCCTCGGCAGCGGGGCCCCCTTCGGCTGGGTCGGATACGCGCCTTTGACCTCTGGGTTCTATCCGAGTGCGCGACTTCATCCTTGGGTGCCGCTGGTCGTCTGGCTCGTACTGATCGGCGTCTGGGCACTGGTGTCCGTCAGGTTGATGCGGCCATCGTCGGAGAATGCCGCGTCCGACCGATAGGTGAGGCTCATTGCTGCCGTTGCCATGTCGTGGCGGCCGCGGGCCTGTTGCATCGTTTGCCGGCGAACGACTGGGTCTTGACCGGCGCAAATCGACCAGGCCGGGTCATTGCGCATACAGTAAGTCGCCGGGACAGCAGGCAGGCCCTGGCCGCACGATCGGCGATGGTCGTGCGGCGTAGCTGGCCGCTCCCGCAACCGAGCTGAGCTAGTGGAGTGGCAGGTGGCACGCATGTCGACCCGGCACGATAAGGCACCGGCGGCTGACCACGCGTCGGCGGCGCCTACATCGAATAGCGCCGCGACCGAGCCCGCCCAGGCGACGGAGCCTGCCCTGGCGACGCCTTCGGTCAGCCAGGTCATGTCAGCGGGCGGCGCTGCCGCCGCCAGCATGCCGTGGAAAACCACTGCCGAGGGCAAAACCGTGTTCCGCCGCGGCGGTCCCCTCATCCTTTGGTGGCTTTGGGTTGCTTTCGCGCTCTTCAACTTCCTCGACGTCGCCGTCCAGGATCACGACTATTTCTCGTTCGAGCTGACGGCCGGACTGCTGGCCGTGACCGCAGTGGTGTACGCCTGCACCCTGCGGCCCCGGGTCGTTGCCGACAACGACGCGGTCTCCGTCTACAACCCGTACCGCGATCACGTGGTGCGCTGGGGTGCCGTGAATGGCGTTCGCCTCGGCGACTCGGTGGAAGTCACGTGCGCCCGCCCGGGTCCGGGCAAGAACAAAATCATCTACTGCTGGGCGCTGTATTCAGGCCGTCGCTCTCGGCTCCGGACTCAGGTGCGGGCAGAGCGACATGAGGCCCGCGTGACCAGCCGGACCACAGCCGAGATCAGCGCGCTCAGGCGGCCGGACCCAGTGAACCTGATGGCGGCCGAGCTGCGCCGCAGGTCGACTGCCGCTCAGCAGCGCGGGGCGCCGCAGGCCATGCTGGAGAGTCGATGGGCTTGGCCGCCCGTCGCCTACCTGCTGGCGTCGGCTGCGACCTTGCTGGCGCTTGTCCTGGCGAGGTAACTCCGCCAGGCCGGAAGCCGTAGCCGCTAGTTCGCCACGGACGCGCACGGACGGCTGCGCAGCCACGCCACGTAATCCGATGGCGCTCCGGCCGCTTCCGCAGCATCGGCCATGATGCCGAGGTAGCGAGCCGATGGCAGGCCCCCCTCGTAGTCGTTGAGTACGTACAGCCAGGCCACCACATCGTCGTCGAGCGTGCTGACACGCACCTTCGATTTGCGGTAGTAGCCGAGAGTGACGCCGTCCCACTGGTCGAGCGCGTTCTCATCGGACTCAGAAACCTCGTACAGGACAACAAAGACGCGCTCGCCCTCGTCCTCGACGACGGTCGCGAGAGCTCCTTCCCAGCCAAGATCCTCGCCGCCGAAGGTCAGGCGCCAGCCTTCGAGCCAGCCAGCGCCCTCCTGCGGTGAATGCGGGCAGCGACGCGCCATTTGCGCGGGATCCATGTTGCTGCCGTAGGCCGCATATATCGCCACGATAGACAAGCGTACGAGCCGCTCGCGGCCATTGCTGGCTAACGCGGCCGCACGTCCCCGAGCCGGTGCCGCTGTCGCCGTCACAGCCTGGATGCGACAGAATTGGATAACGTGAGCCAGCCGCGCGGGAGGATCGCGATCATCGGCGGCGGGCCGGGCGGATACGAGGCGGCCCTGGTCGCCGCTCAGCTCGGCGCCGACGTCACCGTCATCGAACGGGACGGCCTGGGCGGTGCCTGTGTGCTCACTGACTGCGTGCCCTCCAAGACCCTGATCGCCACGTCCGGCATGATGGCGGCGCTGGAGGGCTCCTCGAGCCTGGGCATCCGCCTCAATGCGGCCGCGAGCGGGGCCGCGCTCCTCGATGCGCCCCGCCTGTATGCCAGGGTCCAGTCCCTGGCCAGGGCTCAGTCCGCCGACGTCGCATCGCGGTTGTCGGCCGAGGGAGTCAAAGTCATCTCGGGGACCGCCCGGCTCGCCGGCCCGCGCAAAGTCGTCGCCGGCGACACCGAGATCGAGGCGGACGCGGTGCTGATCGCGACCGGTGCGCAGCCCCGGGTGCTGCCCGGCTCCGAGCCCGATGGCGAGCGCATCCTGAACTGGCGTCAGTTGTATGACCTGACCGAGTTGCCGGCCGAGCTGATCGTGGTCGGCTCAGGCGTCACCGGCGCTGAGTTTGCTAGCGCCTACCAGGCGCTCGGATCGCAGGTGACTCTCGTGTCGTCACGCGACCGGGTGCTGCCGCACGAGGACGCGGACGCGGCCGTCGTTGTGGAGGATGTCTTCCGGCGCCGCGGCATGACGGTGCTCGGCCAGTCCAGGGCCGACCGCGTCAGCCGCACCGGTGACGGCGTGGCCGTCACCCTGAGCGATGGCCGCACGGTGCGCGGCACGCACTGCCTGCTGACGGTCGGCATGGTGCCGAACACCACCGGGCTGGGCCTCGCCGAGGCTGGCGTCGACGTCGATGACCACGGCTTCGTCCACGTTGACAAGGTCTCGCGTACCTCGGCGCCCAGCGTCTACGCCGCAGGCGACTGCACGGGCGTACTGATGCTGGCCTCCGTGGCGGCCATGCAGGGGCGCATCGCGATGTGGCACGCGCTCGGCGAGGCGGTCAAGCCGCTTCGCCTCAGTAACGTGGCCGCCACGATCTTCACCGAGCCGGAGATCGCGACCGTCGGCGTACCGGAGAAGGCGGTTGCTTCGGGCGACATCCCCGATGCCGTCGTGGTCAAGCTGCCGCTGGCGACAAACGCCAGAGCGAAGATGCAGGGCTTCCGTGACGGTTTCGTCAAGCTGATCGCGCGCCGCAGTAGCGGCACCGTGCTCGGCGGCGTCATCGTGGCGCCGCGCGCCAGCGAGCTGATCCTTGCCATCTCACTCGCGGTCGAGCGGCAGTTGAGCGTCGACCACGTCGCGCACACGTTCGCCGTTTACCCGTCTCTGTCCGGCAGCCTGACCGAGGCAGCCCGCAAGCTCATGCAGCCCGCCGAGGACAGCCTGTAAGCCGTAAATCGAGGCAATCCTGGCGCGTAGAGCCGCCTCATGGGCCCCACAGTCAATCGTTTGTACCGCTGGGGCGGGCGTTTTCGCGCCCCTGCGGTACAAGCGGTCCCTGAGGTGCTCACCCGGTCGCTGGAGCAATTCGCATAACCTAGACGAAAGGTGCGAACCTGGGCTGGGTTGTCGGCAGCGGCTCAGCAAATCGGGCAAATCGCGATGCCGGATTGCCGTTTCAGGGGGCGGTCCCCAAACGCGTGTACCGCTAGTACGAAATCTTCGTACCGGAGGTGCATACGTTCGGCAAATGATCATGTGCTGCCGAGCAATTCGCCCAAAAGGGCCGGGCGGTGGTCTCCTGCGGCCTCGTGGCCATCCGCCCGAGGGCTGGGCCATGCGCTTGAGGGCGGCGCAATCCGCTAAGGGGCGGGCGGCGGTCTCCTGCTGGCCTCGTGGCCACCGCCCGAGGGCTGGGCCCTGCGCTTGAGAGCGGCGCAATCCGCTTGAGGGGGACGCCATCCGCTCGAGGGCGGCGCCATCCGCTTGGCGGCTGCGCCCGTGCTGCGGTGCCGCTCGAGGTCCCGCGCTAGTGGGTCGGGTGGCCGAGGTCGGGGTCGTCGGGGACGTCTAGGCCGTGCTGGCGCAGTCGCGTCGCCCTGATGTCGTCGGCATAGGCGGCAACCGTGAACACGCTGCCGCACAAGATGAGTGCGCACATCATGACCGCGAACCAGGCCGGCGCGGGCAACAGCAGCAGCAAGAGCGCGGCGACAATCGCGCAGATCGGGATGATCAGGGCCAGGTGGCGCAGCACCGTGCGCAGGCGCCAGCCGGCGTCGGTCAGTTCGTGCCGCACCCAGTCCAGGTTCTCGGCCGGCAGGCGGAAGCCTGCCGCGAACTTCAGCCAGCCTAGGACGCCGGGATCGCCGGGCAGCCTGGTCATCAGCGGAGCTGGCAGATCACGGCTCCGGCCGGTACTGTCTGGCCGACGCTGATGGACAGGCCGGTGACCGTGCCGGCCTTATGCGCGGTCAGTGGCTGCTCCATCTTCATCGCCTCGAGCACCACAATGGTGTCGCCGGCCGAGACCTGCTCGCCGTCAGCGGCGACGATCTTGACGATAGTGCCCTGCATCGGGCTCACGAGTTCGTCTCCGGTCTGCGCGCCGCCCGCCGCGCCGCCGCGCCGCGCGCCACCTTTCGGCCGCGGACCCGCCGCAGCCGCGCCGCCGGTGCCGCCGAGGCCGGCCGGGACCGTGACCTCCAGGCGCTTGCCGCCGACCTCGACCGTAATCCGCTCCCGCGGCTCAGCGTCGTCAGCCGCTGCTGCACCGCCGGAGTATGGCGGGATGGCGGCGGCGAACTCAGTCTCGATCCAGCGGGTATGCACGCTGAACGGCTCACTGGTGAAGGCCGGATCTTCCACGACGGCGCGATGGAACGGCAGCACCGTCGGCATGCCGTCGATCTCGAATTCGGCCAGGGCTCGCCGTGCGCGCTCCAGCGCCTGCGCCCTGGTCGCGCCGGTCACGATCAGCTTGGCGATGAGCGAGTCGAAAGCCTGAGGCACCGTCATTCCGGCCGTGTAACCAGCATCCAGGCGCACGCCGGGGCCCGAGGGCTGCCGCCAGCTGGTGATCGTGCCCGGCGCTGGCAGGAAGCCGCGGCCGGCATCCTCGGCATTGATCCGGAATTCGATCGAGTGGCCGCGCACCTCGGGGTCGCCGTAGGTCAGCGGCTCGCCGTCCGCGATACGAAACATCTCCCGCACCAAGTCGATGCCGCTGACCTCCTCGGTGACCGGGTGCTCCACCTGCAGCCGCGTGTTCACCTCGAGGAACGACACGGTGCCGTCCTGGCCGATCAGGAACTCGCAGGTCCCGGCACCCACGTAGCCGGCGGCGCGCAGGATATCGGCCGACGCCGTCCGTAGCTGCTTGTCCTGCTCGATGGAGAGGAACGGGGCCGGCGCCTCCTCCACCAGCTTCTGATGGCGGCGCTGAAGCGAGCAGTCCCTGGTGGAGACGATCACCACGTTGCCGTGCGCATCGGCGAGGCACTGCGTCTCGACGTGCCGCGGCCTGTCGAGGTAGCGCTCCACGAAGCACTCGCCACGGCCGAAGGCAGCGACCGCCTCGCGTACCGCTGATTCGAACTGACTGGCGATCTCCTCGGTGGTCCTGGCGACCTTCAGGCCGCGGCCGCCGCCGCCAAACGCCGCCTTGATCGCGATCGGCAGCCCGTACTCGGCCGCGAACGCGGCTGCCTCCTCGGGGCCGCTGACCGGTCCGTCGGTGCCCGCCGCTAGGGGCGCCCCGACCTGCTTGGCGATGTGGCGCGCCTGCACCTTGTCCCCGAGTGCCTCGATCGCGGCGGGCGGGGGGCCGATCCAGGTCAGGCCCGCCTCCATGACAGCGCGGGCGAACTCGGCGTTCTCCGCCAGGAAGCCGTAGCCGGGGTGCACGGCGTCGGCGCCGCTGTCGGCCGCTGCCTTGAGAATCTTCGCGATGTCCAGGTAGCTCTCAGCCGCGCTCTGGCCACCGAGCGCGTAGGCCTCGTCGGCCATCGTGACGTGCAGCGCATCCAGGTCAGCCTCGCCGTAGACGGCCACGCTCGCGAGGTCGGCGTCGCGGCAAGCGCGCACAATCCGCACCGCGATCTCGCCCCGGTTGGCGATCAGGACCTTGTGCACCGCATCGTCTCCTTTCGACTGTGAGGAGTCTAGGTGAGAACGGGCCGCTCTGGCCGGGCGGCCGGCCGTGCCGCTGGGCGCACCAGGACTACGAGAACCCGCGCCTGAGCAGCGGCGAACGGCGCCGGAGCCGGCGCGGAGGGACTGGCGAACGGCCGGGCTAGCGCGGCAGGGCGCTCGCCCGCCAGGCACCCGGTCCGGCTGCCAGCGGTGGCCGCATCATCCGGTGTCTGGCGGCCCATTGCGAGCCACGGGCACGCTGAACGGCTGGGCGCTGGCTGCCGCGGCGCGCCAGGGCCCCGATCACGACCGTGAGTGCAGCGAGTTCGACGGGCGTCGGCTCGCCGCGCGCGACGGTCAGCAGCGGCCGCACCTGTGCAGCGGCCGGGGTCGCGGCCGAACCCTGCGACATGTACTCAGCCTTTCGACTTGCCGACCCCGAGACCGAACTGGCGATGCACTCTAGCCCAGAAGGCATCGCGCAGCCACTCCCTGGCTTCCTGGTAGGCGCGCAGCGACTGGCCGAGCTCCTTCTCCGCGTCGACGAGCAGCTCCTTGTCGATGACCGGCGGCAGGATGGGGCCGGGCAACAGGTCCCGGATGTTGTCCTCGCCACGCGTCAGTATCCACTTCTGCGCGACGTGCTCCCCGGCTTCCTCGACCCGTTCGCGGTCAGGACCGAGCCGGGCCGACGGCATGTGCGGGACCGGGAACGGCCTGGAGAACTGCCTCGAGTGCCGCTCCCCGAACACCTGGGCTGGCGACGGGGCGCCTTGCACGGTGTGCGCCGGGACGGACTGGCTTGCCCTGGCCGGTCCCGGCTCGGCGGCCGAGGCCTGCGCCGACTCGGGTGCCAGCTGCCGGGTGAAGTACGGCTCGACGAAGGACCGCTCGAGCACATCGACCGTGTCAGACTCCCAGACCAGCCGCTCGGCCTGGTTCGTGCCGTATGGCGGCTCCACGCCCCACAGGTGGATACGGACGCCGAAGGCCTGTGCTGCCTCGACCGCCGGCACCATGTCCTCGTCCCCGGCGACCAGGATCGCGTCGGTGATGGCCCGGTGCCTGGCCAGCGCCTCCATGTCGGCACGGATCTGGGCGTCCACGCCCTTCTGCTGGCCCCGGGCGTTCAGATTCCCCAGACGTAGCTTGACCCACGGCATCTGGGCGATGACGCGCTGGTCGATCGTCGGCACCCGGTCTCTGGCCGCGTCGTACCAGTAGATCCGCAACAGCTCGCCCCGGACGTGATCCTCTGCGTGCCTGGTCAGCGCCTGGATCAGCTTGTCGGCGTCGACCCGGTACTCGCGCCTGGACGCAGCGCTGAAGAGCAACTCGCCAGCGGACGCGTAGATGTACCCGACGTCGACCATGATCGCGTAGCGGGACAACAGCGGCAGCGGCGGGCCAGTTTCGGTCATAGTACTGACGACTCTAATCGCTCTCGCGAGCCCTGACCGGCTAGAAGGCCGTACCGCAAAGCGATCAGACGGTCACGATGTGCCGTTCCCGCCCTGGTCAGGCCTTTCGCCGGGCCAGGCCAGAGCGGCCGCAGCGATGGCGGGCTTGCTGCGCCACGACGGCTGGTCCGCCTTACAGCGGGATATTGCCGTGCTTCTTGGGCGGGAGGGTCTGCCGCTTGGTGCGCAGGGCCCGTAGCGCCCTGGTTACCTGAGACCGCGTCTCGGCTGGCCTGATCACGGCGTCCACATAGCCGCGCTCGGCCGCGATGTAGGGGTTGAACAGTGTGTCCTCGTACTCGGCCGACTTCGCCTTGCGCAGGGCTGCCCGCTCCTGCGGGTCGGTGACCGCCGCCAGGTCGCGCCGGTAGAGGATGTCGACCGCGCCGTCCGCGCCCATAACGGCGATCTGGGCCGTCGGCCAGGCCAGGTTGATATCACCGCCGAGGTGCTTGGACCCCATGACGTCGTAGGCGCCGCCGTAGGCTTTGCGCGTAATGACGGTGATCTTGGGCACGGTCGCCTCGGCGTAGGCGTAGATCAGCTTGGCGCCGCGCCGGATGATCCCGCCCCACTCCTGCCCCGTGCCGGGCAGGAAGCCAGGCACGTCCACGAAGGTCAGCACCGGGATCCCGAAAGCATCGCAGGTACGGACAAACCGGGCGGCCTTCTCGGACGCGTCAATGTCCAGGGTTCCCGCCGAGTGCATCGGCTGATTGGCCACGACCCCGACCGATGCGCCGTCGACCCGGCCGAAGCCCACCAGGATGTTCTGCGCGAATCCGGCGTGGATCTCCAGGAACTCGCCGTCGTCTAGGACATGCTGGATGACCTGGTGCATGTCATAGGGCTGGCGAGGTGAGTCGGGGATCAGCGTGTCGAGCTCGGCGTCTGAGTCGGTGAGCTCGAGCGCGGCCGCCGGATCGGCCGCCGCCGGTCCCGCAGGCGGCTCGTCCAGGTTGTTGGACGGCAGATAGGACAGCAGCTCGCGAGCGAACTCCAGGCAGTCCGGCTCGTCGGCGGCCTGGTAGTGAGCGACGCCGGACTTCACGTTGTGCGCGTGCGCGCCGCCGAGATCCTCCTGGCTGACCTCTTCGCCGGTCACCGTCTTGATCACGTCCGGCCCGGTGATGAACATGTACGAGGTCTTGTCCACCATCAGGGTGAAGTCGGTGATCGCGGGCGAGTACACCGCACCGCCGGCGCACGGCCCCATGATCAGGGAGATCTGCGGGATGACGCCGGAGGAGATGACGTTCCGGTAGAAGATCTCGCCGTAGAGGCCGAGCGCGACCACGCCCTCCTGGATACGGGCGCCGCCGCTGTCGTTAATCCCGATCATCGGGCAGCCGGTCTTCAGCGCGTAGTCCATGACCTTGACGATCTTTTCGCCGTATACCTCGCCGAGCGATCCGCCGTTGACGGTGAAGTCCTGGCTGAACACGGCGACCGGCCGGCCGTCGATCGTCCCGTGGCCGGTCACCACGCCGTCCCCGTAGGGCCGCGTGGCTGCCATCCCGAAGTCCGTGGCCCGATGCCTGGCCAGCTCGTCGAACTCAGTGAACGAGCCGGTGTCGAGCAAGGCGTCGATCCGCTCGCGCGCGGTCATCTTGCCCTTGGCGTGCTGGCGCTCGACCTGTCGGGCGGCGCCCGCATGCACGGCTTCGTACCTGCGCTTCTCCAGGTCGGCTAGCTTGCCCGCCGTGGTGTGCAGGTTCGGCTCGGCCTGCCCGGTACTGGCTAGCTCTGCGCCGAGCGGCGCGGATGCATCGTTGGCCATGCCGGACAGGTTAGGGCAGAACTGCCGCACGCCGCTGCGAGGGTGCCGACCGCACGTCTGCTGAGCGGCCGCGAGAGGCTAGCCACGTGACCAGCATGACGCGACCTCCGCAGCGCACGCCGTTGTCGGCGGCATCGCTGCGCACTGCGATCTTGACCGGATCTCGCCTGTACACCGCCGTGGACGTGGTGGCGCAGACCGGCTCGACCAACGCCGACCTGCTCGCCGCCGCCAGGGCTGGCGCGGCGGCCGGCCTGATCCTGGTGGCCGAGGAGCAGACGGCCGGCCGCGGCCGCCTCGACCGCAGCTGGCAGAGCCAGCCAGGCGCAGCGCTGACGTTCTCGGTGCTGCTGCGGCCAGCGGGCGTCCCCCCGGCCAGCCGGGGCTGGCTGCCGCTGCTGACCGGTGTCGCAGTGGCGTCGGCGCTCCGGACCGCGACCGGCGTGGACGTGAGCCTGAAGTGGCCCAACGACGTGCTGGCGACGTCAGCAGAACCGGCCCGCGGCGGCAAGCTAGCCGGCATCCTCGCGGAGCAGGCTGGCGACGCGATCGTCGTGGGCATCGGCCTGAACGTCAGCGCCGAGCAGGAGGAACTGCCGTCCGGCCAGGCCACGTCGCTGTGGCTCGAGGGCGCGGCCGACGCCAGCCGGGAGGCCATCCTGGTTGCGATCGCGGCTGAGCTCGAGCACTGGTACATGCGCTGGGCGAACGGCCCGCAGCCAGGGGACGCGGTGGCATCCGGCCTGCACGCGGAGTACCTGCGATCGTGCTCGACCGTCGGCCGGGACGTCCGCGTGGAACTGCCCGGCGGCAGCGTGCTCACCGGCCGGGCCAGTGACGTGGACAGCGTTGGCCGGCTGCTCGTCAGCGCGGCCGACGGCGAGCATGCGGTCAGCGCCGGCGACGTCGTGCACGTCCGGCCCGAGCCCTGAGGCCGGGCGCCGAACTGGGCTGCCAGACTGGGCCGCCGAACTGGGCCGCCGAACTGGGCCGCCAGACCGGGCGTGAGCGAGGCGCGCGCGCAATGCAGCGCTACATGTCACGATTGGGCCTATGGCCACCGCGGCAGGCCTCTCCGAGGGAGAGCATCTCGTCCTGAAGTTGCATCAGCACTGGAAGACAGTGCTCCGGCCGATATTCGTCCTGGCCGCGACAGTGCTCGCGCTGCTGGTCCTGCTCCTGCTCGTGGCCCCGGTTCGCAACGCTGCCGCGGGCCGGCTCGGCCTCGGCGCCGTCGCGCTGGTCATTGTGATCCTCTTCGTCGCCGTCCCGCTGCTGCGCTGGCGCACCACGAGCTATGAGCTGACCAACCGCCGGCTCCGGCTGCGCGCCGGCATCCTCAGCAGGACGGGCCGCGACTTCCCGCTGACGCGGATCAGCGACGTCTCCTTCGCCCAAGGGGTGCTCGACCGCGTGCTCGGCTGCGGCCGCCTGGTGGTGGAGTCGCCGGGCGAGCAGGGCCAGCTCGTCCTCACGGAGATCCCGCATGTCCAGGACGTGCAGGCGACGCTGTTCCAGCTCGTGGAGGATGAGCAGGCCCGGCTGGCCAGGGACCAGCAGTAGGCCAGGAACACCGGTAGCGACCTCCTGGTTAACCTGACAAGCACGAAATTCTTTTCGGAACGAGGCCGCCGGTGTCAGACTTGCCCCGCCAGATCTCGGTCCGCGAGGTCGGACCGAGAGACGGGCTCCAGAACGAGCAGCCCGTGTCCACGCAGGCCAAGATCCAGCTGATCGACCGGCTGTCGGCGACCGGGGTGCAGCGGATCGAGGCCGTTTCCTTTGTCCGGCCGGAGGCGATCCCGCAGATGGCGGACGCGGACGCGGTCTGGCAGGGCATCGAGCGCGCCAGCGGTGTCCGGTACTCCGCGCTGGTGCCGAACCTTCGCGGCGCCGTCCGCGCGCTCGACAGCGGGCTCACCGAGATCGAGGCCGTGGTGTCGGCCTCCGACACCCACAACCGCAAGAACGTCAACCGGAGCACTGCGGAATCGCTCGACGACATCGCCGAGATCATCGCGCTGGCCCACAGTCGCGGCGCGAGCTGCCAGGTGATCGTGTCGACCGCCTGGGGCTGCCCGTATGAGGGTGACGTGCCGGTCGAGCGTGTGGTGGCGACCGCCGGGCGGGCGGTGGCCGACGGGGCCGACACCGTCTCGTTCGGGGACACGACCGGCATGGCGACGCCCGGCCGGGTGTACGCGCTCGTCGGCGAGTTCCGGTCGGCGCACCCCGATGCCGGCCTGAACTTGCATTTCCACAACACCAGGGGCACCGGGCTGGCCAACGTGCTGGCGGCACTCGAGCTGGGCGTCGCCGACTTCGATGCGTCCGTCGGAGGGCTGGGCGGCTGTCCGTACGCGCCGGGCGCGACCGGCAACATCGCCACCGAAGAACTAGTTCACATGGTCGAGGACATGGGCGTCGCGACCGGCATCGACCTCGAGGCCATGATCGAGGCTGCGGCGGATGCCGAGCGGATCATCGGCCGCAAGCTGCCGTCGCAAGTGCTGCGGGCTGGACCCCGTTCCCGGATTGTCGCGTTGTAAGAACCGTGGTCTCCGGCGTGCCGCGCCTGGCCATGCCTGTCGTACGCTCGCGAGCGTGAGCACTGACGAAGCAGCAGCTACCGGAATGGCCGGCGGTACCGGGACGGCGGGGGGCAGCGGAGACGGCGACCCCGGACCCGGGCCGGCCTCCGGCCATCCCGACCTGGCCGAGATCAGGGCGCGGATCTCCCGCGGCGGCGCGCCGCGCTATCACGAGCAGGCAGCGGCACAAGGCAAGCTGTTTGCCCGGGACCGGATTGAGATGCTGGTCGATGCGGGCAGCTTCACGGAAAACGGTGCCTTCGCCAACGTGCTGGCCAGCGGCCTGCCCGCTGACGGCGTGATCACCGGCACCGCGACGATCGATGGCAGGCCCGTCGCGCTGATGGCCAACGACTCGACAGTCAAGGCCGGATCGTGGGGCGCCCGCACGGTCGAGAAGATCATCCGGGTGATCGAGCAGGCCTACGCCGACGGCCTGCCGATGATCTACCTGGTGGACTCGGCCGGGGCCCGGATCACCGATCAGGTGCAGATGTTCCCTGGCCGGCGGGGCGCAGGCAAGATCTTCCACACCCAGGTCCGGGCATCGGGCTCGATCCCGCAGGTCTGCGCGCTGTTCGGCCCGTCAGCGGCCGGCGGCGCCTACATCCCGGCGTTCTGCGACTTCGTCGCCATGGTGGACGGCAACGCCTCGATGTACCTGGGCAGCCCGCGGATGGTCGAGATGGTGGTCAGCGAGCACACCACGCTGGAGGAAATGGGCGGCGCGCGGATGCACTGCTCGGTGTCCGGGGTGGGTCACTTCCTGGCGTCGACCGAGGCCGAGGCGATCGGCGCGGTGCAGTCCTACCTGTCGTACCTGCCGGGCAACTGGCAGCTCGCGCCGCCTTCCGCGCCGAGCCGGGCGCCGCTGGCTGTCGATCTGCGGGCGATGGTGCCGGCGAGCGAGCGGCAGGCCTTCGACATGCGTCGGTACGTGCGCGGGCTGGTAGACGAGGACTCGCTGTTCGAGGTGCACGCCCTGTGGGCCCGCGAGCTCGTCGTCGGGTTCGCCCGTCTGGACGGCCAGCCGATCGGCGTGGTGGCCAACAATCCGATGTTCAAGGGCGGCGTCTTGTTCGTCGACTCCGCCGACAAGGCGACGCGGTTCATCCAGCTGTGCGATGCCTTCAGCGTGCCGCTGCTGTTCCTGGCCGACGTGCCTGGCTTCATGGTCGGCACCGCGGTCGAGCGACAGGGCATCATCCGGCACGGCGCCAAGATGATCAGCGCAGTGTCAGAGGCGACGGTCCCGAAGATCTGCGTCATCGTGCGGAAGGCCTACGGGGCGGGCCTGTACGCGATGGCCGGGCCAGGTTTTGAGCCGGACGCCACGCTGGCGCTGCCTACGGCCAAGATCGCGGTGATGGGCGCGGAGGCCGCGGTCAACGCCGTCTACTACAACCGGCTGGCGGCGCTGGAATCGGCTGAAGCGCGGGAAGCCGAGACCGAGCGGCTGCGCGAGGAGTACGAGGCCGACATCGACGTCCTCCGGCTGGCAGGCGAGCTCGTGGTCGACGACGTGGTCGAGCCGGAGGACCTGCGCGGACAACTGATCCGCCGGTTCGCCGTCGCCCGCGGCAAGGACCGGTCGTTCTCTCGCCGCCGGCACGGGGTGACCCCGGTCTAGACCATGGCATTGCTCGCGGCGGGCCGTCGCCGTGGCGCCGGTCGCAGTTGCGCCCGTCGCGTCAGCGGCCGTCGCAGAAACAGCCGTCGCAGAATCTGGCGCGAAGCAGATCATTTCCCGCAACGCGAGGTCAAGCGGCGGCAAGACATCGGTACGCGGTGCGTGTAGCGGGCTGCGAATCACCAGATCGGCCCTACCATCGAAGGCATGACCAGCGTTTTGCTCGCCGAGGACGATCCGGCAATCTCCGAGCCGCTAGCGCGAGCGCTGCGGCGCGAGGGCTACGAGGTGGACGTCGCCTCTGATGGGCCGGGCACTCTGGAGGCGGCCAAGAACGGCGGCATCGACCTCATCGTGCTCGATATTGGCCTCCCCCGGATCGACGGGCTCGAGGTGTGCCGGCGGATCCGATCG
>DASXKI010000138.1:0-28140 GCA_036496945.1 Streptosporangiaceae bacterium | reverse complement strand
TGCGACGTGGCCGTACGGGTTCAGTACCGGGAACATCACCGGGGACGCGTCGTTCTTGATGAGGACGACGTCGGCCTTCTTGCCCGCTGCTAGCGAGCCGACAACGGAATCCAGGCCGAGCGCCCTCGCGCCGCCGCGAGTCGCCCAGTCGACGACGTCCTCGGCGCGCAGATGGCAATTCGTGATGGTCTCCTGCTTGGCATGCGCCTCCAGGTGCTCGCGCGACCGGTCGGCGCCGAGCGTCGTCCGCATCGCCGAGAACAAGTCTCCGCTCCACCACACGCTCGTATCCATCGACAGCGACACCGGGATGCCGTGCTCGCGAAGCTGCGAGGAAGGCGGGTACCCCTGGCCGGCACTCTGCTCGCTCTCGGTGGAGATCGATGCCGACCCGCCGGTCGCGGCAATGCGCTGGTAGGAGTCTTTAGTCAAGGACGCCGCGTGGACGTAGACCGTCGACGGCGTCATGAACCCCTGCTCGTGCATGAGCCGGATGCCGTCGTCGTTGGTGGCTCCCCAGACCCCGGCGTGCGTCGTGACCGGGACCCCGAGGTCGCGAGCGACTTCGAACGCTGCCCGCTCCGGGAAGGCCGGATCGCCGGTGACGTCGAAGGCCATCTGGAATCCGAGCATGTCGCTGGTGGTGCCGAACCGCCTGGTGACGAAGTCGCGGAACTCGGGCGCCGCGGACCACTCCCACGGACCCGCCTGGATGTTGCCGTAAGCCAGCACGAACCGGCCGGGCACCTCCGTCAGCGCGTCCGCTGCCGCTTCTGCATGATCGACCGTCTGGAGTCCGTGCGACCAGTCCACGGTCGTGGTCACCCCGGCGTCGATGGCCTCCATCGCTGCCAGCAGGTTGCCCGCGTAGATGTCCTGCGGCCGGAAGACCTTGCCCCAGTTCAGGTAGTACCAGACGAAGTACTGGGTGAGCGTCCAGTCAGCGCCGTAGCCGCGCATGGCCGTCTGCCACATGTGGCGGTGCGTGTCGATCATGCCCGGCATCAGCAGGCCACCGGTTGCGTCAACCTCCACCGCGCCGTCGGGCACCACGAGCTGCCTGCCGATCCCGGCGATGCGCTCGCCGATGACCAGGAGATCGGCATTGTGCTCAATGGTGTGCGCATCGTCCATGGTCAGGATCGTCGCGTTCCGGAATACCAGCGGCCGACCTGACGTCAGGTCGGCATCGGCGGCTGGGGCAGACTCTGCTGTCATCGCAGACCTCGATTCTCGCCGGCAGTTCCGGTGTCACGGACAGTTGTCCGGATCACGGCAAACGGAGCCTGACCGGAAGCGTTCCCGGTTTGGCGACGGGTGTCAAGTGGCCGATTCATCCGTTAACATCGGCTCGCAGACGGGCCCGTCCGCACAGCGGACAGACCGCCCGGCACCGAGGAGACGGCATGGCACGGCAGGACACCAGCCCGGATTTCATCGAGGCCCTGGCCCGCGGGCTCGATGTGATCAGGGCCTTCCGGCCGGGTCAGCCGGTCATGACTTTGACCTCCGTCGCCGCCGCCGCCGGCCTGGCCCGGCCGACGGCCCGCCGGATGCTGCTGACGCTGCAGGAGCTCGGTTATGTCCGCGCCGCCAGCGGCGGCTTCGAACTCACCCCGCGGGTGCTCGATCTTGGCATGAGCTATGTGCTGTCCAGGAGCCTGTGGGAGGTCGCGCGGCCGCACCTGGAGGCGCTCGTGGCGCAGACCCACGAGTCCAGCTCGATCGCGCAACTGGACGGCTCAGACATCGTCTATGTGGCCAGGTTCGCGGTACCCAAGATCATCGCGCTCGCGGTGACCATCGGCACCCGGTTCCCCGCCATGCAGACGTCGCTGGGCAAGGTGCTGCTTGCGGCGCTGCCGCCGGACCAGGCCGCCCGGGTACTCGCCGAGCCGAGCAGGTCAGGGATCACGGCCCGGTGGCAACCGGATGCCGCCGAGCGCGCCGCTGAATTGCGCGACGTCCGGGCCCGCGGCTGGTCCCTGACCGACCAGCAATTGGCGCTCGGCATCAGATCTGTAGCCGCGCCGCTGCGCGACGGCAGCGGCGAGGTGATCGCCGCGATGAATGTGACGGTGCACGCCGCCGAGACGCCGCTGGAGGTACTGACCGGACGATACCTGCCGCTGATGCTGCAGACGGCCGGGGCGATCAGCGCGGACTGGGCAGCGTGCCAGGCACCACCCCAGATCACGGTCGCGGTGGGACAGGCCGCATCTTGACAGTGCCAACGGTTGACAGCGGCACCGGCTCGGCGCGAAACTGCACATCGCCGGACTAGTGTCCGTCTAGCGGACAGAACAGGCCGGGAAGAACCTGAGGAGCGCCATGGCGACTGTCGCCGCGGTCATCGCATCGACGCATCACCCTTTTTATTACAAGGCGAGTACCTCGGCCGGAACTGACCGGCCGCCGTTCGCCGATGAGTGGGTGGCCAAGATAGAGGCCTTCCGCGCGACCCTTACCCAGGCTCGCCCCGACGTGCTGGTGATGGTCGGCAGCGATCATTTCCACCAGCTCTGGCTGGACAACATGCCGCAGTTCCTGGTCGGCAAGGCGCCGTTTTACGACGCGAACTTCTACAACGAGGAACGCGAGTTCGGACTGCCCAGGATGCTCCTGCGCGGTGACGAGGACCTGTCCGCCCACCTGCTGCGCCAGGGCCTGGACGCGGGCTTCGATCTGGCGTTCAGCAACGAGCTGCGGATCGACCACAGCATCACGTGCCCGCTCATCACGCTGCGCCCCGAGGCAGACCTGCCGATCGTGCCGGTCTACACCAACATCTTCGCGCCGCCGCTCCCGCAGCCAAGCCGGTTCGTCGAGCTAGGCCGGACGATCCGTCGACTGGTGGAGTCCTGGCCCAGTGACCAGCGGGTGGCCATCATCGGCACCGGCCACCTGTCGCTGGAGCTCGGCGGCCCGCGCCAGTTCGGCCCGCACGGCCCGGATCCAGAGTTCGACCGCAAGGCGGTCAGCTGGATCGCCTCCGGCGACGTGAGCTCCGCGCTCGCCGAGGTCAGCCTCGACAGCCTGTGGCTGCCGGGCAACGCTACGCACGGATTCATGGATTTCATGCTGATGATGGGCGTCGCCGGCGACAAGGTCGCGGCAGACTACGTGGACTCCCTTGACCTCTTCCACACCATGGAGGCGTACTTCACCTGGTACCCGGAGGGTGCCCAATGAGGCGGACACAGTGAGCAAGTACCTGCTCAACAAGTTCCTGTACACCATCGACCGCGACCCGGACCTGGTCGAGCGCTACCGGCAGGACCCGCGCGGCACCGTGCAGTGGTGGGAAGCCGAGCGCGCCGGGGTGATCCTCAGCTGCGCCATGCCCGAACGCAGCACGTGGCTCGAGTTCACCTCCGCCGAGCGCGAGGCGCTAGCGACGCACGACTACGTCGCCTTGTTCGAGCTCGGCGCCCACAACTTCCTGCTGCTGACCCTGTTCATCGCGCTATTCGAGCGTGACTACGCCGAGCCGCTTGGCTTCCAGCGAGAGTTCGCGGCCCGGCTCAGCCACTGGGATCTGCCCTATCCCGACATAGCTACCTGATCCTGGCGGCGTTATAGCCGGTCAGTGCGTGGTGTCAAGGAGCTTGCGGTGGCGCCGAGCTTGCCGGTTGCGCCGATTTCGTTGGCTCACCTAGCGTGCGGGACGATCACGACGGGGCTTGCCGAGTGCTGGACGACCTCATGGCCCACCGAACCCAGCACAAACTTGGCAATGCCGCGAGCCCCGCGTGAGCCGACGACAAGCATGTCCGCATCATGGGCAGCGGCCACCAGTTCCTGGACCACAAAGCCGCTGACGGCACGGACCCGCACAGACTCTGGCTTGGCATCGGCAAGCCGGTCGACTGCCCGTTGCGTCATCTCCTCGGCGCTCTGCTGGAGTTGATCCATGATCGGCGTGTCCGCCGGGCCGACCACCGGGATGTGTCCCCAGTAGCTCTTCGCGACCTCGTGCACGGCGACGACGGTGGCCGACGTATGCATGCCCGCAGCAATTTTCAGCGCCCAGTCGAGCGCCCGTTCCGAGTTAGGCGAGCCATCGACGCCAACAACGATTCCGGGCACAGCTTCCTCCTTTTCGCCGGGCCACGGCCCTCTGGGCCGCCACGAGCCCTCTCTGTAATCATGTTCTGGCTCATCATGAACCGGTCAGCGGGGTCGGCCGCGCTGGCGCCCGCTGAGACTGCCGGGTGACCGGATCGGGCATATGGTGTCTGAGTGATTAGGCTGCGGGGACATTCTGGACATCTACCTCAGCAACGGCTCGGTGCTGCTGGCTGGCCAAGGGCGGCCCGCCCAAAATAGGCGCGACGTGCCTGGCCGGGTCCTGAAGACTGTGTGACTGTGCTGCTCACGATCTCCACTACTCACGATCCGGCGACCGACCTGGGCTACCTGCTGCACAAGCATCCAGGCCGGGTTCAGTCGTTTCCCCAGTCCGTGGGTACGGCGCACGTCTTCTATCCGCAGAGCGCGCAGACCCGCTGCACCGCCGCCCTGCTGCTCGAGGTCGATCCGGTTGCGCTGGTCCGTGGGCGGCAAGGCCCGTCGGGGGACGGGTTCGCGCTGGGGCAGTACGTCAACGACCGCCCGTACGCCGCGTCCAGCATGCTGGCGATGGCACTCAAGGACGTGTTCCGAACCGCGCTCACCGGCCGGTGCAATGCCCGCCCCGAACTGGCCGCGTCCCCGATACCGCTGGACATCCACCTGCCGGCCGTTCCCTGCCGTGGCGGCGCCGACCTGCTGCGCCGCCTGTTCGAGCCGCTCGGCTGGGACGTGGCCGCGACCGGCAGCCCGCTGGATCCCGCCATCCCGGAGTGGGGCGAGTCGCGGTACCTCAACCTGCGCCTGACGGGGCACGTCCGGCTGGCAGATGCTCTCAACCAGCTGTATGTCCTGCTACCGGTCCTCGACGACGCGAAGCACTACTGGGTCAGTGACGACGAGGTCGACAAGCTGATCCGCGCTGGCGGCGGCTGGCTCGGGACCCACCCTGACAAGGCGGTCATCACCAGCCGCTACCTGGCGCACCGGCGGCAGCTGACGCAGGTGGCCATGGCCCGGCTCGCCGACATCGACGAGTCCGACGTCGACGAGCTCGACAATGCGACCGGTGGCGCGATCGTCGTCGACACGCCGGACAGAGCCGTCCCGCTCGCCGACGAGCGCCGCAGCGCCGTCCTTGCGGCCGTGCGAGCCTGCGGCGCGCGTACCGTGGGCGACTTCGGCTGCGGTGAGGGCGCGCTGATCCAGGACCTGCTCGCCGAGCGCGCCATCGATCAGATCCTTGCGACCGACGTCTCGGCCAGAGCCCTTCAGATCGCCGGCCGCAGACTACGCCTGGAGACGATGCCCGAGCAGCAGCGGGCCCGGCTGCAGATCTTCCAGTCGGCACTGACCTACCGCGACGACCGGCTGACGGGCCTGGACGCCGCCGTGCTGATGGAGGTTATCGAGCACCTCGATCCGTCCCGGCTGGCCGCGCTTGACCGGACCGTGTTTGGATACGCGGCGCCGCAAACGGTCATCGTGACGACGCCGAACGCCGAGTACAACGTCCGGTTCGAGACCTTGCCGCCGGGCGCGATGCGCCACCGCGATCATCGCTTTGAGTGGACCCGGTCGCAGTTCGAGGCCTGGGCCTCGATGGTCGGCGCCAGCTACGGCTATCAGGTTCGTTACCTGCCGGTCGGGACGGAAGACCCGCAGGTGGGGTCGCCCACGCAGATGGCGATCTTCAGCAGGGCGGCAGCGGCATGACTCGCGACATCGCTGTCCCCGAGCTGAGCCTGATCGTGCTGATCGGCATCAGCGGCTCGGGTAAGTCGACCTTCGGGCGGACGCACTTCCGCGGGACGGAGGTGATTTCGTCGGACTTCTGCCGCGGGCTGGTGGCCGACGACGAGAACGATCAGGCTGCCACCCCCGAGGCCTTCGAGCTGCTCCACTACATCGTCGGCAAGCGACTGAAGGCGGGCCGGCTCACGGTCGTGGACGCGACCAACGTGCAGCCGGAAGGGCGCCGGCAGCTCGTCGCGGTCGCGCGGGCGCACGACGTGCTGCCGGTGGCGATCGTGCTCGACGTACCAGAGAGCGTCTGCATCGCGCGTAACGCGAGCCGCCCGGATCGTGACTTCGGACCACACGTCATCCGCCGGCAGCACGATCAGCTGCGACGTGGCCTGAAGGGGCTCCAGCGGGAGGGCTTCCGCACAGTCCACACGCTGCGCGGCGACGCCGAGGTCGCCGCCGTAGCGTTGACCCGCACGAAGCTCTACAACGACCTACGGCACGAAACCGGCCCGTTCGACGTCGTCGGTGATATCCACGGCTGCCGCGCCGAGCTGGAGGTTCTGCTGACCGATCTCGGGTACGAGATCAGCCGAGACCATGACGGGCGGGCCACGGGAGCACACCACGAAGGCCGGCGCGCGATCTTCGTGGGCGACCTAGTGGACCGCGGGCCCGACACTCCAGGCGTGCTGCGCCTCGTCATGGGCATGGCCGCGGCCGGGGACGCGTTCTGCGTGCCAGGGAACCATGAGGCCAAACTGCTGCGTGCGCTGCACGGCCGCGACGTCCAGGTCAGCCATGGGCTCGCCGAGTCGCTAGCCCAGCTGGCTGACGAGACTGGCGAGTTCCGCGCCGAGGTCGAGACCTTCCTGGACCGCCTGATCTCTCACTACGTCCTGGACGGCGGCCGTCTGGTGGTCTCGCACGCCGGGCTGACCGAGCGCTTCCAGGGCCGCGCGTCCGGACGAGTCCGCGAGTTCTGCCTGTACGGGCAGACGACGGGCGAGACGGATGAGTACGGATTGCCGGTGCGCTATCCGTGGGCGCAGGAGTACCGGGGCGCAGCGATGGTGCTGTACGGCCACACCCCCGTCCCGATGCCGGAGTGGATCAACAACACCCTGTGCCTGGACACCGGCTGCGTGTTCGGCGGCCGGCTGACCGCGCTCCGCTACCCCGAGCGGGAGCTCGTCTCCGTCCCGGCCGCGCAGGTGTACTACCAGCCGGCGCGGCCGTTCCCGGTCAACCCGGACGCGGGCGCGACTGGGGCGAGCACGACCGAAACGGCCGGGCGGCGTGAGCCCGAGGTCCTCGACATCACCGACGTGACAGGCAGCCGGGTCATCGAGACGGCGTACCAGAGCCGTATCGGCGTCCGCGCGGAGAACGCTGCGGCTGCGCTCGAGGTGATGAGCCGCTTCGCCATCGACCCGCGGTGGCTGGTCTATCTGCCACCGACGATGAGCCCGGTCGCCACCGCGGCGCAGCCCGATCTGCTCGAGCATCCGGCCCAGGCGTTCGAGGCGTTCCGAGCCGATGGCGTCAGCCAGGTGGTGTGCGAGGAGAAGCACATGGGCTCGCGCGCAGTCGTGCTCGTGTGCCGCACACCGGCGGCCGCACAGGACAGGTTCGGCGTCCCGGCCGAGCGCGCGGGTGCCGCGTGGACCCGCACCGGCCGGCCTTTCTTCTCGGATCAGCTCACCACAGCGCTGGTCGACCGGCTGAGGACCGCCGCGGAGAAGGCCGGACTGTTCGATGCGCTAGGCAGCGCCTGGGTGCTGCTCGACACCGAGATCATGCCCTGGAGCGCGAAAGCCGGCCAGTTGCTGCGCGATCAGTACGCCGCCGTCGGGGCGGCCGCACGGGCTGCGCTGCCGGCCGCGGTCGAGGTGCTGGAGCAGGCGGCTGCGGCCGGACTCGATGTGGGTGACCTGTACGACCGCACCCGCGCGCGCGCCGCGAATGCTGACGCATTCACCGCCGCCTACCGGCGTTACTGCTGGTCCACGGACGGACTGACTGGCGTGCGGGTCGCACCATTCCAGGTGCTCGCCACCGACGGGACCACCTATCACGAGCGGCCACACGCCTGGCATCTCGAGGTTGCCGACCAGCTGGTCGCCGCAGATCCGGAGTTCGTCACGCCGACGCGCCGGATCCTCGCGGATACAACCGATCCGGACTCGATGACGGCGGCGAGCCAGTGGTGGTCCGACATCACCGCGGCGGGCGGCGAGGGCATGGTCGTCAAGCCGGCCGCGAACCTGACGCGCGGCCGCAAGGGACTCGTGCAGCCCGGCCTGAAGGTCCGCGGCAAGGAGTATCTCCGGATCATTTACGGCCCCGACTACACCGAGCCGGCGCATCTCGGCCGGCTGCGCTCGCGCAACCTCGGGCATAAGCGCTCGCTGGCGCTGCGCGAGTACGCCCTCGGCCTGGAGGCACTGGACAGGCTTGCCCGCGGGGAGCCGCTCTGGCGAGTGCACCAGTGCGTGTTCGCGGTGCTCGCCCTGGAGTCCGAGCC
Source organism: Streptosporangiaceae bacterium (assembly GCA_036496945.1). Lineage (GTDB taxonomy): Bacteria > Actinomycetota > Actinomycetes > Streptosporangiales > Streptosporangiaceae > JAJYUU01. The sequence goes on along the minus strand of DASXKI010000138.1, from coordinate 19,796 downwards.
CGTCGACCCGCGGCTGTAGCTCATCCGGGCGCAGCGCATGGGCCTTATGGCGTCCGGGCCGACGTTTCGATGCCCCGCGGCGCCCGGCCGCTGTGCCCCGTGCGCCGGGGGAGCACACGGGGCCGCGGCCCTGAGCCGGTCGGCCATCGGGGGTTGCCGACCCGCTCGGCCAGCCACCTGTAAGGCCAGGTTACCGGCTGGTAGTTTCACGCTATGTTACGGATCGTAGCTGAATCAAATCTTGCCCGTGTGACCACGCTCACCGAGCTAGGCGACCTGCGCCAGGTACGCCCGACTGCCCCAGCACGCCACGCCTCGATAGCATCGACCTGCGGCTCGGGCAAGCGGAGGCGGGCTGACGGCGACCAGGGAGGACCGATCCGATGGCTGCGGAGCTGAGTCGGCACCTGGTGGCGGGCCTGCGCCCCCCGAGCGGGGCTTACGTTCACGCTGTCGTCCACGGCGGCCTGGTCTACTGCTCGGGTCAGGTCGGCGTCGACCCCGCCAGCGGCGCGGTGGCGGACGGCGTCGGTCCGCAGACCAGGCAGGCGCTGGCCAACCTGGAGGCGGTACTGGCCGCCGTCGGCAGCGACCTGAGCCGCGTCGTCAAGGCGACCGTGTACATCCGGGATGCGGAGATGTTCACCCGCATGGACGCCGTGTTCGCCGACGCGTTCGGGTCGGCCCGGACGGCCAGGACGACCATTCCGGGAGTGAACTTCCGCGCCGGGGTGGACGTCGAGATCGACCTCGTTGCCGCCGTCGGCTAACCGCCGTCACCTGGCCGACGTCAGCTCACCGCCGTCGGCTAACCCAGCACAGCCTCGATCCGGTCGAGCGCCAGTGTCATGCGGTCGGCATCCTGCGAGAAGTTGATCCTGAACCGGCCACGCCCGGCGGGCCCGAACTGGTAGCCGGGGCTGACCAGCACGCCACCCGCCTTCAGCGCGACTGCAACCGCATGATCGTCGCTGCCGCCGCCAGCCGCGCGCGAGACGTCCGGGAAGACGTAGGAGCTGCCGGCTGGCCGCGACACCGTGACGCCACCGATGGCCGCCAGGCGCTCGACCAGAACGTCACGAAGTGCCTCGTGCGCCGCGGTGCGCTCGGCGAGCCAGTGATCGTCGTCAGCCATCCAGTGCCGCAGCACCTGCTGCGCGTAGCCGGCCGTCCGCAGCGAGGCGAGGGAAACCACCCGCTCCATCGCGTCGACGATCGGCGGCGGGCCGACCGCCACGCCGACGCGATAACCGCTCATCGACTCGGTTTTGGACGGGCCCAGCAGAGTCACGGTCCGCTCCGCCATCCCAGGCAGGGCGCTGAGGTGGTGATAGTCCGTGCCGGCGAAGACCAGCCGGCAATACAGCTGGTCCACGACGGCCAGCATGTCGCTGCCAGTCACCAGTTCAGCCAGCGCGCGCACCGTCTCGCCGGTATAGACGCCGCCGGTGGGATTGTTCGGATGGGACAGCACCAGCAGGTCAGCGGTCGCGGCTGCGGCAAGCGCGTCCCGGCCGATGGTCAGCCGGCCCCACGGATCCTGCGCCAGCGGGAGCCGCAGGGCAGTGCCGCCGAGGTAGGCGATGATCCGCTCACTCATGAAGTACTCGGGGTCCGGCAGCGCGACCACGTCACCAGGCGAGATCAGGGCCGACAGGGCGGCGAAAAGGCCGCCCTGGGTGCCGGGTGTCACGATCACCTCGCTGGCTGCATCGACCGGCCGGCCGAGTAGTCGCGCCAGGCGCGGCGCCAGGGTCCACCGCAGGTCGGCGCTGCCGCGGTAGGGCGTATAGGCCTCCGTGTTGTCGGCAACGGCGGCAGCAAAGTCGGCGGCCGCGGCTGCCGGCGGCACGAACGCCCGGGTGTCGCCGTGGGTCAAGTCGATCAGGCCGGCCGGGCCTGGCGCTTCCGCCAGTGCGCGGTCCAGGTCCAGGACCGAGTGACCGTACGCGGCTGCGTAGCCGTCGAGCGCCGCGGCGGCGAGTGAGGGCGGGGTGCGGAGCGCACGCGGGTTCCCGGATGAGCCCTGGTCACTCCTGATGTCAGTCCCGGACGTCATGATCATGCACCGATCGCGCGTTGAGGTAGTGATCCTTGTCACCGCAGCCCGCAGGCAGCTTGCAGCGCCTCGAGAGTGCGGGCTGATGACAGGGCGGACTCGGGCGCCGTCTGCTGCGGCGCCGTCTCGCCGCGCAGGACGGCGTGAATATGCCGCAGTGCCGCTGTGAACGAGTGGGCGTCGGTCGTAACGCGCTCCACGATCGCCTCACCGCGCGGGCGGTGCAGGACGAGAGTGTCGGCCGGACTCGGATGGAACGGATTGGTCAGGTGCAGCTGACCCTGGTCGCCGAGTATCCGGGTGAACGTGTCGTAGGAGCGCTTGAACCCGCATGTAAGCAACAGCCGTCGCGGCCCCCACGTCACGACTCCGGCCGCGTCGACCTCGACGTCGCCCTCGACGAGCGCCGTTCCGGCTGCCACCTTCGCTCCGTCGCGGCCGAAGACCTCGTGGGCAAGCCGGATCGGATAGCAGCCGACGTCCGCGAGCGAGCCACCCCCCAGCGCAGCCGAGAAGCGGATATCGCTCGGCCGAGACAGGTGGAAATGGAACGAGCTGACGATCTCGGCCGGCTCGCCGATCGCGCCGCCCGCCAGTAGCTCCATCAGCCGCCGATGCTGCGCATGGAACGGGAAGACAAAGGCCTCCCACAGGAGTGCTGACGGCAGCACGCGGGCGACGTCGAGCACGGCCGCAGTCTCCGCGGCGCTCACGCAGAGCGGCTTCTCGCTGAGCACGGCCTTGCCTGCCTCGAGAGCCCGGATCGTCCACTCGGCATGCAGCGAGTTCGGGACTGCCACGTAGACGGCGTCCACCTCGGTGGACTCAACTACTGTGGCGTAGCCGGCTACGCCGCGGTCCACGCCGTGCTCGGCTGCGAAGGCTCGCGCCCGGTCCGCGTCACGGCTGGCGACAAGTGCTGCCCGGCCGCCGCCAGCCTCGCGCAAGCCTGGCAGGAACTGAGTGCGCGCGATGTTGGCCGTGCCGACGATGCCCCACCGGATCTCGCCGGAGCCGGGCTTCACCGCCATGACATGAGCTCCTTATGGCCGAACGCATGCGGTGTCGGATCGGGTCTTTCGTCGAGTACGTGGCCGTCTGCGCACTGGCGAGCGCTGACCGCGGCCGCGATCTTGCTACCACAACGGTCGATTGTCGACCGTATCAGTCGTTTGGCCCGTTGGCAGTCAAATCGGGGCGCCGCCGTGCCCAGGGGATACGATTCCGACAAGCCAGACCAACTGGCAACACCCAGGCCGCAATGCTGGAGCGCCAATGCCAGAGCCAGCCGTGACCTTGAAGGACGTGGCTCGGCGGGCCGGCGTGCATCCGGCGACCGCCTCGAGGGCCCTCAATCCGGAGACCCGGCTCCTGGTCAGCGAGGACACCGCCCTCCGGGTGCTGGCGGCGGCGACCGAGCTCGGCTACCGCCCTAACGCCGTGGCCCGCAGCCTGCGCACGCGCCGTTCGCATACCGTGGGCGTGCTGATCCCCGACCTGACCAATCCGCTGTTCCCGCCGATGATCCGCGGACTCGCCGATCGGCTCGACGCGGACGGCTATGTCGCGCTGATCGGCAACACCGACGGCGATGACGCCCGCGAGCACCGCGTGTTCGAGCAGATGCGCGCCCGGCACGTGGATGGCTACGTGCTGGCCACCGCCCACCTGCGGAACCCGCTCCTCGACGACGCCGTCCGGGCTGGCGTCCCGGTCGTGCTGATGAACCGGATCGCGGAGGACTACAGCTTCCCGTCGGTGACCGTCGACAATGAGCGCGGCATCAAGATGGTGATCAGCCACCTCACCTCGCTTGGTCATCGGGCAATCGCCTTCATCGCTGGACCGCAGGATGTGTCCACCGGGCTCTCGCGTTATCGGGGATTCCAGGCCGCCATGGCCGGCGCGCGCCTGGAAGTGCCGCCCGGCCGGCTAGCTTTCGCTCGCGCGTTCTCAATCGAGGAGGGCTACCGCTGTGCGAAGGAGATCCTGGCCGCGGGTGGCAACTGCACAGCCGTCGCGGCTGGCAACGACATGCTGGCGGTCGGCTGCTACCTTGCGCTGGACGAGGCGGGCCTCAGCTGCCCCGCTGACATGTCCGTGGTCGGTTTCAACGACATGCCGTTCATCAGCATGCTCCGGCCGCCCCTCACGACCGTGGCGTTCTCGCACTATCAGGTCGGCACCGAAGCAGCACAGCTGCTGATCGAGCGAATGAGCGGGGCTGGCCCGGTCAAGGTGCTCTACCTGGCACCCGAGCTGATAATCAGGGGCTCGACCGCGCGCCCGCCCTGACGCGCGTGGCCGACTTCACGGCAACGCGAAGGATCCGGCGGCTATGAGGCGCCGAATCGTTCGAGATGATGCACTGGGCGACAGTTAGGCTCTCGCGCATAAATCGGCCATCCGTGACGAGCCATGCCGTCGCGCTGACGCCGGGAGGCCTGGGGCGGCCGCAGAGCCCGCGCCAACTGAACGACTACTGAGCGACTACTGAGCGACTACTGAGCGCGAAGCTGCCGGACCTGCACGCAGCCCAGAGACACCCGCCACGAAGGCCGGCACCGCGAGCAGGCGGTTCACCGCCGCCCAGGCCGACACGCCGCGCAGGCGCAGGCCGGCACGCCGCGCAGGCGCAGGCCGGCACGCCGCGCAGGAGGACCGCCTGCTCGCGCGCTGCCAATCTGGACGCGCTCGGATTTTGGTATTTTTGACCATTGACAACCCTATTGGCGTTACGCCACTCTCTCTATTGCAAACGATTGTGGCAAACGATTGTGGCCGACCGGGCCGGGCGTGCCGGCCGCGGCGGACCGTACCCGTTATCACGATCACCGAGCACCTGTGGGGCACGCATGACCGATCACCCGCAAAGCCAGGTTGGCTGGCTGGGCACCGGACGGATGGGCTCCATGCTCGTGCGCCGGCTGCTCGCGGCTGGCCTGGACGTGTCGGTATACAACCGCACGAAGGCCAAGGCGGAGCCGCTGGCAGCCGACGGGGCCAAGGTCGTCGACAGTGCGGCCGACCTCGCGCGGGCTCGGGTTGTCTTCGTCATGGTCGGCACCTCGCAAAACCTGATCGACGCGCTAGGCCCGGCCGGGCTGCTCGCGGGCGAGAGCGCGCCCGCGATTGTGATCGACCTGTCGACGGTCTCGGTCGAGGCATCGGCTGAGGTGCGGGCGAGCCTGGCAGCACGAGGCACCCAGTTCCTCGCTGCACCCGTCATGGGCAACCCGCGCGTCGCCGCTGCGGGCAGGCTCACCTTCGCCGTGTCCGGCGAGCCGGAAGCGGCCGCAGAGGCCCGGCCCTACCTGGACATCCTTGGCGCGGGCGCCAGCTACGTCGGGCCCGGTGAGATCGCGCGCACGGTCAAGCTGTGCCACAACCTATTCCTCGGCACGGTGATCCAGTCGCTGGCCGAGGTAACCGTGCTGGCGCAAAAAGCCGGCGTTAGCCGGCAGGCATTCCTTGCCTGCATCAATGACAGCGTGATGGGATCGACCTTCACCCGCTACAAGTCCCCCGCATTGGTGAACCTTGATTTCCACGCCACCTTCACGTCCGAGCTCCTACGCAAGGACTTCGACCTCGGGCTCGCGGCAGCGCGCGAGCACGAGGTACCCATGCCCGTGGCCTCGCTCGTGCATCAGATCGTGCAGAGCCTCGTCGGCTACGGGTACGGCCAGGAGGATTTCGCCACGGTCATCGAGCTCCAGGCCAGGGCATCCGGCCTGGAGCTCGTCAGCGAGGACGCCGACGTGCCCGACGGACTCGAGCCCGCCGGCGGCCATGACCACGATCACTAACGCACAGCACGACCACCCGAATGACACGACATGGTGAGCCTCCGGCCTCACCACCGCGGCCAGCCCCGTCCCGTCAGGCTGGCTATCACGTAACGATCGGGCCTTTTCCGACCTGGAAGGAGCACCGGGGATGAGGACGCATACGCTTCGCGCCCGGTATCTAGCTGTTGGCACCACTGCACTACTCGCGTCTGCACTAGTAGCTGCCTGTGGCGGCTCCGGATCGAACTCGTCGTCGAGCTCTAAAACGATCACGATCGGCGCCTCGCTGTCACTGACCGGCGACTTCTCCACCGACGGCGTCGCTTTCGAGCGCGGCTACAAGCTATGGGCGAGCGACGTCAACGCCCATGGCGGCATCAACGGCCGCAAGGTCGAGCTGGTCATCCTGAACGACAACAGCAGCCCGACCCAGGTGGACACGAACTACACCGATCTCATAACGGTCAAGCACGTGGACCTGACCTTCGGGCCGTTCTCGTCCTTGCTGACCGCGCCGGCCGCCGAGATAGCCCACCGGTACGGCTTCGCGTTCGTCGAGGGAGCAGGCGGTTCGCCGCTGGTCTTCAGCGAGAAGCTCCCGAACGTCTTCGACGTCGCCCTACCGGTGGCCAATGCCCTTGACCCGCTGGTGAACTGGCTGAAGTCGCAGCCAGCCGGGCAGCGTCCGACCAGCGCCGCCTACCCGATCGTGAACGACCCATTCACGATCCTGCAGGAGCAGCGTGCACAAGGCCTCCTCCAGACGGCCGGCATCAGCACCAGCTACTCGAAGGTCTTCCCGGCCGAAGTACCCGACTACCTGCCGACCGCCAACCTGGTGGCCGGCAAGAAGCCGCAGATGGTGATCCTCGGCTCGGTGGACGTGCCGACCGTGGCCTCCTTCGTGCACGCCTTCGAGCAGCAGCACTACAGCCCGAAGCTGCTGCTCGCGACAGCCGGCCCGGACCAGGGGGCAGCATTCCTGTCCGCTGTCGGCGGCGCGACGGTCGCCAACGGGATCATGGTGCCGAACCTGTGGTACCCCGGCTACGCCGACCCGACCAGTCAGGCCATGGTCAGCGAGTACGTCGCCAAGTATGGAGGCAACGCGTCCGGTGTCAATGCTGACGTCGCCGAGGCGTACTCGGTCGGCCAGATCACCGCGGACGCAGTGAAGGCGACCGGCGGCACGACCGGCTCGAAGATCATCGCCTACCTGCACAGCGGCCGCACGTTCGCCAGCGTCGAGGGCGCGGTCCAATTCGACAGCCTCGGCGAGAACGTGAAGGCGCTCGCGTTCGTCTTCCAGTGGCAGAACGGCAAGTTCGTCCAGGTGCTGCCCACCACAGCGCCCGGCTCGGTGCCGATCCTGTACCCGAAGCCGAACTGGTAGAGGGCGGACCAACTATGCAGACGGCACGGAGCTGAGATGGGAACCGAGATCTCTCGCGCCATCGCCGCCGGAATACTCGGCGGGGGCGTCTACGCGCTGATGGCGGCCGGACTCACGCTGATCTTCGGCGTGCTCGACATCATCAACGTCGCGCAGGGCATCCTGGTCGTGCTCGGCGCCTATCTCAGCTACGTGCTGTCTGTCCACTTGCACATCGACCTGCTGGTCGGCCTGCTCATCACCGTGCCGGCGATGTTCGTCATCGGGGTGCTCATCTACTGGCTCTTCATCAGGCCGCTGCGCGGCGCGGAGCGTACCTCGATGACGCTCCTGGCCTGCTTCGCTGTCGCACTGATCATCGAAGGCGTGCTGTACCGGGCGTTCGGCTCCAATTACGTCTCGCTGTCCGCCTGGTACACCACCTCAAGCGTGCACATGTTCGGCTTCTACCTGCCGGACATCTACCTGATCGGATTCGGGCTGGCCGTCGTCTCCATCGCGGCGCTGTACCTGATCCTGTACCGGACCACCTTTGGCCGGGCGGTCCGGGCGACGATGCAAAATCAGGCCGCTGCCCGGCTGATCGGCATCGACGTGAACCGGGTGGCGGCCCTGACCTTCGGCATCGCCACGGCGGTGACCGCGATCGGCGGCATGGTGTTCGGCGCGATCAGCGGCGGCTTCACGCCTAACAGCGGCTACGACCTCATCTCACGGCTGCTCGCGATCGTCATCCTCGCCGGCATGGGCAGCATCGGCGGCGCACTGGTCGCGGCGGTCTTCATGACGACGGCCGAAGCGCTCGTCGACATCTGGCAGCCGTCCTGGGCGGTGGCCGTGTTCTACCTGGCGATGGTGATCATCCTGACGGTCCGGCCGGCTGGCCTGTTCGGGCGGCGGGCGGTGAGGGCCCAATGACGGGTAGCACCGGAGCGAAGGTGCCGGAGGCTGCACCGCCCGTAGTCGGGACAACCATCCGGCCCGGAACGGGGTGGATTCGGCAGCCCACCCGCCCGGCGCTCGCGGCCGCCGGCGCGGCAGCGCTCCTCATCCTGGTCGCCCTCTACCCGCTCGTCATCACGAACGCGACCGCGACCAACTTCGGCGTGATCACGCTGATCTTCGTCGCGGTCGCCTCAGCGTGGAACCTGTTCTCGGGCTACTCCGGCTACCTCTCGCTCGGGCACGCGATCTTCTACGGCGCCGGGGCGTACTTCCTCGTCGTCGCCGCGAAGGACTGGAATCTGACCGGCGCGGCGGTCTTCTGGCTGGTGCCGCTCGGCGGGATCGTCGCGGCGGTGATCGCGGTCCCGCTCGGCCTGGTCGCCCTGCGGGTGCGCCGTCATACGTTCGTGGTCATCACGATCGCGTTCTTTTTCATCGCGCAGCTGGCGGCATCCAACCTCGGCGTCACGGGCGGGTCGAGCGGGCTGCTCGTACCGGCGCCTGGCAACTGGGACCCGGCCACCTACAACAATCCGTTCTACTACCTGGCCATGATCCTGGCCGCCGGGACGGTGGCGCTGTCCTGGCAGGTGCGGCGGTCGCGGTTCGGGCTGCAACTGCGGGCGATCCGCGACGACGAGGACCGCGCCGCTGGCCTTGGCGTGCGCACGATGCCAGTGAAGCTGACCGCGCTGGTACTGTCTGCCTTCATCACCGGGATGGCCGGAGCGCTGTGGGTCTACTTCATCGGCGAGGCGTTCCCGCAGTTCGTCTTCGACCCGCTGTTCGACCTCGCCGTCGTGCTGATGGCGTTCTTCGGCGGCCTCGGCACCCTGGCGGGCCCGGTGCTCGGCGCGCTCATCCTGGAGCCAGCCCAGCAGTACCTGACTCTGCAGGTGTCCAACGGTTATGAGTCGGAGATTCTGTTCGGCGCCCTGTTCCTCGTGGTGATCCTGTTCCTGCCGCGCGGCGTCGTTCCGACGGCGTCGGAGTACGTCACGAAAGGCCGGGCCCGCTGGCGGCGCAACCGGGGAGGTGCGGCTTGACCGCGGACCTGCGGACCGAGGGCGTGACGAAGTCGTTCGGCGGCGTCCAGGCGCTAGCCGACTGCTCTCTGACCGCCAGGGCCGGGCAGATCACCGGGCTCATCGGGCCCAACGGATCGGGCAAGACGACGCTCTTCAACGTGATGACCGGCTACGAGCGCATCGACGCCGGGCACGTGTTCCTTGGCGAGCAGCGGATCACCGGCGCCGCTCCGCACCGCGTCTTCGCACTCGGCGTCGGCCGGACGTTCCAGCTGACGCGGGTCTTCCCGCGGCTGACCGTGCTGGAAAACATGCTGGTGCCCGCCAAGCGCGGCCTATCGGGGCGTCAGCACCGGCAGCAGGCGCTCGACTTGCTCGCCTTCACCGGAATCGCTGACCACGCCAACACGCTGGCCGGCACGTTGTCGTACGGCCAGCGCAAGCTGCTCGAGCTCGCCTACGTGCTGGTGGCCGACCCGGCAGTCGTGCTGCTTGATGAGCCGGCCGGCGGCGTCAACCCGTCGCTCATTCACCACATCGCCGACCGGATCCGCGAGCTCAACAAGCAGGGCCGCACGTTCCTCATCGTCGAGCACAACATGGATTTCGTGATGGGCCTGTGCCACCAGGTCACCGTGCTGGACTCCGGCACGGTTGTAGCGTCCGGGCCGCCGGCCGAGATCCGCGCCAACCCGCGCGTGCTCGACGCGTACCTCGGCGCCGAGACTGTCGCCGATGATATGGACACCGATGACTGAGAGCGCGCTGACGGTCGAGGGGATCACCGCCGGATACGGCGGCGGCGACGTGCTGCATGACGTCTCCTTCGAGGTGCCGGCTGGCGCCATCACCTGCGTCGTGGGGCCGAATGGCGCCGGCAAGTCCACGCTGCTGTCGGTGATCAGCGGCGTGCTGCGGCCGCGCTCGGGCCAGGTCCTGCATCGCGGCGAACCACTGACGGGCAAGAGCCCGCGCGACGTCCTGCGTGCAGGCGTCGTGCAGGTCCCGCAGAACCACAGCCTGTTCCCCGAGATGACCGTCGAGGAAAACATCGAGCTCGGCGGGTACATGCTCGGCAACCGCTCTCTGGTGGCCAGTCGGCGGGCCTCCGTCGAGGCCCTCTTCCCCGACATCAGCGCCTGGTCGAAGAAGAAGGCAGGCAGCCTGTCAGGGGGCCAGCAGCGGCTGGTGGAGTTCGCCCGGTGCCTCATGCTGGACCCGGCCGTCGTGATCCTCGACGAGCCGTCCATGGGCCTGGCGCCAAAGATCCTCCGGGTCGTCTTCGGTGCCGTGCAGGAGATGAACGCCCAGGGCAAGACCGTGCTGCTCGTCGAGCAGAACGCCAGGGCCGGGCTTCGCATGGCGGGATACGGCGTGGTCCTGGAGAACGGCCGCGTGCGGCTGACGGGTACCGGTACCGAGGTGCTCGAGCACCCGGAGATCGGCCTGCTCTATCTCGGCGGCCAGTCAGGATCGGCACAGTCAGGATCGGCACAGTCAGGATCGGCACAGGCTGGATCGGCACAGTCCGGATCGGCACAGTCCGGATCGGCACAGGCTGGATCGGCACAGTCCGGATCGGTACAGGCAGGCTCGACACAGTCGGGGCCGGCGACGCCAGGACCGGCGGCGTGATCCTCGACTGCCACTGTCACGTCATCCCGGCCGGGATGCTCACCGACGCGGTGCCGGCGGACTGGCGGCCGGTCCTCGGCCACGAGGCAGGCCAGCGGGTGGTGTCATTCCAGGGCCGCCGGCTCACCTCGATCACCGGCGAGTTCTGCGATGTCGACATCATGCTGGAGCAGGCGGCCGCCGCCGGCGTCAGCCATCTGCTGCTCTCGCCATGGATCCTGCTGGTCCCCGTGCTCGCGGAGCCCGCGCTCGCTGCGCGGATCTGCCGGGTGCAGAACGAGAGCCTCGCCGCGGCCGCGGCTAATCGCGCCGACGGCCGCGTGCTGGCACTCGGCGCAGTCCCGCTTCAGGACCCTGCCCGCGCGGTGGCCGAGCTTGAGCACCTGATGGGGCTGCCGGGAATGTTTGGCGTGGAAGTGCCGGCCAGCGTAGCGGGCAGTTATCTGGGCGAGGACCGCTTCGCGGCATTCTGGGCGGTCGCGGCGGAGACCGGCGCCCTGGTCTTCGTGCACCCGACCACGACCGGCCTTGGGCTGCCCGCGCTCGCCAGCCACTACCTGTGGAACTCCATCGGTAATCCGGTCGAGACGGCCATCGCCGCTGCCCAGCTCGTCACGAACGGCGTCCTGGCGCGCCACCCCGGCCTGCGGGTGGTGCTCGCGCACGGCGGCGGCGCGCTGCTGACGCTACGGGGCCGACTCCGCCGCGCTTACACAGTCCGGCCGGAAGCGCACGCGGACAGCGCGGCTGCGCCTGACGATCTGCTGCGCGGGCTCTTCTACGACAGCCTCACGCACGATCAGGCCGTCCTGGCCGATCTGGTCGCCTTCGCGGGCACCTCGCAGGTCCTGCTCGGCTCGGATCGCCCGTTCGACATGGGTGCCGACCGGCCGGCCGACGACATTGCCGCGCTACGCCTGAGTGACGCAGACGAGCAACTGCTGCTGGCCGGCAACGCCCGCAGGCTGCTCGGGATAGCACACGACGAGTGAGGTGGACTGGCCGATGACGATTCACACATACGGTGCCAGCGCGGTGGACTGGGAGCAGCGGGTCGACCTGGCCAGGCTGCGGACCGAGCGCCTCGCCCGGCTCAAGGCGCAGCTAGCGGCATCCTCACTGGGCGCGCTGCTGAGCTTTGACTTCGCCAATATCCGGTACATGACCGCCACGCACATCGGCACGTGGGGCATGGACAAGCTGGTCAGGTTCGCGCTGCTGCCGCGCGGCGGCGAGCCGGTGGTGTGGGACTTCGGCTCGGCTGCCCGGCACCACCAGCTGTACAACCCCTGGCTCGATCACACCGACGGTCCCCCGACTCCCGAAGGGGCGCGTGCGACGGGGGCGCGGGCGGGCATTTCCACGCTGCGCGGCGCGCTCCATCCCGATGCCGGGATCGCGGCGGATGTGGCCGCCAAGGTGGCGCAGGTGCTGAATGAGCATGGCCTGGCCGGCACGCCGGTCGGAATCGACGTCGCCGAGATGCCCGTGCTCGCGGCGCTGCACGCGGCCGGGATCGAGACAGTCGACGGTCAGCAAGTCTTCCTGGAGGCCCGGCGGACCAAGACCCGGGACGAGATCTCGCTGCTCAGCCAGGCCTGCGCAATGGTCGATGCGGCCTACCAGCAGCTCTATGAATTCCTGCGGCCGGGCGTGCGGGAGAACGAGTGCGTCGGCCTCGTCGCCAAGGTGCTGTACGACCTCGGCAGCGAGTTCGTCGAGGGCGTCAACGCCATCTCCGGCGAACGCTGCTCACCGCACCCGCATGTCTACTCCGACCGGCTGATACGGCCGGGTGACCCGGCGTTCTTCGACATCCTGCACAGCCACCTGGGCTACCGCACCTGCTACTACCGCACCTTCGCCGTCGGCAGCGCCTCCCGCGCACAACGCGACGCCTACGTGCGCTGCCGCGAGTACATGGACGAGGCGATCGCGATGGTCAAGCCGGGCGTCACGACGGGCGACATCGTCTCGCTGTGGCCGCATGCGGAGGAGTTCGGCTTCCCGGACGAGACTGCCGCGTTCGCCTTGCAGTACGGGCACGGTGTGGGCCTGTCGATCTGGGAGAAGCCGATCTTCAGCCGCCTGGTGTCGCTCGATCATCCCGAACCGCTGGAGGAAGGAATGGTGTTCGCGCTGGAGACGTACTGGCCGGCTGCTGACGGCTGGTCGGCGGCCAGGATCGAGGAGGAAGTCGTCGTCACCGCCGACGGCTGCGAGGTGATCACCAAGTTCCCGGCCGAGGAACTGCTGGTCGCCGGCCGGAAATACTGGACGGCTGGCGGCGCGCTGGACACGCTGCGCGAGAGCCAGTCCAACCTCAACACCGCAGCCGGACGCGGTGAGAAGGCTGGCCGGGGCGAGTCGGCCGCTCAGGGCGAGTTGGCCGCTCAGGGCGAGTCGGCTGCTCAGGGCGAATCGGCCGCTCAGGGCGAGCAGGCCGCCGGGCAGCCGGACGGAGGCACCACATGACCGACACCTTGGACGCCGGCCGGACCGACACCATGGACGCCGGCGAGCTGCTGGCACGGTTCGAGCAGATGGCCGTCATCCGCGGCACGGAAAAGGCAGCGCATGACCTGTTCCTGGCCGGCCTGGTCAAGGGCACGACGCACCTGGCGGCGGGGCACGAAGCGGTCGCCGTCGGCGCCAGCGCCGCGCTGCGGCCCGATGATTACGTCTTCGCCACCTACCGCGGCCATCACCACGCGATGGCGCGCGGCGCGAGCCCGACTGAGTGCCTGGCCGAGCTGATGAGCAAGGCCACCGGCGTCTGCAAGGCCAAGGGCGGCTCGATGCACCTGACCAAGGCCTCCGCCGGGATGCTCGGTTCCTATGCGATCGTCGGCGCGCACCTGCCCATGGCAGCGGGCGCGGCGTGGTCGGCGCAGCTGCGCGGCTCAGGCCAGGTTGCCGTGGCCTTCTTCGGCGACGGCGCAACCAACATCGGCGCGTTCCACGAGGCGCTCAACCTGGCCTCCGTCTGGTCGCTGCCGGTGCTGTTCATCTGCGAGAACAACCTCTACATGGAGTACACGCCGATCGGCTCGGTGACCGCAGCCGAGCATCCGGCGGCCGATCGCGCGGCAGGGTACCGGCTGCCGTCCGAGGTCATCGACGGGAACGACGTCGTCGTCGTGGCCGACGCGGTAAGACGGGCGGCCGCGCGCGCCCGCGCTGGCGAGGGGCCTACCGTGCTCGAGGCGCTGACCTACCGGCACTTCGGCCACAGCCGGACCGACCCTGGCAGTTACCGGCCCGCCGACGAGGTGCAGCAGTGGCTGAGTCGCGACCCCCTGGATGTGGCCCGCGCCAGGCTCGCCGACCTTGGCGTGGCCGCGGCCGACGTCGACAGGGCGGCCGAGCGAGCCGCCGGCACGGTCGCAGCAGCCGTCGCGGCAGCCAAGGCGGCCGACGGAGCCGACCCGGCCGAGGCATTCACCGATGTATGGGCGGACGGAGGGCATCAATGGCGGACCTGATCACCTACCGCGACGCGGTCGCCGAGGGCCTGGCCAGGGAGATGCGGCGCGACCCCGCGGTCGTCTGCCTGGGCGAGGACATCGGCGCTGCCGGCGGCGTTTTCAAGACCACCGTAGGCCTGCTGGCTGAGTTCGGGCCAAAGCGCGTGCGGGACACACCGATCTCCGAGCAGGCGATCGTCGGGATGGCCATGGGCGCCGCCATGACCGGGATGCGCCCGATCGCGGAGATCATGTTCTCCGACTTCCTCGCGTGCTGCTGGGATTACCTGGCCAACGAGATCCCGAAGATGCGGTACATGACCGGCGGTCAGGTCACAGTGCCCCTCGTGGTCAGGACGGCGAACGGCGGCGGGCTCGGTTTCGGCGCCCAGCACTCTCAGGCGGTGGAGAACTGGGCACTCGCCGTTCCCGGCTTGAAGATTGTCGCCCCGTCCACCCCCGCAGACGTTGTCGGTTTGCTCGCCGCCGCGGTGCGCAGCGACGATCCGGTCGTGTTCTTCGAGCACAAGGGGCTATATGCAGTTAGGGGCGCGGCACCGCCGCCCGAGCACGTGGTGCCGCTCGGCGAGGCCGCCATCGTGCGGCCCGGCACCGACGTCACGGTGGTCGCGCTCGCGGCGACGGTGCCCATCGCGCTTGCCGCCGCCGATGACCTGGCCGCCGCCGGGGCGTCCGCCGAGGTCATCGACCTGCGCTGCCTGGTGCCACTAGACATGGCCACCGTGCTCGCCTCGGTCGGCCGGACCTCACGCCTGCTCATCGTCGAGGAGAACCCTTACCAGGGCGGCTGGGGCGGCACGGTGGCCTCGATCGTCGCGGACGAGGGCTTCGAGTCGCTGGACGCCCCGATCCGGCGGGTTGCCGCCGAGTGCGTGCCGCTCCCGTTCGCGGACGCGCTCGAAGACGAGGTGATCCCCACCACCGCGAAGGTCTCGGCGGCCCTGCGCAAGCTGCTTGACTACTGACCGCCTGATTTCTGGCCGGCTGACTCCGAGCGGCTGACTACTGACCGGCTGACTCCGAGCGGCTGACTCCCAGCGGCTGACTCCCCGCAGCTGACTACTGACCGGCCGGCACGATGTTGGCGTTGATGTGGAACAGGTTGTCCGGATCGTACTTGGCCTTGATCCCGGCCAGCCGCTCGTACTTGCGCGGGCCGTAGCTGCCCCGAACCCGGTCGCCGTGGTAGTCGCTGGTGCCGTTGACGTAGCCGTCACCACTGCCGACGGCCTGCGGCCGCAGCGCCTCCCACAAGTCGGCGACCCAGCGCTGCTCGCCGTTCAGCCCGGCAGCGTCCGGCGCGAAGCCGATGATGAACACGTCGAAGCGCGGCGAGCGCCCGCCGCTGAACGCCGTCGCGTCGTCCCCGACCTCGCTGTACGCACCGTCCAGCCGGTAGAGCAGCACCATCGACATCGGCGAGGTTTTGCGCGGGATGTGCGTGGTGAGGATCTCGATCACGTCGTCGGACAGGTCCTCGACGTAGGTGCCCTTTTCATAGGCGTAGGAGCCCCAGGCGCTGGCTTCGTCGAGCAGCTGCTGCAAGCTGACGTAGGGCAAGGGCGTGACCAGGTCGAACAGCGGTGGCAGGCGGCGCCGGATGTCGGCAACGATGTCCGCATGGCCGGTGTTGGCCTCGCCAGCCGAGCCGAACCCACTCAGCAGCAGGACATAGCCCGGCGCGAAGTGATACTGCTCGGGCACGAACGGGGCCGGGGGCGCATTGATCGCACCCACCACGGCGTTGATGTCATCCGGCATGCCAGCGACGACGTCCCGTGCCACTCGCAGGGCCTCCGCGCCCTGCTCCAGCGGCCAGAAGAACATGCCTAGGTCGATTAGGCCGCGCCCCTTTGACGCGCGGTATCAGCCCACTGAACACCGAGCAGGTGCGGTCCGCCTGCCGGGGCCATGGAGATCACGTGAAATCGCGCGGCCGGAGCCACCACCGAAGCCGGGGCCCCTACGCAACGGGGCATCCCGACTGCGATACTCGAGTTGTTGGCGCTGGCAGATCGGGGGAACCAGCGACCACGCCCGGCCTGGGCCTTACGGGGCACCGGTGTCATGGCCGCCTGGAGAGCGGATCCCCTAGGTATGCCGCGGTAAAGCTGCGCCAGCAGGGGCACGATCTCGACACCAGCCGAGGAGGGCAATACATGCCGTCTATCACCGTCGGTACCGAGAACAGCGGTGCTATCAACCTTTACTACGAGGACCACGGATCCGGAGCGCCCATCGTCCTGATCCACGGCTATCCGCTCAGCGGTCGCGCCTGGGACAAGCAGGTACCGATGCTGCTGGACGCGGGCCGGCGGGTGATCACTTACGACCGCCGAGGTTTCGGCAAGTCCAGCCAACCGTCATTCGGGTACAACTACGACACCTTCGCCGCGGACCTCAACACGCTGATGGAAGCGCTGGATCTGCGCGACGCGATCCTCGTCGGCCACTCGATGGGCACCGGCGAGGTCACCAGATACCTCGGCACGTACGGGTCAGCACGCGTCAGCAAGGCCGTCCTCATCTCGCCCATCCCGCCGTTCCTGCTTCAGACCGACGACAACCCCGAAGGCCTGCCTGCCAGCCTCTTCGATGGCTTCGTCCGCACCGCTGCCGCCGACGCCCCGGCCTGGATGAAGGGATTCCTCGACAACTTCTACAACATCGACGTTCTCGGCGGCACTCTGGTGAGCGACGAGGCGTACCGGGCCAGCTGGAACCTCGCCGCTGGGGCATCGGCCGTCGCCGCCGTGGCCTGCATCCCGACCTGGGAAACCGACTTCCGCGCCGACCTGCCCAAGATCGACGTGCCGGTGCTGGTGATCCAGGGCGACGCCGACCGTGTCCTGCCGTTCGCGAAGACCGGCATGCGCCTGCCCGGACTCATCAAGAACATGGAGCTCTTCGCCATCGAGGGCGGCCCGCACGCGATCTCGTGGACGCACTCCGATCAGGTCAACCACGCGCTGCAGGACTTCCTCAAGTAGCAGACCCGTCCGCCAGCCGGCGCGGTCAGGAAGGGGACCCGCGGCCTCGTGCCACGAAGGCATGCGGGTCACCGCCGAGGCCAGCGACTTGCCTACAAATAAGCGCTGGGCGAGACGTAGCCTCACGCTGGCGTTTCGGGAGGGGCGTCTGGCTCGATCCTGAGCCGTGGGGGTGACGCGAATGCGGACGCAGACCCGGCAAGACACTCGGTGGCACTCTGCGCTGACCTTGCGCTCCGTCCTGACCGTGTGCTCCGCTCTGACCTTGCGCTCCGTCCTGGCCTTGCGCTCCGTCCTGGCCTTGCGCTCCGTCGTGACCTGGCGGTCGCTCGCCGCTCGGCACCCGCTGTTGCGATTTGCGCAGATCCTTCCCGTCGGCTTGCTGCTCTGGGGACTCGACGACGTGGCCAGGTTCCGCGCCGGTGCAGCCCACGCGGGCTTCCAGCACGCAGCCGTGGTCAACTCGATCAGCACCGAGCTCGGCGGTGTGTCCGCTCACCTCTTGAACGACTGGACGGTCGCGCACGGGGCGGCGGCCCTGGCGTCAGCCTGGTTCTACATCGTCTTCCAGGGCGCGGTCACCGGGATTGTCGGCGCCGTACTCCTCTGGCGGCGGGCGCCCACCTTCCGGCTGCACCGCAATGCGCTGATCGCCATCACGCTCCTCGGCCTGGCGGCGTTCTGGCTGTATCCCGTGGCACCCCCGCGGATGCTGCCGGGCTATCACGACGTCATCGCGAGCGCGCTCCCGGCGTTTACGGGTACCGTGGAGACCAATGGCGCAGCCCAGTTCGCCGCGCTGCCGTCCCTGCACGTCGCCTGGGCTCTCTGGGCCGCCATCGCACTGTCCGCCGTGGTACGGCGGCCGCTGCTGCGAGCGGCGCTCTGGCTGTACCCGATCGCTACCGTCACCGACGTGCTCGCAACGGCCAACCACTTCCTTCTCGACGTGATCACGGCGCCTGGGCTCGTACTTTTGGGCTACGCGGTTGCGCTGACGCCGGCGCTGGCCCGTCAACTGCGCCGCCGCCAGCTGATGCCGCGGCTGACGGGCAACCCGGGAGCACAGCGCCGGCTCGCGGGCAGGGCGAGAGCCCGATCCGACGATGCCCACTCCCCCGACCGGCGCTAGCCGGGCTCCGCCTGCTGCCATCTCCGCGCACCGCGGCGGCGGTGAGATGGCACCGCAGGGGACCTACGCGGCGTACCAGAGTGCGCTGGCGGCTGGCGCCGACTACCTGGAGTTCGACGTGCGCCGCACGGCAGACGGCGAGCTCGTTGCCTTCCATCCTGCGCGCCTTGGGCGAGGCCGTCCCGTCGGCGGGCTGAGCTATGCCGAGCTCTGCCGCCTGGCCGGCTACGAGGTCCCGACGACCAGCGGGGTGCTCCGGCTGCTCGCCGGCCGTGCTGCCGCGCATATTGACCTCAAGGAGCAGGATTGCCTCGCCGCAATCGTGCCGCAGGCCCTGAGCGTGCTCGCACCCGAGCAGATCATCGTCACGACCGGCGACGAAGTCGCCATCAGCGAACTCCGCAAGCGCCATCCGGGGGTGCCAGCCGGGCTGACGATCGGAGGTGACCTGGAACGGACAGCGGGCCTCCTAGCCTGGCTGGCGTCTCGGCTGGTCCGCAGCCGCATCGACGCCGTCGTCGCGGCGGGCGCGGGGTGGGCCGTCATGCACGAGCGCCTCGCCCGTATTGGCGGGCTGGCCGAGTGCCGTCGCCGCGGGCTCGCCACGATGGTGTGGACCGTGAATGACGACACGGCGCTAGCCCGCTGGCTCGGCTGTGCGGACGTCGACATCCTCGTCACCGACCGTCCGCGCCGGGCGGCCGATCTTCGCCGCCAGGCGCCTTAACCGTCGAAGTCGTCGCAGTAGACCACTGTGGCGTCGTCGATGGCTTTGCTGCGGTGCCAGCGGTGGCCGTCAGGATCGGCAGCCTCGGCGGCGCGGACCTGGCTGATCAGCTCGGCGGGGCCATCGCGACGGACGATGTCGGTCAGGTCGGCCCACGAAGCGAGGCCGAACAGGTCAGTGAGGCGGCTGGCTCCGTCGCTGACGAGCAGCACCGATTCGACTCTCGACACCCGACACGAGCCAGTCAGCGCGTAGTCGGCCACGGCCGGATCTGCCGCCGCGACCCAGAAGCCGCCGGGAGTATTCCGCAGCGCCTGGATCGCCGCCAGGTGGTCGCGGAACGCCGCCGCGTAGTCCGGGTGGCTGAGCGGGATCTGGCGCAGCGCAGCCCGCGTGCCGTGCACTGCCGTGTCGAGCCGCCGGTCCGTGAGGACCTGCATGGCTCCGCCGGCATTGGTCAGGACGAGCGTTGAGTCCGCCAGCACCAGGTGCTCAAGCTGACCGCCGCGGACCCGGATCGCGACCACGGTCGCCGTCGGTGTCCAGGGATGCTCCAGCTCGCAGGTTCCGCCGTGCTGCGCGCGGACCTGGTCGATGGCGGCACGGAG
>DASXKI010000137.1:0-5030 GCA_036496945.1 Streptosporangiaceae bacterium | reverse complement strand
TTCCCGAACCGGCTGAGGATCGCTGACGTTCCGCTAGATTCCGCCAAGGCCAACATCGCAGCGGCCATCCGGAGCCGGACGAGGCTATCGGTTGCTGATGCGCACCTGGGAGCGGTCATCCAAGCAATGCCCGGCGATGAGATCACTGTCGTGACCAGTGATCCCGGTGACATGCAGCGGGTCGCTGGTGACCGGGGCGTCACCATAGTGGCTATCTGAGCAGGGTACCGAGGCTCCAGTGCTGGGCAGCGGACGAGCAAGGCAAATTCTGAGGCGATACGACGCCGGCGGCGGTCGCAAGACCGCCGTCGCTGACGCCTGATCTTGCTCGGCAAGCCGGAACGTTAGCGATGCTAAGAGAATCTGGGGAGCCAGGATGGGAGCCAATGAGCCCAGGCGTGGGCCTACGCCAGGCCTCGTCTAGCAAATATCGGCCCAGGTCAGCGGCTCGCACCGCGATGCTGGGCGATGCCCGGCGATGGCCGGATTTTGTATGGCATGCAAGAGGTCCGGGGTTCGAATCCCCGTAGCTCCACCAGGAGGTATTCACACTTCACCAGGCTCCATGTTCACGTTTGGGTCTGACAGTCTGGCCGTGCCTGCGTGAGCTGGCGCGGCCAGAGTTGTTTCGGGGCTGAGTTTGGATGGTGCGGGGCGCGGCGGGCTGCTGGCGGGGTTGCTGTTGTCCGCGGGCACGCTGGTCAGGCGGGTTGGCGCGCGTGGTATGGGTTTGGGGTTGAGGGCTACGCCGTGGCGGGCGGTGCGCCGCCGCAGTACGTTCGTGATGTGGCCACCTTCATGACCGACGAAAGTCGGTGACGGCTTCAGGGCGGTCGGGGCGGACTCGCTGGGCCGGGCATAGGTGCGGCTGTCCTACTGCTGTGCTACCGTCGATCTATGGCGATCCGTAAGAAACGCTCCATCTCGATGCCGCCTGACCTCGATGCCGAGATCGCTGAGGCGGCCGCGGCAGCCGGCCTGAGCTATAGCGCGTGGCTGGCCGATACTGCTCGGAAGGAATTCACCATCAGAGCGGGCCTGGCCGGGGTGAGCCAGTTCGAGCAGGAGCACGGTCAGTTCAGCGCCGAGGAGATGGCTGATGCCGATGCCTGGGCTGCCGAGGCGATCGATCGGTCCGGTAAGACCCGGACGCCCGCGGGCCAGCGGAGCGCTTGATGGGCGTGACCTATGATGCGGGCGCTCTTATCGCCGCAGACCGTAGCGAGCGTCGTATGTGGGCGCGGCACCGCGCGCTGCTGGCACGGCGGGAGGTCCCGACTGTGCCGGCGCCTGTTGTGGCCCAGTCTTGGCGCGGCTCTAACCGGCAGGTTCAGCTGGCTCGGCTGTTGGCTGGCTGCTACGTCGAGGTGCTCGACGACGGCAATGCCCGTTCGGCGGGTGCATTAGCAGCTCGCGCCCAAACTAGCGACATTGTCGACGCGTGCGTAGTCGAGGGCGCTCTGCGACGACGTGATCTCGTCATCAGCTCCGACTCCGGTGACCTGCAGGCAATAGCCTCCGCAGTCGGAAGCCGACTCGAGATCGACCATCCGTGATCTGCGTGCTCCGCACTTGCTTCGGTGAGCAACTTGGCCACATTCTGGGCGCGCTCCGCGCTGTCGTCGGCAACTGAAATCTGAGCACTGCGCGGCCCGGCGCCAGGGGTCATTTGGAGCGGCGTTGACAGCTCAACTTCAAGCCGGACAACGACGTAGACGGGGCTGGACATGGCGAAACAGCGTCTGAGGTGAGGGGTCAAGGCGGCGATCCTGCTCCGGATCGCCTCACGCGGACCGGCCTGCCGCCCATCGGTGCGCTCGATCGCGCTGAATTGGATCGGTCTGGACTCCCTGCTTTCGTACGGTCCGGGATTGGCATGTGATAATCGGTACCACAGCCATGTGGTACGTTTGATAGATGGAAGCCTCGGCAGTCATCGAGCGGATAAACGATCTTCTGGACGGTAGGAGTCAGGAGACGTCGAACACGTCGATGCGTATCCCGACAGCGCTCCGGGATGCGGCGGCGCTGGCAGTCAGGGAACTCGGCGTCGCGCCCTCGGCGACCGCGCTGACGACCGCCGCGCTGCGGGCGACGCTGGAGGCGGTTGTCATGCAGGCCGTGCTCGATGAGCATTATGACCGCTATCCGGGGTCGCGCCCGGACCTTGGCGATCTAGCCGTCGCGGCGGCTGAGCTCGATGGTCATCCGCTCGCGGCTGAGCCGGAGCGGCTACGTCGCGCGGCCGCGGAGATTGCCGGGTACCACCCGGAGGCGAGTCCCGATGACGTGTTGTTGTGGGCTGAGGCCAGAGCACTTCCGGCGGCGTGATGCGGCTGATCGTGCTGGATAACGAGGCATGCCAGGCGCTGGCGGATCCGGCTCATCGCAAGCATCGCCGGGTTGTCAGTCTTGCTCAGGTGGTGGCAGGCCGTAAGGCGAGGGCTGCCGCGGTTGAGGTGGTAGTTCCGACGGCGGTCCGTGCCGAGGCCGGCTGGGACCGGACGTCCGCAGCGTGGGCGTTCCCGAACCGGCTGAGGATCGCTGACGTTCCGCTAGATTCCGCCAAGGCCAACATCGCAGCGGCCATCCGGAGCCGGACGAGGCTATCGGTTGCTGATGCGCACCTGGGAGCGGTCATCCAAGCAACGCCCGCCGATGAGATCACTGTCGTGACCAGTGATCCCAGTGACATGCAGCGGGTCGCTGGTGACTGGGGCGTCACCATAGTGGCTATCTGAGCAGGGTACCGAGGCTTCAGTGCTGGGCAGCGGACGAGCAAGGCAAATTCTGAGGCGATACGACGCCGGCGGCGGGCCACGGGGGACATCCAGCGTGGCCATCACCGCACAACGCCACTTGGCTGCGAGAGCCACCGCCCTCATGGTCGTGCGGTAGTGCTCAGGCCTGAGGCAGTCGGGGGAGTGCGGTGAGCAGCCGCTGCGTATACGGGTCCTGCGGACGCTCGAACACCTCGTCGGCGGTTCCGGACTCGACCACCCGGCCGTCCTTCATCACGAGGGTGAAATCGCTCATGTGGTGGATGACACCGAGGTCGTGGGAAATGAAGAGGTAGCTCACTCCGAGCTCGTCCTGAAGATCGGTGAAGAGGTCCAGCACCTGCGCCTGGATCGACACGTCCAGTGCCGAGACCGGCTCGTCGCAGACGATTACCTCGGGCTCTGGTGCCAGTGCGCGTGCGATGGCCACCCGCTGTCGCTGCCCGCCGGACAGGCGCAGCGGCGCGGAGGCCAGATGGGCCTCAGTTAGCCCTACCTGCTCCAGCAGCCGGATAGCGCGCGCACGCGCCTCGGCCTTAGACGAAGGCGGCCGGTCTCCGGTGTTCAGCGCGTCGGTGAGGATCCGGCCGACAGGCCAGCGCGGGTCGAACGAGCTCAGCGGGTCCTGGTAGATGACGCCGATCCTCTTGCGCAGCGGCCGGCGTTGCGGCAGCGACAGCGCCGACCACTGCTGCCCGCCGAGCAGCACGTCGCCAGAGGTCGCCTCCAGCAGCGACAGCGCAATCCGCGCGCTGGTGGTTTTGCCCGACCCCGACTCACCGACGATGCCGAGGGTCTGGCCGGCGAACAGCTTGAACGACACGTCGTCCACGACCGTCCTGTCGACATTGTCGGGTCCGCGGAAGACCTTCGTGATGTGCCGTGCCTCTAGCACCGGCCGACTGCGGTCGACCGGCTCGCGGGTGCGCCGCACGACCTTCGTGCCCTCGGCAGGCCGCACGAGCCGGATACCGCGGGTGTGCTCGGAAGGAATTGCGTCGATCAGCGCCTGGGTGTACTCGTGCCGCGGCTGGTGCAGCACCTGGTGCGTCGGGCCACGCTCGAGCACTTCGCCGCCGCGCATGACGACGACCTCATCCGCCAGCCGGGCGACGACGGACAGGTCATGGCTGATCAGGATGATCGAGGTGCCGCGGGCCTTCGACTCGGCGAGCAGGTCGAGTACCTGGGCCTGGAGGGTGACGTCCAGCGCTGTGGTCGGTTCGTCTGCGATGATGAGCCTTGGGTCAAGCGCGATCGCCGACGCGATCAGCGCCCGTTGCCGCAGGCCGCCGGAGAGCTCGTAGGGCCGCTGACGGGCTTTCACCTCTGGCTCCGGCACGCCAACCGAGGCGAGCAGCTCGATGGCCTTGCGCTGCCGTTCCGCCTTGGTGCCCCGGCGGTGGACCTTCAGCGGCTCGGCGACCTCATCTCCGACCCGGCGCAGCTGGTCGAGCGAGACCAGGGCGTCCTGCAGGATGAAGCCGATCTCGCGACCGCGGATCGCCTGCCACGACCGCTCGGACTGCCGGGTCAGATCGACGCCGGCCAGGTCGATGCGGTCGGCATGCACTCGAGAATTGGCTCCGGTGAGGCCGACGAGCGTGCGCGCGGTCACGCTCTTGCCCGAACCCGACTCACCAACGATGGCGAGGCAGCGCCCCAGCTGAGTGGTGAAGGAGATGCCCTTGACGACCTCGGTGTTCCCGAACGACACCTGCAGGTTCCGGACTGCCAGCAGCGGGGTGCCGGTGGGGGTGTCGGCCGGGATCTGCTCGGTAGCTGTGTCAGCGGTCATCGGGCCGCTCCTTCCAGTTGATGTTGCAGCGCCCGGCCCAGCGTGGTGACGGAGAGCGCCACCAGGACAATGACCAGCCCGGGCAAGATTTCAAGCCACCACGACGTGGTGATGTAGAGGCGGCCCGAATCGAGCAGTGCGCCCCACTCAGGGCTCGGCGGTGCCACCCCGAGGCCGAGGAACGCTAGAGCGGACGCCCAGACGATCGACTGGCCGATGCCGAGCGTGATCACGGCGACGAGCGGTCGCATGGCGTTCGGGAACAGGTGACGGCCGATCACCGCCCGCCGGCTGTGGCCGAGGGCGCCGGCGGCCGCGATGTAGTCGGCGTGCCGCACGGCGAGGACCTGTCCCCGGACCATGCGGGCGTAGCCGGGCGCCGAGCCGATCCCGACGGCGACGATCTCGGTGCCGACCGACGGCCCGCGGATCGCGATCAGCAGCAGCGCGAG
>DASXKI010000136.1:0-27540 GCA_036496945.1 Streptosporangiaceae bacterium | reverse complement strand
CGGCGTCATCAGGTCGACGTTCGTCGTCGGGCCGGACGGCAAGATCGAGCAGGCGCAGTACGCGGTGAAGGCGACCGGCCACGTGGCGAGGCTGCGCAAGGAGCTCGGCGTCTGACCGCACTGTGTTAGTAGCACTGTGTTAATAACACTGGGGCCGTAGCCCAACGGCAGAGGCACAGGATTTAGGTTCCTGCCAGTGTGGGTTCGAATCCCACCGGCCCCACCAAATTGGTCATTGCGCGAACACCCGTCTGGGTGTTCGTGGCACGGCCGTCGCAGTGCCGTTGGGCTGCGATTACGAACCGCGGCCTAGTGCGGTTGGCAGTAGGTTCAGGCGGCGCGGCGGCGGACCAGCCAGATGGTCGCGGCGATGAGCAGCACTGACAGCGCTAGCAGCCAGCCGCCCTCGATCCACTGGAAGGGCCAGAACCGGCTGGCCGGCTGGTAGCTGGTCCATAGGGTGTAGCCGTGCTGGGCAAGGCACTGCTCAGGGCCTATGGGCGGCTTGCTCCCGAGCGCATAGGGAGGGCAGAGCCGCTGGAAGAGGTTGAAGGCCGGCACGCCGTTCGCGGCGAATGCGGACTCGCCGCCTTTGGTGAACCACTGGCTCGTGATCCACGCGGCCACGGGTGTGTTCAGCTTGTCGGTGACCACCAGAGTCAGGTAATGCTCGCGCAGGAACACTGCGGCTGCGTAGGCGAGCCCGATGTAGGCGGCCAGGGTGGCAGCCATGGCGGGGACGACGCGGCGGATAAGCATGCCGGCCAGGGCGCCGATGGCGAAGGCGGCCAGCGTCCAGGCGGCGAACGCGATGCCGCGCAAGGGGAATAGGCCCTGGGTCAACGGGGACAGCTCGGAAAAGGACATGGCCGGGTTACGCGCGGCGAAGTACGGCTGGTAGTACCAGGAGAGCAGCACGCTGACGGCTCCGGTAGCGGCAGCTACTGCGACCGCGAGCATCACCAGCTTGGCGAGCGTCCAGCGCCACCGCCCGAAGCCCTGGGTCCACGCGTAGCGGAAGGTGCCGGTCTCGAGTTCACGGGCCAGCACCGGCGCCCCGACGAACATCCCGATTAGTGCGGGCACGGCCAGCAGCGGGAAGCCATTCGCCAGAACTGGGTTCATCTGGTTGGCGCTGATGAACAGTTCACCGCAGGCAGGTGAGGACACCGGGTGGCAGGCGGTCGCGGCGGCGTATGCGTGATGCATCTGCAGGCCGACGATCCATACGTACACCGCCAGCGCGCCCAGCAGTGCGGCCACACCGGTCAGCGCGAAGCGGTGCTGCCGCCAGGTGACCCAGGCCATCCGCCGCCACGGCAGCGGCCGCAAGCTCGTGTCCTCCGCCGGCCGGGCGGGCATGGTCAGCGCGGTCATTTCGTCACCTCAGATGGTTCGCCAGTTTCGAATAGCAGAGCCCCGTCGCGGGCTGGGCCGGGCAGCGCCGAGGCCCCGGGCTCGCGCAGGTAGGCAAGAGCAAGTTCTTCCAGGCCGACCGGATGGGCCTCCCAGCCGGGCGGGACCGGGTCGTTCGTGGTCGCACGGACCAGCAGGTGGGCCTGTGCCTCACCGCGGCGGGCATGGACCACGGGGCGTTCCGCATACCTTTCGGCTTCGACGGCAGGGCCGGTCAGCACGCGGTGGCCGGCGAGCAGGTCGTCGACCTCGCCGGCCATCTGCACTCGGCCGCGCGACAGCAGGATGAGGTAGTCGGCCACGCGCTCGAGCTCGGCGAGCACGTGCGAGGACAGCAGCACCGACACGCCGTCGTCGGCAGCCGCTGTCAGCACGGTGGCCATGAAGTCGTGCCGGGCGATCGGGTCGAGCATCGCCACCGGCTCATCCAGCAGCAGCAGCCGCGGCCGCCTGGCCAGCGCAAGGGTTAGCGCGAGCTGCGCCTGCTGGCCACCGGACAGCTTCCCGGCCTTCCGCTTCAGCGGGATGCCCAGCTCGCCCAGCCGGGTTTCCGCGTAGTGCTGGTCGAAGCGGCGGTTCAGGTTGCGGGTCAGGTGCAGCATGTCCGCGGCGGACAGGTTCTTGTACATCGGTGTGTCCTGGGCGACGAACGCGATGCCGTCCAGCGCGGCCGGGGACCCGGCGGGCCGGCCACCGAGCACGGTGACCACGCCAGCGGACGGCGCTGCCAGTCCGACCGCCAGGTTCAGCAGGGTGGTCTTCCCGGCGCCGTTCGGACCGACGAGGGCAGCCACATGACCCTCGGGGATCGCCAGGGTGCACTCGCGCAGCGCCCAGGTGCTGCCGTAACGCTTTCCCAGGCTGCTGGTTTCGATGACGTTCATGCGACGCCCTCCGCCTCGCCGCTCGCTGCGCCGCCGCGGGTGGGTGACCCGCTGCGGCGCTCATAGAAATCCCGCAGCGCGCTGGTGAGCAGCGCCACGATCCCGTCCTCGTCCAGCCCGGCCGCGTCCGCGGTGGTCAGCCAGCCGAGCAGGGACTTGCGCAGCGCAGTCAGCTCCGGCAGCGCGATCTGACTGAGCGTGGCCTGGACGAACGTGCCCTGGCCAGGCCGGCCGGCCGCCAGGCCCTTCATCTCCAGGTCACGGTAGGCCTTCAGCACGGTGTTCGGGTTGATGGCCAGCGCGGCGACGACGTCCCTGACCTTGGGCAGCTGGTCGCCCGGCTTGAGGTAGCCCAGCCGCAGCGCGTGCTCGACCTGCTGGACCAGCTGCAGGTACGTCGGCACGCCAGAGCTGGGGTCGAGCCGGAACTCGATCGGTGACGCCAGCCGGCGGCTACCGTCAGCCGGTCCGCTGCCATCATCGCCGGGCGGCGAGGCTCCGGCTCCGCCGCCACCGGCAGCGCTGACACCTTTATCTATAGTCATATAACAAGCGTACATCGAGCAAGGTCGCTGCTGTCAAGCTAGCGGGTCGGTGCGGATACCCGCCAGTGTCAGCCGAGAGCGTGGAACCGGCCCTGTGGCGGTCGTTGTCCGACTTCGAGCCAGATCGCGACTAATGGCCGGATTTGCGTTAACGGAAGCCAACACTATGACCCGCACGCCATTGATTTCACACCCGTCACAGAGATAACGTGATTTGGCCGGGACGGGGCTGACCGCGAGGTCATTCTGGCCTCACCATGACGTCGGGGGGCGCCATGAGCACTACTGCTGTGCATCCGGTATCAGGTCGCGGGGGGTGGCTTTCCACCCTGTTGGGCCGCCAGCTGGAGAGCTATCCAGATACAGGACTGCGGGTCACCTATCTGGGGATCACCGTCCTCGCCACTGTCACGCTTTACTACGAGCTGTACGTCGGAGCATCGGTCACCACCCTGCTGCTCCCTGCGTTGCACATGACCTTCACGTTCTACGTGGTGGCACTGGCGTTCGGGAACCTCATCGGAGCATTCGGCTCGTTGCTAGCCGGGCTGGCTGATCGCTTTGGGCGAGCCAATCTGGTCGTGTACGGACTGCTGGCCACGGGCCTTCTCACGGCGTTCGCGATCCCGGCGACGACGACAAAGTGGCCATTTATCATCGCCACGTTCGCGGTCGGGTTCGTCGAGGGCATCTGCCTGGTGGCAACCCCCGCGTTGATCCGCGACTTCTCGCCTCAGGTTGGCCGGGCGGTGGCGATGGGATTCTGGACGGCCGGCCCAGTCCTGGGCAGCCTGGTGGTCGCAGTGGTCGCCAGCAACACGGTGCCGGCGATCGTCACGAACCCGACCTTCTGGACCCATGAGTTCAAGATCGCAGGCGTCGTCGGCCTCATCGTTTTCGTCGTTGCCTTCATCGGCCTCCGCGAGCTTTCCCCGCGGCTGCGTGATCAGCTGATGGTCACCCTGCGCGACCGGGCGCTGATCGAGGCGCGCGCCAAGGGCATCGATGTCGAGGCGGCGCTTCGGCATCCGTTCCGTCAGCTTCTCAAGGCCGACATCATCGTGTCCGCCATCGGCGTCTCGGTGATGCTGCTCATCTACTACACCGCCGTCGCGTTCGGGGTCATCTACTTGTCGACGGTGTTCGGCTTCTCTACCAAGGATTCCAACGGCCTCGGCAACTGGAACTGGGGCTTCAACGTCGTCGCCCTGATCCTGGTCGGGGTCCTGTCCGACCGGTTCCGGGTGCGCAAGCCCTTCATGGTGGCCGGGGGTGTGGGCGCGGCGATCATGATCGTGGTCTACCTGCTGCAGGCCGGCCATCACCCGA
The DNA here is from genome assembly GCA_036496945.1 of Streptosporangiaceae bacterium. GTDB lineage: Bacteria > Actinomycetota > Actinomycetes > Streptosporangiales > Streptosporangiaceae > JAJYUU01. The sequence continues at coordinate 23,366 of DASXKI010000136.1, read as the reverse complement.
GCTACTACACCCTCGCCGTGATCCTGGCCGCGCTGGCCTTCTGCCTCGGCATCGCCTACACGCCATGGATGGCCAGCTATACCGAGACCGTCGAGGCGCGGAATCCGGCCCTCACCGCTACCGGGCTCGCGATCTGGGGATGGATCATCCGAGTCGTCATCACGATCGCGTTCTTGCTGATCCCGGTATTCATCTCCGCGGTGACGCCGCTGGTCAACTACGGGGCCACCGTCAAGACATATGCGACGACCTATGCTTCCGATCTGGCATTCGCCAAGACCCATCCGGCGGTCGTGGCGGATGCGGTGAAGTATCGGGTACAGATAGCGGATGCCACGAAGTTCGCGCCGGAACTCGCGGTCATTCAGGCCAACCCCGCACTGTTCACCAGGCTCGCCAGCTATCCGAACCCGTCGGCTATTCCTCCGAGTCTGCTGGCCAGCGCGATAGCCGCAGCAGGCGGTGGCGCCAAGGGCGCCGCTATCCTGTCGACGATCGCAGCGAACAAGGCTGCCATCACCGGCGTCATCGCGGCCGCGCCTGCGCTCAAGGCGATCGCGCCCTATTCGACCCAGCTGACAGCCCTGTCGAAGGTACCGCCATCTGCCATCGCCTATCTCAACGCGCATGGGCCTGCGGTGGTGAAAGCCTCTGCGCAGGCGTCAGGACAATGGCGAACCTGGTACTGGATCTGCTTCGGCGGCGTGATCTTCTTCCTGCTCTGCATTCCCATGATGTACGGCCGGTGGCGGCCGCGGGACGCGCGGAGGGACGACGAAGAGCACGAGGCGATGGTTCAAGAGGAGCTCACCAAGCTGAAGGCATGAGCTCGCCCTCGTCATCGGCAGGCGGGTGCTTGCGGGAGATAGTCGGGTGCTTGCGGGAGATGCGTTAGTCCCGGGCCGCCGCGGCCTTGGCCTCAGCGGCTTTCCGGGCGAGGGCCGTGAACTCCTCGATGCCGAACGCGGTGCCGGCCAGGCCCCAGCCGCCTTCGGCTGCCTCGGTGAGGATCACCCAGGTGCGAGCGGCCAGGCTCGGATCGCCGGCTGCTTTGGCGATGATGTCGGTGGCTTCGCTGGTGAGTTGTCGCTGGCCGTCCCGGTCGAGCGAGCCGGGCGGCGTGATGATCTGGACCCGGACTGTGCGCGAGGACGGCGTGTTCGCTGTCGAGATCGCCGACGTCGGCAGCCGGTGGATGAAGGCCGCCGTGTTGTCCAGGTGGAACGGGCCCGGCTGCGCTACTCCTTCGGCGCGGAGGACCGCATGAGTCAGTTCGTGACCGAGTCGCTCGTCAGCGTCCGCTGGGAAGATGTCGGCCGGTGCGTATACGTCGATCATGGGCATGGTTCATGCTCCTCGTGGTCACTATGCCGGTCGTCATAGAACGCTAGACTATGGTGGGCGTCATAGTCAAGGAGGCCCGACAGTGAGTGAAGTTCGTGACCGAATGGTGGCCGGGGCGGCTCGCCTGCTGGCCCAGCGCGGGCTTCAGTCGACCTCCTTCTCGACCGTGCTCGCGGCGACGAACGCGCCGCGCGGCTCGATCTATCACCACTTCCCCGGCGGCAAGGAAGAGCTCGTCGCCGCTGCTATCGCCGCAACTGAGCGCCACGCACTCAGCCTGCTTGATCGGCAACTGGGCGCGCCGGCCGTCGAGGTCACGCGGTCATTCCTGAGTGCCTGGCAGGCGCTGCTGATCTACAGTGACTTCGGCGCCGGCTGCGCTCTCGTTGCCGTCACCGTGGCCGCCGAAACCGATGCGATGCGCCAGCGGACGGCCGAGGCGTTCCGTGCCTGGCAGGACAAGCTGACCCAGGCATTGGCGGCGGGCGGGCTGAGCGAGGATGACGCGAGGTCCGTCGCTACTCTGTTGCTCGCGGCGAGCGAGGGCGCGGTCGTGATCTGCCGGGCGCAGCGGGACATCCGTCCGTTCGAGCTGGTCGCCGACCAGTTGATCGAGCACGTTCGAGAACTTGCCGGGACGTCGTCGTGAGGAGCCAGATGCCAGCGGCCGGGCCGGTCGGCTTCGACCTCGATCTCACTCTGATCAACTCCAGGCAGGCGATCATGGCGGCCTGGTCGGCGGTAGCCGAGGAACTCGGCGTGCATATCGACCTAGCCGACGTCGATACGCGCATGGGCATCAAGCTCGAAGACGAGGTCGGCTACTGGTTCCCTGCTGACGGGCAGCAGGCCGCAGCGGACAGCTACCGCCGGCACTACGTCCGGCTCGCGCCGACCATGACCTTCCCGCTTCCCGGTGCGGCCGAGGCTGTCTCCGCAGTGCGCCTGGCCGGCGAGCGGGCGGTCATCATCACGGCCAAGCACCCGGTCTCGGTGCGGCCGAGCCTGGCAGCGGTCGCGCTTGCGGTCGACGAGGTGTTCACGCACGTACACGGGCCAGAGAAGGCCGCGGTCCTGGCCCGCATCCGGGCCGCTGTCTATGTCGGGGACACGCCCGCCGACATGGTCGCAGCCCGCGACGGCGGGGCGATGGCGGTCGGCGTGCCGACCGGCTCGTTCGACGCCGCCCAGCTGATCACGTCCGGCGCGCAGGTGGTGCTCGGCTCGCTGCTGGAGTTCCCGGCGTGGTATGCAGGATTTCGGAGCGATTCGGAGGTAGGGAGCGGGCCAGGTGACCACTGACGTCCTGGCGCTGGCCGACCGGCTGTGGCGTGGCGAGGTGCACATCAGCGAGTACCACCCGGTCGCGCATCTCGGCGGACTTGCCGAGATCAGCGACGAGGTGGTGTTCCTGCCGGCGTTCGCCAACGTGACCGCGGTCCGGACGCCCGACGGCCTGGTGCTGGTCGATACCGGCAGTTCTTTCGTGGCGCAGGCGATCCACGACGAGCTGCGGCGCTGGACGACGCAGCGGCTGCACACGGCGGTGTACTCGCATGGTCACATCGATCACGTCTTCGGCGTCGGCGTCTGGGCAGCGGAGGCGGCCGAGAAGGGCTGGCCAGACCCGGTCGTGACGGCGCACGAAGCCGTGCCGCGGCGTTTCGACAGGTACCGGATGACCGTCGGGTACAACGAGATCATCAATCAGCGGCAGTTCGGCATCCCAGGGCTGCGCTGGCCGACCGAGTACCGCTACCCGGACCGCACCTACGCTACCGAGCTCACCATCGACGTTGGCGGCACGACGTTCGCGTTGCGGCACGAGAAGGGCGAGACCGACGACCACACCGTCACCTGGGTGCCTGACCACAAGGTGCTGTGCTGCGGTGATCTGTTCATCTGGGCCTCGCCGAACGCCGGCAACCCGCAGAAGGCACAGCGGTACCCACTGGAATGGGCGGCCGCGCTGCGCCGCATGATCGCACTGCGGCCTGAGTTCCTGCTGCCAGGTCACGGCCTGCCGATCAGCGGGCCTGACCGGGTCGAGATGGCCCTGACCGACACCGCCGAGCTGCTGGAGTCACTGGTCAGCCAGACGCTGGAGGTGATGAACGGCGGTGGTCGCCTCGACGAGGCAATCCACAGGGTCGCGGTGCCGCGGCGGCTGGCTGACCGGCCATATCTCCAACCGGTCTACGACGAGCCCGAGTTCATCGTCCGCACAATCTGGCGGCTGTACGGCGGCTGGTGGGACGGCAACCCGGCGACGCTCAAGCCAGCGTCGGAGCGTGCGCTCGCCGCGGAGATCGCGGCCCTCGCCGGCGGCGCGACCGCGCTCGCCGCCCGCGCGGTCGAGCTAGCCGAGTCGGTCCCGGCCGCCGGGCCCCTCGCCCTGGGCGAGCTTACCGACCTGAGGGTCGCAGGCCTGCGCGGCGGCGAGGATGAGCTGCGGCTGGCCGGCCACCTCGCCGAGCTCGCCTGGCTGGCCGCGCCGGAGGACAGCGAGATTAGGCAGGCCAGGCACCGGGTCTTCAGCATCCGGGCGGACCGCGCGACATCCACGATGTCTAGTGGGGTATACCGGTGGGCGGCTAGCGAGTCGCTTGGCGACTCGCCCGCCTAATGCTGGCTGTGCAGCAACCAATCTGGAGGGCACATGACCACGATGGATGGCATAGACCCGGCGGTTCCGCCCAGTGGGACAGGTTGCGTGGAGTGCGACGCCATCGGTGGCTGGTGGCTCCACCTGCGCCGGTGTGCGGAATGCGGCCATATCGGCTGCTGTGATAACTCGCCCGCGCAGCACGCGACCGCGCACGCGACGACGACCGAGCACCCGATCATCAGAAGCTTCGAGCCCGGCGAGGACTGGTACTACGATTACCGGACCAACGACATGTACGAGGGCGGTCCGGCGCTGGCACCACCTGAGCACCACCCGCTTGACCAGCCGGTGCCGGGCCCCCGTGGCCGGGTGCCCCGCGACTGGCAGTCGCACCTGAATTAGGCGGACGCAGCGGGCGCGGATGAGCCGTACCAGGTCACGGCCGACACGAGGCGCGCAGGCAGAGCCAGCTCATTGCGCGCAGTGTGACATCAGATCTCACCAGGACTCCAGCAACGGCCGCAGTTCGGCGAGCCCGCTGATGACCGCGTCGGGTTCGGCGGCCGCGTAGGCCGGGACGTCGTTGTTCGGGATCAGTACCGCCCGCATCCCCGCGCCCTGGGCGCCGTGCACGTCGTCGTAGGGCCGGTCTCCGACGAAGACGCAGCGCTCGGGATCGGACACCCCAACCGCGTTCATAGCGGCGCGGAACGCCTCCGGATGCGGCTTGGTCCAGTCGATCTCACTGGAGTAGACGGCACCGTCGATCAGGTCGAGCACCCCGTCGCGCCGGAACACTTCCTCGTGCCAGGCGCGCGGCCACATCGTGTTGCTCAGCACGCCGACCTTAATGCCGGTCGCCCGCAGGAAGCCGAGTAGCTCGGGCACGTCAGGGTCGGTGAACGTGTGCGGTTCCCAGGCATCGACGTAGCTGGCCAGGAACGCCTCCGTCGCCGTGACGCCGGCCAGGTCGAACAAGGCACTCATGGTCGCGCTGCGGTGTTCGGCGAATGCGGCACGCCACAGCGCACTTTCGGCCGCGTGCAGGGCGGCCGCGGTGGCTGTGGCCTCATCGGTCGGGAAGTGCTGCGCGCAGACCGCTGTCCACAGCTGCGCGGCGTCGATGCTGTGCCATGGCGTCAGCGTGCCGCCCCAGTCGAAGATCACCGCGTCTATCTCCACAGTGACCCAGTTTAGGCGGGTTGCGACGTCGCTCGCACGGCCACGTGCGGCATTGCCGCGATAGCTCATGGGCCGAAAGCGTCCTATTGGCCGTCCGGCGCGAGTAGGAATGGATCTGAGGATTGGCTGACTAGTCGACGACTTGTCGCCGAGAGTTTGCACGGCCTGCCTAAGGTCAGTGACGGCATTGTCCGTTTACCCGCCTGCCTGGGCGGAGCAACAGGAGGACTGAATGCGACCTCAGCAGCGAGGCGGGGGAGCACGCCGACTCCGCATGACAGCGGCCGGCGTCAGCGCGGGGCTGGTCGGCGCGCTCTGCGTCACCGGCGGAGCGACACAAGTGCTGGCGTCGACCAGCACGGCGGCCAGCACGGCGGCCAGCACTCAGCAGGCCGGCGGCAAAGGCAACACGTGCCATCTGGGCAACGGCATCAAGCACGTCATCCAGATTGGTTTCGACAACACGCACTACTTCCGGGACAACCCCAATGTCCCGTCGGACCTTCAGCTCATGCCGAACCTGCTCAACTTCTTCACCAGCAACGGCACGTTCTTGTCCAACAGCCACACGCCGCTGATCGCGCACACCGCCACTGACCTGCTGACTACGGCGACCGGCGTGTACGGCGACCGCCAGGGCCCCAGCAGTAACAACAGTTTCCAGGTCTACAACGCTGACGGCACCACCGACCCGGCGACCGCGTTCACTTACTGGACCGATCCGATCGACGACACCGCTAGGACCCAGAACGCTGGGCATGACACCAACCCCAACATGGTGTATTCGCCGGTGCCACCGGCGACGGCCTCCTCGCCCGTATCGCCGACCACAGCTGCGCCCGCGCCGTGGGTGCCCTACACCAAGGCCGGCTGCAATGTCGGCGAGGTCGCCACGGCCAACCAGGAGCTTGAGAACCCCACCTTTGACATCCCGAAGTTCTTCGGCGCCAACTCGCCGGAGGCGCAGCAGACGGCCGCCGACCCCGACTCGTTCAAGGACGCCGAGACCGCCGACTATGTCGGCCTGGGCGTTCACTGCGCCCAGGGTGCCGCCTTCTGCGCCGACGCTCAGGCGGTGAAGTTCAACCAGACCACGCCGTCGCCAGCCGCCGTGGCGGACCTGCTGCCGGACGAGCCGGGCGGCTACAGCGGATTCCAGGCACTGTTCGGATCCCGCTACCTCGCTCCGCAGCTCGGCGGCGGCACTGCCAGCCTGAGCCGGGACGGCGTCCCCGTGACCAACGCCGCCGGGAACCTGACCGACGAGTTCGGCAACCAGATCAACGGTGACTTCACCAGCAGCCCCGGCTTCCCCGGCTTCGGCCAGATCAACGCCGCTCAGTCACTGTCGTACGCGGCGGACATGCTGGAGCACGGCGTCCAGGTCGTCAACATGTACATCTCTGACATCCACGGGAACATGGGGCTGCCGAACAGCCCGCAGGTACCGACCATGGGCACCGATTGCGCCAGCCAGCCAAGCGCCCTCGGTAGTGGCACCAAGTGCTACATCGACCAGGGGCAGTACTACAACGAAGCGTTCGGCGCGTTCTTCCAGCGCCTCGCCGCGGACGGCATCACGCCGAGTAATACGCTGTTCATCCTCAGCTCCGACGAGGGCGACCACGAGGCCGGCGCCAACGTTGGCCGCGCGGTCGCGCCGTCTCCGGCGGGCTGCGATGGCGTGACGGTGCCGTGCACCTATACGTCCTCGAACTTCGGCGAGATCAGCGTCAATGCGACCGGCCTGCTGGCCAGCGAGACGGGCAACACCACCCCGTTCAGCATGCAGAACGACACGTCAGCACAGTTCTACCTGACCGGCAATCCCGGCCCGACGGACCCGACGGCGCGAACGTTCGAGCACGAGGTGGCGAGCTTGACGAACCCGCTCAACCCCTACTCCGGCACGGCCAACGAACCGATAGCGAACTACCTGGCCAACCCAGTCGAGGAAGCGATACTGCACTTCGTGAACGCTGATGCGGCGCGGACGCCGACGCTGACGATGTTCGCGAAGCCGGACTACTTCCTGCAAGCAGCGCCCCTGTCGGGTACCTGCAAGGGCCAGCTCATCTGTCCGACTACCGGGTTCGCGTGGGACCACGGCGACTACGCCGCGGAGATCAACACGAACTTCGTCGGTTACGTCGGGCCAGGCGTGAAGCAGCTTGGCTTGGATGGCCCAACTGCCACCCAGGGACCGTCGTCGGCGGGTCCGAACAGCGGTCAGACCGTCGTGGCGGACAACCACTTCCCTGGCCCGTGGGTCGACGAGACCGACATCCGGCCGACCATCATGTACCTCACCAGGCTGACCGACGCCTACGAGCACGACGGGCGGGTCATCACCCAGATCCTGGCGGATCCGAACGACGCGCTCAGCACGCCTGGAGTCACGGCGCTCGGTGAGTGCTACAAGCAGCTCAACTCCAGCGTGGGCGACTTCGGCGCGGCGACGCTTATCGCGTCGACCAACGCGATCGAAAGCACGAGCAGCGGCGACAGTACGTTCACCTCGGTGGACGGCCAGTTGCGCGGTCTTGAGGTTGCCAGGGACCATCTGGCTGGCGTAATCAAGGGCGAGCTGGAAGCAGCGGCCTTCCAGGACAAGCCGGTCCTAGGCGCCGGGCTCCAGACACTTGCGTGCCAGGGGCTCATTAACGCGGCACAAAAGGTAGCCAGCGCGAGCTAGCTGCCTGTCCTACGAAGCGACAGTGGCCCCGCGCGTACGCCCGGGGCCACTCTCGTGCGGTCAGCCGGCGTCCGATAACTGGCAGCCGGCCGTGCGTAACTGGCGGATGCCTGGGAGACTAGTCAGCAGGCCATGGGCGTCATGGGAGCCGTGGTGCGGAAGGGGCAAGGGGTAATGGCGGAACCAGGCGGGGACGTGGTGGTCCGCGGCGCTGTGACAGTCAACGGTGCCGTCGCGAAGGGCGATCCGGACCTTCTGCTCGCGCAGATCGAGCGGACCCGCGAGGATCTGGCACGGACAATCGACAGCCTGGCCGACCGCGTGAGCCCTGCCAATAACGTCCGCCTGCTCCGCGAGAAGGTCGCCGCGCAGGTCGCTAGGCCTGAGGTGCGGATCGGTGCCGCGGTCGTCGGCGCCGCGGTGGTCGGGCTGACGATCCTGCGGATCTGGGCAAAGCAGCGGCACAGCCGCTAATACTGCCGGCCCAGACGGCTCGCTGGCCAGGATCAGCCCGCCTCTAGGTCAGCACCGCTACACGAAGGTCTGGCCCTCGCCCCGGTAGGTCGGGACTGTGGCCACGATGGCCTCGCCGTCCACGAGGTGCAGCTCGCTGAATCGCTCGCAGAGCTCACCTGCCTTTGCGTGCCGCATCCAGACCTTGTCGCCGATCCTAAGGCTGTCCGCAGCCATGCCGATGAGCGGAGTCTGTACCTCGCCCGCGCCCTCTTCCTTGTCCAGCCGCAAGCCGGCCGGCAGGTACGGCGACGGCAGGCGGCTCGGTGCCCCGGGACCGGATGCCGGATAGCCGCCGCCGAGTGCGGTGACAACACCGGGCCCCGGCCGCCGGACCACGGGCAGGGCGAACATTGCCGCGGGCTGGCCGGTAAAGCCGCGGTAGGCGTCGAACAACGTCGGGTGGTACAGGCCGGATCCGGCACCGATCTCGGTGACGGCTTGCTCGGCCGAGGTGCCTTCGAGCGAGCCGGTGCCGCCGCCATTCACAAACTCCAGCGACGTCAGCTCACGGATGGCCGCGACAATGGCGGCGCGCCTGTCCGCGAGCTCGGCCGCCGACCTGCGCTGCATGATCCTGATGGCCTGCGCGTAGATCGGCCTGCCCGGCGGATTATCGCCGACGCCGGCGATCTGGGATTCGTACGCCATCAGGCCGACGAGCCGCAGGCCAGGGCGGCTTAGGATCGCCTTGGCCAGCGCGACCGCGTCGGCGGGCGTCCGCACCGGAGACCGGCGCGCACCGGCTCGGAATTTGCCTCCCAGGGCCTGGTAGCCGGCGTCGATATCGATGGCGACGCGTACCTGGTGCGGATCGCCCAGCCCGGCCGCAGCCTTCTCGATCAGGTCGAGGTGGTCGGCGCAGTCGACCATGAGCGCGATGGAGGTGGCCGCTGTCGCGTCGCGGGCCAGCCGCGCTAGCGCGGCGCGGTCAGCTGTCGGGTACGCGACGACGATGTCGTCGCTCGTATCGCAGGCCGCCAGCCAGAGTGCCTCAGGCAGCGTGTAGGCGAGGACGCCGCGGTAACCATCCATGGCCAGGACCTGCTCGATCAGGTGCCGGCAGCGGACCGACTTGCTCGCCAGGCGGATGGGCTTGCCGCCGGCGCGGCTGGCCATGGCGGCGGCGTTAGCCCGGAAGGCAGCCATGTCGACGATCGCGAACGGCGCGTCGAGGTGGGCCGTCGCTGAGTCGAGCCGGCGGAGATCGTGCGGGCTGCCGCTACGACTCACTCGCTATCCTCGGCCTGGTCCGCCTTGGTCAACGCCACGTACTCGGCCGCCGAGAGGAGGCCAGGCGGCACTTCGTCGTCAGAGTCGTCGAGGTGGACCCGGAACAGCCAGCCTGCACCGTATGGGTCGGAGTTGACGAGGCCCGGGTCGTCATCGATCTCCGGGTTGACCTCGGTCACCTCGCCGTCGACGGGGGAGTACAGGTCGCTGACGGACTTGGTCGACTCGACCTCCCCGCACGGCTCGCCGGCGGTGACCCTGGCCCCGCTGGCCGGGGCTGAGACGAACACGACGTCCCCGAGGGCACGCTGCGCGTGATCGGTGATCCCCACCGAGGCCGTGGAGCCGTTGATGGCTACCCACTCGTGCTCCGGGGTGTAGTAGAGCTCGCCGGGAACGGTCATATTCGCCTCTCTTGCACGGGTTAGTTCGGTATAGGTCCGCTACCGCGGCCGGGTCTCAGGCCGGGCGGCGGTAGAACGGCAATTCCACCAGTGTGGCCGGCTCGGCGCGACCACGGACATCGACTGCCAACCTCCCCGTTCCGGTTCCGGAGTCCGCGGCTGCAACGGCAACGTCAGGCCGGACGTATGCCATCGCAATCGGGACGCCCAGCGTCGGTGACGGTGCGCCGCTGGTGACGATGCCGCATGGCTGGCCGTCCCACAGGACGGCATAGCCGTGCCGCGGCACGCGGCGCGACTGACTAGTCAGGCCGATCAGCTGGCGCTGCGGGGTGGCCTGCGCGCGCTCGGCAAGGGCGCTGCGGCCGACGAAGTCGCCTGGCTTGTCGAGCTTGACCACCCGGCCGAGGCCGGCGTCGAAGGGCGTCATGTCGGCGCCGAGCTCGTTGCCATACAGCGGCATCCCGGCCTCGAGCCGGAGCGTGTCGCGGGCGGCCAGGCCCGCGGGGACCAGCCCGGCGGCCGCGCCTGCGTCGCTGAGCTCGGCCCACAGGTACTCAGCATCGCCCGGCGCCGCAAAGATCTCGAAGCCGTCCTCGCCGGTGTAACCGGTCCTGGCCAGCAGCACCTCGCGTCCGGCCACCTGCGCGGGGTAACCGGCGTAGTACCTGACTGCGGCGAGGTCAGCAGTGGTCAGCGGCGCGAGGATCGCCGCCGCTCGCGGTCCCTGGATGGCGATGAGCGCGTAGTCGTCGGTCCGGTCGTCCACGCGGGCCTCGGGGCCGGAGGCGCGATCGGTGAGGGCGGCGCCCACGACGGCGGCGTTTGCCGCATTGGCGACGACCAGGAAATCGTCCTCCGCGAGGCGGTAGACGATCAGGTCGTCCAGGACGCCGCCGTCCTCGGCGCAGATCATCGTGTAGCGAGCGCGTCCTGGCTTCAGCGCCGAGGGCTCGCCGGTCAGCGCATAGTCGAGCGCTGCCGCGGCGCCGTTGCCGGTGACGGCGAACTCGCCCATATGGGACAGGTCAAAGAGACCGGCCGCGGTCCGGACCGCTGTGTGCTCGGCCGTCTCGCTGCCGTAGCGCAACGGCATCAGCCAGCCTGCGAAGTCTGTGAGGCTGGCGCCGAGTTTTTCGTGGACGCCGGTCAGCGGTGTACGGCGCGGCGGCGTCGGCGAGGAGTCTGTCACGACCACGGAGCCTACCGGGCTGTTGCTGGCGCTCGTGGTCGTGACCCGCAGCCGCTGGCGGGACCGCCCTCGCCTGGCTGGGCTCGGCGGGGGACTGTCGGCGGCCTTAGCTCGGGCTGGGCGGGCCTTCCTTGACGGGGGAAGTTAACAACGCGAACGATCCGGCGGCTATAAGGCGCCGGATCTTTCGAGATCAGCAATGCGCTCGGAACCTGGTGGGGGACCTGGCTTGGGCTGGCGGGACGCTGGATGGATCACGCGGCTCGAGGGATGAGATGCACGGTATGGGGTGGTTCGCTGGCCGGTTGGCCGGCGCCCGGTGGTAGCTCGCCAGGCCGAGGCGGAGACTGGACGCACTGAGCCAAACGCAAACGCACTGGGAGGTGCTGCGTGGACGTGCTGACCGATGAGCAGATCTCCGAGCGGCTGGTCGACGTGCCCGGCTGGACCCGGCAAGGGGACAGCATCGTGCATGTGGAGACGCTGGCCGATTTCAAGGCCGCGATGCTGTACGTGGGCGCGGTCGCCTACCTCGCTGAGGCGGCCAATCATCACCCGGACTTCACGATCCAGTGGAACAAGGTGACGCTGACGCTGTCGACGCACTCCGCTGGCGGCCTAACGGTCAATGACTTCGCCCTAGCCAAGAATGTCAACGGGCTGAGCTAAGCGGCGGCCCTGACGTGGCGGCCGGTTTCGCAGCGAGGCGCTTTGTTGCCTGGCGGTCGGCGGATCAGCCAGCTGGACTGATCCGACGGACCTATCGGCCTTCGCCTGTGGACGTCGCCACGCCCCCGGGTGGCGACGCCCACAGGGCGAAGAACATTCCGCTTGCCACGACCCTCGTTCGCTGTCTGCAGCCCTGGTGCACCAGGGCCACATGCAGCCGGGCGATCCCGCCGGGGATCGGACGGCCCCAGACGAAGGTCCCCCTCCGCGACGCACGGTTTCCTCATTTCCAGCGGCGCCTTCCCCCGTTCCCGGCTCGGCCGGACCCCTCAGCGCTGCGTGGGTTTCTAGTTATACACGCAGTGCCACTGCGATCACAGCTAGTTACAGGATTGTTTTGGCCGACCTTGCCACGGCCTTTGCGCCAATGGCAACACAGCGGCCCGCTGCGCGTTTACTGCGACCCGCCGAGCCACATCTTGGTGTGCGTCACACGGTTGTTCGTGGCGCGGCGAGACGCCCAGACAGCCTGCGCTCAGTCAAGCTCGCACGGGAGGTGCTTGATGCCATTGATGAAACTCGACAGCAGCCGGTCGGGCTCGCCTGCGGCGCGGATCTGCGGCACTCGGGTCAGCAGTTCACCGAGCATGACCCTGATCTCGCGACGGGCGAGGTGCGCGCCGAGGCAGAAGTGGGGACCGGCGGCACCAAAGCCGACATGCGGATTGGGCGACCGAGTGATGTCGAACCGGCCAGGGTCGGGGAACACCGACTCGTCCCGGTTGGCGGCCCAGTAGAAGAGGACAGCCTTGTCGCCCTCGCGATACTCCCGGCCGTTCAGCGTGCAGTCCCTGGTGACCGAGCGGCGCATCCAGATGACGGGCGAGACGTACCTGACGATCTCCTCGACGGCGCCCGGCAGCCTGCCGTCCACGTCGGCCAGGAGCAGGGCGCGCTGGTCCGGGTTTTGCGTCAGCAAGTCCAGCGCGTGCGAGATCGCCGTCCGCGTCGTCTCGCTTCCGGCGACGACGAGCAGGATGAAGAACGAGCCTAGCTCGGCTGGCGTGAGCTGCTCGCCGTCGATGTTGGCACTGGCGAGAGAGGTGATGACATCGTCCTGCGGATGCTCGGCGCGGTCTGCCGCGATCTCCGTGACGAGGTCGGCGAGGTCCTTGCCGGCAGTGAGCAGCTGAGTGATGGCCTCGTCCATATTCTCGCTGATGAACTCCGGGTCGGCACCGGACAGAATGATATTGGTGTTGCGCAGCACCATGTCGTAGTGCTCGTCACCGATGCCCATCATCTCGCAAATGATCTTCAAAGGCAGCCGCGCCGAGACGTGCTGGACGAAGTCGCACGGGCCTGTGACCAGCAATTCGTCGACTATGCCGGCCGCTGTCCGCTGGACATCCTCCTCGAATTTCTTGATCATTTTTGGGGTGAAGGCACGGGACACGATCCGGCGCAGCCGGGCGTGGCGAGGATCGTCCATGCTGATCATCGAGCCGAAGTACTCGTTGAATTCCGCCGGCAGGTCCTCGATGCTGGTCGCGCCGCGAGCTGAGGAAAACAGCTCGGGCTGGCGGCTCGCTGCGGATACGTCGGCGTGCGAGACGAAGGCGTAGTAGCCGTCGCCGGCCACGCTGAGCGGCCCCTCCGGCACGACGAAGTGGGCTGGCTTGCCGAGGGCTCGCAGCTTGGCGAAGTCGGCATGACGGGCGTCGAGCGGCTGGCCCCAGAACTCCATCAGCGACAGGTCGATGCCTTCGACTGAGCTGGCCGGTGTGGTCATGGCGCCGCCTTCGACTAGAACCGCGTTCTAGCCTTAGTGTGACAGAGCACCTTAAGTCTGCGCCATGTCCTCATGGCGCACTCACCGCGCCGTGTGAGTGGCTCGCGTGCACCCGGATGACCGTCCAGACGAGGCGGTGGCCCCGGCTGACCAACGGCGTCCGGCCGGAGTGCAATGGCACCCGGCGGACGCCGCCGGCTCACCCTACGACCTGCTCACTGGCGCAGCGGCCCGGCTCACGGTGCTACGAGCATGCGCGTACTTTCTGGTCAAGATGGCGATCGCGACCGGCGCCGACAGGCCGCTCACCTCGACGACGGCGCACGCGATGAGCGCCCGGCCGAGCGCGAACACGGCCCAGCCGTCCCCGGTCGTCTGCACGATCGTCAGCCGATCGGCGCTGCGATCGTCGGCCACGATGTCCGCCATCGCCATGCAGGCGCTGACGGCCTCGAGCCTGGCAGCCAGGACCGCGGGCGACTCGGCTAGCTCCTCCCGCAGCTGCGCGTACGCCGATGCCATGCCCGGACGCATCTCGTGCGGCCGACGGCCTAGCTCGACCGCTGCCCAGCCGCATGCGACCGGGACGGGCGCCCGCAGCGTCAGGCCGAAGCCCGCCAAAGCACCAGTACCCGGTGCGGTCGCCGTGTTCATGGCTCGCCGCTCTGGCCCCGCGTGCCGACCGCCGCCGCTTGGCCGCCCGTTGCCGGGAGGGGATTGACGGGGGACAGCAGTGGCTGCGTTCGGGAGCAGGTCGTCCGGCTGTTCGCAGCTGACCGTCACCCGCAAGCCCTCATCGAGTCCGAGATCGACGGCACTGCGCTCCAGGAATACCGACAGCAGCGTCGCCGGCCAGGCAGCGTTGCGCGGCAGCGGACCAGAATCGTGCAGCCGCACCCCGCGCCAGGTTGCGATGAGCTGACCATCTGCGTCGACGGCCTCGATGTTCCAGAGTTGCGGCGCCGGCGCCGCAAGCGGCTGAGGTGCCCGCCTGGCGGTTGCGGGCGGCGACTGAGTGCCCGACAGCGGCTGAGCTGCCGCCCCAGCTTCATCCGCCTTCGTGACAGGGGCCTCAACAGCAGACCCGGTCGCGGGCCGGCCCAGCGCGGACTGCGGGACCTCCCAGGTGTGCATCGCCGAGTACGAGGCATTCGACCGATGCTCGGAACTGCGGTCGCCGGCGCTTCGGCGCGACTTGCGGGACTTGCGCTGCTGTGGACGGCGCTCGGCGACCTCCATGTCGGCCAGTTCCTCGGGCGTGAGGTCTTCGTGCTGGACTGCAGCAGCAGTGCGCTTTCCTGGGGCGGCGTCGCCGGTCCGGCTGGCAAGTGCGGACCTGCCCGTCGTCTCGGCCTCGGGCGCGCCCGCCTGACCCGGCACGAGCGGCGGCTCCGACCTGCCGGGCGGTGCCACCTCCGGGCTGGCCATGGCCACCGGGTCGGCGCCGGTTATCGGGTCGGCGATGGCCACCGGGTCGGCGCCGGTCGCCGCGACCGAACGGATCGGCTCGGCGACGGCCCTGATCTCGATCGGGCCTTCGGTGCCCCGACCGGAGAACTGCACCGAGTCACACCCAGCCGGCCGGACCCGGCGGTGCGGCACGCAGGCCTGGAGCACTTGCAGCGCGGCGTCGTTCAGGCCGGGACTGCCGAGCAGGAATTCGGTGCTCGCCAGCTCGCTGCCGACCGGGTACCACGGATGCTCATCGGCTCCTCTGGCGAGGGCGCGGCCTGACCGCGCCGTCACTTCGGGCAGCAGCGCGATCCGGCGGAACCGGCCGGACTGGAAGCTGATTGGGCCGTATAGCTCGGCGCCGTCGACCAGATCCGAGGGCCCTGCGACGAGCTGTTGCAAAGCCGGCGAAGCTGCGGCGGCTGCTACCTCTGGCATGTCGGGCTGGCCGGGCGCGCTGAACTCGGCTCTAGCGTGGTCGACCCGGTAGGAGCTGTCGGCGCACCGCAGGACCGCGACGATCCGGTCGCCGTCGCGAAGCGCGCAGATCCGCAGGACCGCCTCGCCACCGGACGGAATGAGGACAGGGGACTCCAGCGTCACCTCGACAGCCCGCCGCAGCGGCCGCCCGGCGAGGACCGAGGCGGCCTGGGCCAGCGCCTCCAGCGCGAGAACGGAAGGCAGCACAGGCATGCCGTCGATCCGGTAGTCGGCCAGGTACGGGTCGCTGGCGAGCGTCAGCCTGGCCGAGCAGATGAGCTCGATGCCCGGATAGTGCACGGCGACCTCGCGCAGGAACCTGCCGCCCCGCGCCAGTCCGGCCGCGCTGAGCTCGGCACGGGTGATGACAGGTGCCGCGCTGGCAGCCAGGCCACCGACTCGGCCGTGCAGCGCGACGCTCGCGGGGCGGCCAGGCGTCGACATCAGCTTCAGCAGCATCCGGCTTGCGGCACCGAGATCCAGCGCGGGCGAGTCGGCCGCAGCCAGTTCGGCCGCGAGTTCGGGGCGGTCGCCGAGGCCGCCTGTCGACCACGCGGGCATGTCGAGATGCAGATGCTGACAGCCCAGGCTGGCGTCCGCGAGTCGCGCCGCCTGGCTCGCAAGGGCGCCACTGCTCAGTGCGTGCTTGCTCGCACCAGCGAGGCCGTAACGGTCCGCCACCGTGCCGAACGAGATGATCAGCTTGAGCTGGCCCGGCCGGATCGAGCCAGCCATCAGGTCGAGTGTCCTGATCTCGTCAGCCAGCTGCATGCGGATCTGGGCATCGGTAAGTTCCAGGAAGGGAACGTGGTCGTCCTCGCTAGCGCCATGCGCGAGCGCTGTCACCTTCCCGAGCCGGTCCTCGATTCGCCGCACGGCTGCGGCCAGGCTCGCCTGGTCGTCGATGTCGATGACCTCATAGCCGATTCGCGCGCCTGCCGACCGCAGTTCCTCCATGCCCGCGACCAGCTCGGTGTCGTCGTGCTCGCCCGCCCTGCCGACGACCGCGACGCCCGCTCCGCAGCAGGCGAGCACCTGGGCTAGCGCGAGCCCGGCACCGCCTGTGCTGCGGCTGACCAGGATCACGTCGCTCGGGCCGAGCGGGAAGTCGCCGCCGCCCGCGAGGGCGACCTCGGCCAGGACCGGCTCGCTGGCCAGGCCCGTCGTGTCCAGGACGAGCTCGCGGAACTGCCCGACGTCGGCAATCGCGAACTGACGGATCGCTTCAGCGCTCACGCCGTCGGCCGGCACCCGGAGCACCGTGACGCCGATCGAGGGATGCTCGGCATGCAGGCCGGCGAAGAACCCGGTGAACTGCGCGCTCGTCGTCAGCACCACTAGCTCGCCGGTCGTGATCGCGTCTCTGGCGGCCTCGATGGCCGTCGACCGTGATCGCTCGTCCGCCGGGTCCGCCACGATCGCCAGCGTGCGTCCCGCGGCGGGATCTGCCGTGAATATGCTGCTCACCTCGGCGAGCATCGGGCCGCTCGGGGCTGTGTGCATCCGCCAGGACGTCGGCGCCTCGGGCGCCGCGGGCGTGCCAGCGGGCCGAAGCGCTTCGGTGAAGCAGCGCGTCCACGGTCCCAGCCCGTCCACCGGTCCGGCAGCGCGGCTCGATGGCACCGCGATTTCGTACGGGGCGTTTACGTGCGGAGCGATGTCCTGCGGAGCGGATCGCGCCGGCGGTTCCGTGGCTTCTTTCGTGGCGGCCACTGCCTCGCCGGTAACGACCGGCTGGCCGAGCACGACTGGCTTGCCGACGATGGCCGGCTTGCTGCTGACGGCCGCCGCCATGGGGGCGGGCGCTGTGGGGACGGGCGCGGTGGGGGCGGGCGCGGTGGAGACGGGCGCGGTGGCGGCGGCGGCCGGCTCCGGCTGGGCGGCGGCGGACGGTGAGGCGGCTGCGGCCGGCTCGGTGGCCTTCTCCGGCTCGGCGGCGGCGGACGGTGGGGCGGCCGCGGCCGGATCGCTGGCCGGCTCCGGCTCCGCCACCTCGGCTTGCTGGATCTCGGCTTGCGCGGCGTCCATCCCGGCCAGAGTTGCCGTCCTGGCCGTCGCCGCTGCGATCAGTGGCCGGGCCGGCAGTCGCCGCTCGAACTCGTCCCGCTTGCTGGAGATGTCGTGATCGGCGGGGTCGGCTGCGGTCCGCGGCGGCATGACCTGGCACGGGTTGGTGAGGAACACCTGTTCCCGCCAGATGTCGACCGTCCGCGCGGGCCGGCCGGCGAACAGCGGCCTCGGCCGGCCGAGTGCCCCGGCCGCGAACAGGGCGGCCGCGACGCGTGCGCTGTGCGCTGGGTGGGCGAAGCCGGACTGAAGGCTGACTGCGGGCACCCTGGACACCTGTGCGGCCGCCGACACCAGGACTCGCCCTGGACCGGTCTCGACCAGCAGCGTTGCGCCGATCGCGCCGTCGGCGATCGCGTCCGTCACTCGCTCGGCCCCGGCGAAACCGCTGCAGATGAGGTCGATGGCGTCGTCGACAGAGTCGATCTCGGCGCCGGTCATGGTCGAAATCAGGCGCCGGCGCGGCGGCCCGAACCGGAAGCGCTGCGCGATCGCCGCGCGCAAGGCGACCGCGCCGGATGACGCGCCAGCCGGCGTCGACCCTGCAGCGGTGCTGCCAGCCTGTACCGGCGTCGGCATCGCGTAGCCGGTGTTGCCGCGAGTGACGGAGTGGAGCAGGAACTGGGCGCGCAGCTCGGCGATGTCCACGACCTCTGCCTCGCCGAGCACCCCCGCCCAGGCGAGCCCGGTGAGCGCGCCGAGCCCGTGGCCGACTGCGCCCGTCGCCTGTACGTCCAGCCCGTCGAGCCAGCGCAGCGTGTCGAGGCAGTGGGCAACCGCCGACGTCAGCGCGACACTCCCTGGCTGGGAGTCGGGGGAGTCGCTGTCCGGCACGCTCGCATCGCCGGACAGGAGCAGGGTCACCCGGCCGTCGGCGCCGTCGGCGGCGAAGATGCCGGGCCTGACTTCGAGCAGTCCGTCGGTCAGGTGCGGCAGCAGAGTCACGGCCTCCCTGGCGAGTGCGGCCAGCTGATCCTGCCGCGTCGCCACGAGCGCGACCCTGGCCGGGCCCTGCTTGCCGGGATCACGGCCGAGCATGCACGCCAGGTCCTGAAGTTCCGCATCGGAGAGCGAGCCCGCGATGCTGGCGAGCCGAGTGAGGATTGCCTCGAGGCCGGACCTGTCCGGCGCCTGCACCAGGAACGGCGTCGGCTCGGGCTCGGGCTGCAGGCGCGGCTGCACCTCGTCCGGGCTCGGCCTGGGCGTCGCCTTGGCCAGGAATGGCGCCGATCGCAGCCAGCGATCCTGCCGCGCCCGCCCGGCCGGCTCGTGCCGGAGCACGATGTGCACGTTGCTGCCGCCGATGCCCATCGTGGAGACCGCCGCCAGCCGGGTCCCGCTCGGCCACTCCTGCGGCGACTGCGGCAGGACCAGGCCGGTGTCGCCGCTCGCTATGAGCTCGTGCGGCTGGTGCACGCCCGTCGTGGGCGGCACGACCCCGGTGCCGAGTGCCAGCACCGTTTTGATCAGCCCGGCGGCACCGGCCGCGGCCCTGGCGTGGCCGATGTTGGCCTTAACGGACCCGAGCGCTGCCCGCTGCTGAGCACCAGCGCGGAGCGTGCTCAATGCACTGAGCTCGGCGGCATCGTCGGCGGATGTGGCGGCCCCGTTCCCCTCAATGAATTGAATGTCTGCGGGGTCGACGGCGGCGCGCTCGTAGGCTCGCCGCATCGCCAGCAGCTGAGCGCTCGCGCGCGAGCGGATTTCGCCTGGCACGCTGCCGCCTGAGGTGCCCCAGCCGAGAATCTCGGCGTAGACCGGCAGGTCGGCCGCGCGGGCGTCAGCGGTTCGCATCAGGACGACCACTCCGCAGCCCTCGCCTGGCAGGTGGCCCGTCGGGTCCCGGTCATAGATGCGGACGTCGGTCGTGGCCAGCACTCCGGCCTTGGCCAGCCCGATCAGCTCCAGCGGATCGAGGCTGAGGTCCACCCCGCCGGCGATCGCGGCGTCCAGATCCCCAGCCGCGAGCGCCGCGCACGCGGACGCTACCGCCTGAAGCGAGGAGGAGCAGGCACTGTCGACGGCGTGGCTGCCACCGCGGAAGCCGAAGTACGCGCTGATTCCGGTGGCGATCGTGGCCGGCATGCTGCCGGCTAGTGAGTCGGGTCCCATGGCAGGGAACGGGGCAAGATAGCTGCTCTCCGCCGTTCGCAGGACGAGGCCTGCCTGGCTGGCCGAGATCTCCTGCGCACTGAGGGCCTCGGTCAGCACCCGCCGGACGTAGGGCCACCGGACGCGCAGAGCGTTGGCCCTGGAGGTGTCGCCGGCCAGCGTGTTGCCGATGATGACACCGGTGCGGTCCAGGTCCAGCCCGTTGCCCGCCGGCAGGCCGGCCGCGGCCAGGGCGCGTGCCGTGGTCTCCAGCGCGAGCCAGTGCGCCGGGTCGGCCGCGAGGTAGGCGGCGGGCTCGATGCCGAAGGCCGCGCACTCGAACTGCCAGCCTTCCAGGACGCCAGCCCGTGTGCTGTAAGTGGCGTCTGAGGTGGCCAGATCGGGTTGGTAGTAGTCGGCCAGGTCGATCCGGCCAGGCGGCAGGCGACGGAAGGACCGGCGGCCGGTCAGCACGACGTCGAGCAGAGCCGCGGGATCGTCGGCGTCGGGGAACCGGCAAGCGAGGCCGACGATGGCGAGAGAGGGGGTGGCAGTGCTCCGGGTGGCCACGGTCCCGTCAGGCATTTCCGGCCTCCATGGTGAGAGCCGGGATAGCAGTGCGAGCCGGGATAGCAGTGCGAGCCGGGACAACAGTGCGAGCCGGGACAACAGTGACAGCCGGGACGCAAGCTAGAACATTAAAACGGCGCTGTCGATTGCCCGGAGTCCGCTCTGAGTATATTCGGCGAATCCCCGGCAGTAATTCTGCGCGCGGGTAATTGTGCATTTTTCCCCCGGATAATGGCCTGTCTCCCCATTGGCCAGCCCAGCCGCGCTACCGAGGCGATGTCGCGGTTCCGACCCCACTGGCCTGGTCGTCCACTTCCTTGCCGCGATGCCCGATTGCCTATTGCTGCTGGGTGTCAGGACATTATTCGACTCTCATGCTGCCGGGTCAAGGTGAAATTCACGACGCGCCGCTTTTCATGACTAGTGGCATTTCTGGATTGCGCACTGCTGTATCGGTGAATGTCATCAAAGGTCGATAGGTGTCCGTGTCATCCGGTCCTGGACGCTGCTGGCCAGCCCTGGGCGCCGCTGGCGGGACCTGGGCGAAGTGGCCGCGATGTGACCGGCGGCGTCATCTCTGGCGCAGTCATCCGGCCCTGCGAGCGGAGTGCGCTACCCTGAACCCATGCGTTTCGCCGGGCTGCTCCTTACCTAGCCGCGCCGACTGTCCTGTCGTTGGCGCGGCTGCCCCTCGTGATCCGGGGGGCGCTTCTATTTCCTGAGGCGCAGCGTTAGCACGCAAGGCCGGGCAGGGGCCGATCCGGACCTCACCACGTTCGCGAGGAAGTCATGACAGCCGCCGATAACGCGGATCGCTTCGATCCGCGCGCTATCCAGGACAAGTGGCAGCAGCGCTGGGCTGAGCTGGACGTTTTCCGGGCCAGCGACGACCCGGCTGACCCGCGCCCGCGCACCTATGTCCTTGACATGTTCCCGTACCCGTCGGGCGACCTGCACATGGGGCATGCGGAGGCCTACGCGCTCGGTGACGCCATGGCGCGGTACTACAACCTGCGCGGGCACAACGTCTTGCACCCGATCGGCTGGGACGCCTTCGGCCTGCCCGCAGAGAACGCGGCCATCCGGAACAACACGCACCCGGCCGACTGGACCTACAAGAACATCGAGACCCAGGCGGCCTCGTTCCGGCAGTACGGGGTGTCCTTTGACTGGTCCCGGCGGCTGCAGACCTGCGACCCGGAGTACTACCGCTGGACCCAGT
The DNA here is from genome assembly GCA_036496945.1 of Streptosporangiaceae bacterium. Taxonomy (GTDB): domain Bacteria; phylum Actinomycetota; class Actinomycetes; order Streptosporangiales; family Streptosporangiaceae; genus JAJYUU01. The sequence continues at coordinate 1,852 of DASXKI010000136.1, read as the reverse complement.
GGCTGTTCCTGCGGTTTTACGAGCGCGGGCTGGCCTACCGCGCTGACGGCTACGTCAACTGGTGCCCGGTTGACCAGACCGTGCTCGCCAACGAGCAGGTCATCGACGGCAAGTGTGAGCGGTGCGGGTCTGAGGTTATCCGCCGTGTGCTGACCCAGTGGTATTTCAAGATCACTGAATACGCCGACCGGCTGCTGGCGGACATGGAGCCGCTGGAAGGCAAGTGGCCCGAGCGCGTGCTGCTGATGCAGCGCAACTGGATCGGCCGCAGCGAGGGCGCGGAGGTCAGCTTCCAGATCGAAGGCCGAGCTGAACCGGTCACCGTGTTCACCACCAGGCCGGACACCCTGTACGGGGCGACGTTCTTCGTGGTGGCGGCCGATTCGCCGCTGGCGGCGGAACTGTGCACCGACTCGCAGCGCGCGGACCTGGACCGGTACGTGGCCGAGGTTCGGAAGCTGACCGACATCGAGCGCCAGTCGGCCGACCGGGACAAGACCGGCGTGTTCCTGGGTCGCCATGCGATCAACCCCGTCAACGGCGAGTTGATCCCGGTCTGGGCCGCCGACTACGTGCTGCCTGACTACGGCACGGGCGCGATCATGGCCGTCCCTGCCCACGACCAGCGCGACCTGGACTTCGCCCGCAAGTTTGGCCTGCCAGTGCGGGTTGTGCTGGACACCGGCTCAGCCGACCCGTCCGCGACGGGCGTTGCGACGCCGGGCGAGGGGACCCTGGTTAATTCCGGGCCGCTGGACGGGCTGTCGAAGCAGACTGCCATCGCCAAGATCATCGAGATCCTGGCCGAGCGCGACCTGGGCCGGGGCGCGGTGAACTACCGGCTGCGGGACTGGCTGCTGTCCAGGCAGCGGTTCTGGGGCGCGCCGATCCCGATCGTGTACTGCGATGGCTGCGGCGAGGTCGCCGTGCCAGACGACCAGCTGCCGGTCCGCCTGCCTGACCTGCGCGGTCAGGAACTAGCGCCCAAGGGCGCCTCCCCGCTGGCCGCGGCGACGGACTGGGTCAATGCCAAGTGCCCTAAGTGCGGCGGCCCGGCCAAGCGCGACACCGACACGATGGACACGTTCGTCGACTCGTCGTGGTACTTCCTGCGCTACTGCTCGCCCTCGTTTGAGCACGGGCCGTTCGATGTCGAGTCGGTGCGCCGCTGGTCGCCGGTCGACCTGTACGTCGGCGGCGTCGAGCATGCGATCTTGCACCTGCTGTACTCGCGGTTCTTCGTCAAGGTGCTCTACGACATGGGGATGCTGGACTTCACCGAGCCGTTCGACGCCCTCGTGAACCAGGGCCAGGTGATCAACCAGGGCAAGGCGATGTCGAAGTCGCTGGGCAACGGCGTCGACCTGGGCGCGCAACTGGCAGCGCATGGCGTCGACGCGATCCGGCTGACGATGATCTTTGCCAGCCCGCCCGAGGACGACATCGACTGGGCTGACATGAACCCCGACGCCCTGGTCAAGTTCCTCGGCCGGGTGGCGCGAGTCGCCACGGAGGTGGCGGCCTCCGGGCCCGCCGCGACCGCCGCCGATGCCACGGCCGGGGACATCGAGCTGCGCAAGGCAACGCACAAGACGATCGATGACGTCACCAGGCTGGTCGAGTCGACCCGGCTGAATGTGGCTGTGGCCCGGCTCATGGAGCTGGTCAGCGCTGCCCGCCGGGCCATTGACACCGGGCCTGGTGCCGGCGATCCGGCCGTACGTGAGGCGGCCGAGACGCTGGCAGTGCTGCTGTCGATCTTCGCCCCGTACACCGCCGAGGAGTGCTGGGAAATGCTCGGGCAGCAGCCGTCGGTCGGCCGGGCCTCCTGGCCGACGGCCGATCCCGCGCT
>DASXKI010000135.1:0-1815 GCA_036496945.1 Streptosporangiaceae bacterium | reverse complement strand
GCTATCGCCGATCTCGAACGCTTGCTGTCGGTCCAGCTGGTTATGCGTCACCACGCAAAGGGGATCACCCTGACGGCGGCAGGGTCTGAGCTGCTGCACGAGGCGCGCCGACTCCTCAGCCAGTCCGAGGACCTGCAGCTCAGCGCGTCGCTGCTTGGTGGTTCGGTAGCCGGACGACTGACGCTTGGCTGCTTTAGTGTGCTGGCGCCGTATGTGCTGCCGGCGCTGATGTCCGCGTCCATGGCCACCTACCCGGATCTGGCGCTGGAGACCACGGAGGAGCCGCTGGACCAGCTGACGGCCGGACTTCGGGACGGCCGGATCGAGCTTGCTATCGGCTACGACATTGAGCTCGGGCCTGGGCTGGATACTCATCCCCTTTTCACGGTGCCGCCGCACGTCGTTCTGCCTTCCGATCACCGGCTGGCCAAGCGACGGCGCGTTTCGCTCGCGGCGCTTGCCGACGAGCCGCTGATCCTGCTGGACCTCCCGCACAGCCGGGATTACTTTGCCCGTCTCTTCGCGGCGGCCGGCATCCAGCCCAAGATCGCCTATCGGACGCAGAGCGCGGAAATGGCGCGGGCGCTAGCGGCCCGCGGCAGCGGCTACTGCGTGCTGAACCTCCGGCCGCGGTCAGCGGTCTCGGTGGACGGACGGCCATACGCGATGGTGCAACTTGACGCGCAGCTGCCCGCGGCCAGCTCGGACCTCGCGGTAGTCCTAATGCACCCGAACGGGATCCGCCTTACCCGGCGCGCTCAGGCAGTGATCGAGCTGGCAGCGGAGACCGTCACATCGGCCTAGCCGAACTGGTTTATCGATTACTTCTGTTTTACAAATGCAGTCCTTTTGCGCAGGCTGGAAGCCCCGGAGCGCACACGTAGCGCTTCCCCGATGTCCGGGAGTCCGCTAAGTGATCACGACCGGTGCACGGGACCGAGACCCCGTCGGTGACGGCCGCGAGGCATACGTCAACGGCGAGCGGGTGCCGGACGTGCCGAGCCACCAGATGTTCCGGCCGTGACGAGATCAAGGCGGGTGCAGGGCTACTACGGCATCCGTACTACATCCGCAGAAGGTAGACATGAGCATCGAAGAGATCGAAGTCGTCGTCGTCGGCGGGGGCCAGGCCGGTATAGCAATAAGCGAGCACCTCAGTAACGCCGGCGTGCCGCACGTCGTCCTGGAACGGGACCGCATCGCCGAGAAGTGGCGCTCCGGGCGCTGGGACTCCCTCGTGGCGAACGGGCCAGCGTGGCACGACCGGTTCCCAGGGCTCGAGTTCGACACCGACTCAGAGGCCTTTGTGCCGAAGGAGCAGGTCGCCGACTACTTCGAGGCCTATGCGCAGAAGATCGCGGCGCCGATCCGTTGCGGGGTGGAGGTCAGCTTGGTGCAGAAAAACGGCGGGCGTCCCGGCTTCACAGTGGAAACCTCCGAGGGGACTCTCGATGCGCGCTTCGTGGTCGCGGCCACCGGGCCGTTCCAGCAGCCCATCATCCCGCAGATCGTCCCTGACAATGCCGCCGTCGAGCAGATCCACTCCGCCGCCTACTACAACCCAGAGCAGCTGCCTCCCGGCGACGTCCTCGTGGTCGGCACCGGGTCCTCCGGCGTTCAGATCGCCGCCGAGCTCCAGGCGTCGGGCCGGCAGGTCTACCTATCGGTTGGTCCGCACGATAGGCCGCCCCGCCGCTATCGCGGGCGGGACAACGTCTGGTGGCTCGGCGTCCTCGGCAGATGGGAGCTGTCAACTCCTCCCTCGGGCGCTGAGCATGTGACTATCGCGGTCAGTGGGGCGAAAGGCGGCCACAC
>DASXKI010000134.1:0-7252 GCA_036496945.1 Streptosporangiaceae bacterium | reverse complement strand
AAATCCCGTCAGGACCGCCCGATTTGGCGTCAGGACCTCCCCGCCGGGGCCCTGGCTCCAGTCTCGGTCAGGTAGCTCAGTTGGTACGAGCGTCCGCCTGAAAAGCGGAAGGTCGGCGGTTCGACCCCGCCCCTGACCACGCACTGACCTGCGATAACGTGCACGCAATGCGTGGACGTGCACTGGTCCTCCAGCGGGTGGTCGTGCGATGGCTACGGCGCCGCAGACCCAGCTCTGGCGCCGTACCGCGGCCTCGACTCTGAACGGGGCGCCCGCAGTGAACATCCCTGCAGCCCGCGCACTGTGTCCATCGCTCGCGCGGCGTGCTTGCCAGAGGAGTATCTTCGCCGCACTCGCCGGATCGGGCGCGATCGATCGACGGTCATGGTGCCTGCAGCAAACCTGACAAAGTTTCTCGATCTCCGGCCAGACGGCTGCGGCTGGTGCGATGTCGATTGGCTAGCGGGCTGAGATCATCGGCTAGTACTTATGCGCTTGATGTTGGCAGGCACCTTTACCGCGGGTGGCGACTCATAACCGCCAATTATGGTGAGCGTGATGAGCGGGCCGGGGCCGTCAAGCCTCGGCCCCGCTCATCACATGGTCAGCCTTGGGCCGCATAGAAGATGACGTGCTCCTTCTTGATCTTCTGGTTCTCGTCCAGCAGATAAAGCCGGGCACCGGGGAGTGTGGCCTGCCCTGCACCAAAGTCCACCTCGACGGTCAGCATGAGCAACGCGTTCCGCTCGTCGCCGACGGCCGCGATTACGCGAAGGGTGCCCGGCACGACGGCTTGCGCAAACTGGGTCAGGCCGATCATGTAGTTGTCGACGCCGGTCAGGTCCGTCGCAGGCGGCATGGGCTGAGTCGTGGTGGCGGTTACCCTGACGTCGGGTGCGAGGCCGTCTCGCGCGGTGCCAAAGTCGTGGTTGCTCCACGCTTCGACGTGCGCGCGGGCAACGGCAACCGCCGGTGTTTCGTGCAGAGTACACATCTGGATTTCTCCTTCGCTGTGGTGGTGAACTCCGTCCTGCTCATCTAGACGGCGCCGGTCCGGTGAGACTGGGCGGCCGCCAGCCGCCCAGTTTCTGCTCGCGCGGCCGTCTGTATCGGACCGGCGGCGCGACGCTGGCGATGAGAGAATTGCGTCGTGACGATGGACTTGCTCGCCCAGGCACAGGCCGGGGACGGGGATGCGTTCGGCCAGCTAGTGGAGCCGTACCGGCGCGAGCTGCAGGTGCACTGCTACCGGTTCCTCGGCTCGGTGCAAGACGCCGAGGACGCGCTGCAAGACACCTTGCTGTCGGCCTGGCAAGGCCTGGCCGGGTTCGAGGGACGCGCTTCGGTCCGGACCTGGCTGTATCGGGTCGCCACCAGCCGGTGCCTGGACGCGCTGCGATCGGCCCGCCGGCGCCCCCCGGTAAGCGCGCCGCCGGCCGGGCTGGAACCGCCTGAGCCGACCCGGCTAGGGGAGGTGCCGTGGCTTGAGCCTTACCCGGATGTCCTGCTTGAAGGGCTCGCCGATGCCGCACCCGGTCCCGAGGCCCGTTTCGAGGTGCTGGAATCGGTTTCGCTGGCGTTCATCACCGCCCTGCAGCTGTTGCCGCCGCGCCAGCGCGCTGCCCTGATCTTGCGCGATGTGCTGGGATTCCACGCCAGTGAGGCCGCCAGAATCCTCGACACCAGCGAGGAGTCGGTGACCAGCGCACTCAAGCGCGCCCGCGCCGCGCTCGAGCGGCAGCCGCGGGCGAAACGGGAGCCTGCTCCGCCACCGGACTCTGCCGCCGAACAGCTGCTGGTTCAGCGGCTGACCAGAGCGTTCGAGGCAGCCGATGTGGATGGCATAGTCGCCCTGCTCACCGAGGACGCGTGGCTCACTATGCCGCCGCTGCCGCTGGAATACCAGGGACGCGAACTGGCGGCGCAGTTCCTGACAGCCACGGTATTCCGGCCCGGCTGGACCGCCCGGCTCGTCGCCACCAGGGCCAATGGCCAGCCCGCATTCGGCTTCTATGCCCACGACCGCGGTACCGGGACCTTCTACACGGTCGGGCTGATGGTCCTCACCCTTTCGGGCACCCGGATCTCTGCCATGACCCGCTTTGACAGCAGCACCCTGACCCGCTTCGGACTCCCGGCAATCCTGACTGACTGAGCACGCCTCAGCGCGCCCCGCCAGCAGCGCCGTTTGGTGCGGGATCTGGGACAGGAGCCGGCAGGTGTCCCGGACCGACCTTAAGGCGTCGAAAGCCATTGCGCGTGTACGAGTAGCAGACCAAAGCCGATCGCCCGTCGTGCCACAAAGGCTCGCGGCTAGGCCGGCAGCCATTTCTCCGTCGCGGTATCTATGGCGGGATCTTCGTCGAGGACCAGCCGTACATCAGCAAGAGCCCGACCGATCTGCTGTCAGTCACGGCGCTGCCCAAGACCCTCACTGCGCTCGGCGTCCGGCAACTGATCCTTGACCCATTCCGGCAAGTCCTTCGCGCCCTGCAGGAGGTCGGCCGGCAGATCTTCGAACACCTCGGCGTAGTCGTGGGCGCGCTCGGGCCTACTGCGTACCCGCTCGTCGAAGAATGCGACGTCCTTGCGGACGAGGATCCGCCAGGTGAGCCAACGGCGTTCCAGGAGCTCTTTCAGGGGATTCGCGGTGCTCGGCTGCCTGGCTTTTGCTTACAGGGGGATGAGCCGGAGGCTGGGATCAAGCTGGTGCAGGTCGCCGGGGTCGGAGGTGACGGCGGGCTGGTCGGCGCGGCGGGCGCAGATCACGACGTGGGCGTCGGTGATGTCCGCGGTTCCGCTGGCGGCAAGCAGCCGCCCGATGCTGGTGGCGTCCACCCGGCCCAGGTCGATGACGTCTGTGGTGGGCTGGCGGATGAGCCGGGCGAGCCGGGCCTGGCGCTCCGGCTTGCGGATGGCCTGGGCCAGGGCGGAGGCGGGCACCGTTGTGCGGGCTCCTGTCTCCCGAGCGCGGGCCAGCAGCACAAGGACGCGGCGATCGTTGCGGTCGACGGCGATCAGGCCGCCCGCGTCGAGGGTCACTCCGGGCATCAGGCAGCCGGCCGGGTGCTGGTGCCGAGCACCTTATCGGCCCAGGCGCGCTCGTCGTCGGTCAGCGCGCCGCCGGTCTGCCGCAGTGCCTCGGCGAGCATCGCGCCCCAGCCCGCGACGTCGTCGAGGGCGACTGCCACGGCGTGCTGCACGAACCCGGATACGCTCGGCGCGGTCTGTGCCTGCACCAGGGAGCGGATCTGGTCCAGCTGGGCCTCGTCGAGGGTGATGGTAATCTTCCGTGTCGCCATACCATCTACCATACCATCGGAAGCCGACCTCATGGCCGGGACGCTGAACCGAGACGGACGAGCGCGCCAGCCGCCGGCGGCGCTTGCCGTGGTGTCGGTCCGTCGGGAGTGCCGGGTGCATGGCTCAGCGTGGTCTCAGTTCTGGCCTCTTTCACCCTCGTTCCCCGGAGATTCAGATCCTCGAGACAGTCGGGCGGACTGGCTCAGCTCGCGGGCTATGCCCGTGAGTTCACGACCGGGCAGCGACATTCGGCCGGTTACCCGGCGGGGATCCCTTCCGGCTTGGCTGAGCGGTCGTCCGGGACCGGTGCCAGGCTGAGTGCCCAGGAGATCGCTTCGACACTCACTCGGAACTGGCCAGGATGCATGCGACCTGGCCTGCTGCAAGCGCGAGACAGGCGCAGTGAAAGCTTGGCGTGGCCGCGAGGCAGGGTCTCAGTTTGGGTCTCATACACGCCAGTACACGTGAGTCGATCGCAGGGTACTGACGATCCCTGAGCACGTAGAACGACCTCCATGGCCGGTCCTGGACGGTGGTCCTTAATCCTGAAAAGCGGAAGGTCGGCGGTTCGACCCCGCCCGTGACCACCACGAGGTCTTCACGTTTGACCTGGTTCTATCTTCACGTTTGGGTCTGACATTCTGGCTGGCTTATGCCGAGGGCGGCGGCATGTGCGGCGGCGGCGGCTTTTGATGGTTTCGGGATGGCTGTCTGCCGGGTTGCGGGCGTGCTGAGGCCGGTTCGCCGGGCGGTGATGGGCGCTGGGAGGTGCTGGGCATGCTGGCGGGGCAACTGGCCCGTTATGGCGGTGCGGCTGCGAGGCTGGCGAGGGTGGTGCGGCGGCGGCGTCTGGTTCGGGGCGGCAGCCCGGCGGCGGCGCGCCGTGCGCTGAGTTCCTGCCGGGCGCTGTAGGCAGTCCGGATGCGCTGGTTGCGGACGGCGAGCAGGCAGGCGATCCACAGTGCCAGCGGGGTCAGGCCCATGAGCCGGCACCAGCCGCGGGCGATGCTGGCGGCGGCGGGGTCTTTGATGGTGGCGAAGGTCCGCTCGGCGCTGGTGCGCCGGGCGTAGGAACGCCGGTGCGCCGGCGAGGGGTAGTCATGTTTCTGCCGGGTCTTGGCCGCCACGTCCGGCGGGACGGTGATGGTCTGCTGGGTGCAGCAGGTCGGCGGGTCTTGCGGCGGGGCGAGGATCTCCGGGCGGCTGCGGTCGAGTTCCATCGACGATGGCCGGAGCGGGCAGCGGATCTTCCCTGCCGCAGCGGGGCAGGTCACGCGGTGGTAGCCGTCGGCGTCATCGCTGGTGATCCGGCCGAGCTTGTGACTGGCCAGTTCGGCGGCCTGCTGGTCGTGGGAGGCGGTGTCTTCGGGCGCGGCGCCGGGGGCGAGGGGGCCGAGTGCCAGCAGCGGTTTCGGCGTGGCGGGGCAGTAGAGATTGCCGTTGGCGATGATCGCGCCATGGTGGGTGCCCTGCGGCCCGCGGTCGTGCGGGTGCAGGTCCTGGACCAGGCGGGCGCCGGCCTGGCGTAACGGGATGGCCCAGGCTCCGGCGGCGCGGTGGGCGTAGCCGGAGTCGGCCAGGATGTCGCCGGGCGCGATGCCGTCTTGGCCCATGCGCTGCAGGACGGGGACCAGGGCGCGGACCGGGTCCAGGTGGCAGCTGGTGAGGGTCATGCGGCGGGCGAGTTCCGGGACGGCCGGGCCGTTCTCCTCGCCGGCCATGACAGCGGCCGACAGGTAGTAGCCGAAGAACATCTCGCCTTTGGGGCCGGGCAGGTTGCTGTTGCGGTGCCCCCAGGACGCCTCGGGGTCAGCGCACCGGGTGTTGCCGTGCCGGGGCGGCCGGGAGAACGATTCGACGTCGGTCCAGTCCACCGCCAGCGCGGTGCTGGCGTCCTTGTATCCCGGCGGAATGCTGGCTTCCAGCAGGTCATCGCAGATGCGGGCGAGCGCATCGGAAGGCGCACCGTCGGGCTGCTGCTTGTCTAGCGCCGTGTTGACCAGGCCGAAGGTGTATTCGACTTGCCGGTAGGTGAGCCGGTGGGGGCCGCTGCGCCACATGTCGGCGACGCCGAGCCGGGCCTGGTCGGATTCGGGCAGGCCGGTCAGCGCCCTGTGCACCTCGGTGAGGTGCGCGGGCCGCCGGTCAGCCAGCGCGAGCAGCATTCCCAGACTCAGGGTGCGCACCGTGAGCTGCCGGTGGCGCGCGCCCGCCGGGAGCAGCGCCTCCATCCGCGCCGCGGCGAGCGAGTTGTCGATGATGTCCTCGAGCGCGGCGAGCGGGATGCTCACCGGCTGCTCCCGCCGAGCAGCGCGACCGCCTCGCCCTCATCGCCGGGCTGGAGGGTGGCGGTGATGTCGCCGAGACGCTGGCTGCAGCTGATCCCGGCGGCGCGCATGAACGCGGGCAGGCCGATCAGCGCGGCGGTCTCGGCCAGCCAGGTCGCGCGCAGCCGCGAGGTGTCCAGCCGGGGCAGCCCGGCGCCGCCGGCCAGTGACCGGGTCAGCGGATTGGCGATGTTATGCCGGCCAGGGTCGGTGCCGCCGGTGATCAGCCGATCGCCGGCGAACTCCGCCGATTCGAGCAGCCGGTCGTGGTAGCGGGCCAGTACCGGCACCGCGCGCGGCGCGCGGCCGATGCGGACGGTCACGATCACGCCGCCGGACCGGGTGGTGATGTCGGTGCCGCGGACCTGCCGCAGGTCTGCGCGGATCAGCCCGGCGCCCGCGCCGAGGCAGACCAGGCCCGCGGCGCGCATCCGCCGGGCGAGGGCTGGCTGCGCGCCAGCGAGGGCGAGGAATCCGGCGATCTCCGCGGGAGTGTAGGCCGCCTTGGCCCGCTCCCGCGGCAGCGGCGCGTCCGCGGGCAGGAGCTGCGGGACCACCCGGCGCGCGATGAACCGCAGGTTTGTGCGCAGCGTGCGCCGTGCCGCGCCGGACAGCCCCGGTGAGTACGCGGCGAACCGCTCGATCACCGACGGGTGCAGCAGCACCTCCGGCACGGCATCCATGCCGAGCCCGATCGCGTAGTCAGCGAGCCGGGCCGCGGCCCAGAGCAGGTTCTTCGCCCGGTCCCGGTCCGGCGGCGCGGCCTGCGACACGACCAGCCTGGCAAAGCACGCCGCCTCGGGCGGCACCGACGACGGCCGCCATCGCGCGATATAAGCAGCAGCCTCCGGCAGTTCCACACAGTACTTATACTTAATGAGATGCGTGAGATGGGGGACCCCGGCTGTGACAATGAGAACGTGTCGCCCACCCCGGCCCAGCGCGCCCAGGCAGCCCGCATCGCCCGTGAGCTAGCCGCCCTGGGCTTCGCCCTGCCCGGCACCCTCGCCGACCGGATGACCCGGTGCGGATACGCCAACTGCCGCTGCCACGCCGACCCGCCCCGGCCGCACGGGCCCTACCACCAGTGGACCCGCAAGAAAGACGGCAAGACCGCGACCCGCATCCTGTCCGACGAGCAGCTCGCGGACTACCAGCCCTGGTTCGACAACCACCGCCGCCTGCGCGAACTGATCGCCGAGCTCGAAGAACTCAGCCTCGCCGTCGCCGAAGCTGACCCTCGCTGGCACCGCTGACCACCAAGATCATGTGGCAGCAGTCCGCTTAACCTGTGGCCAGCCCCGCGAGCACCGCCGGTTCCCGCAGGTCACGGCCAATTGTGAAGACCTGACTAGGCAAAACACGACGTTCCAATATCGCTAGCCGCTGGTTGACACCCGTAGCTGACTCCCATTGAAAAGAGCTCAGGGTGCGGTCTCACCGTCGTCTTCGTCATCTTGAAGCTCGTCGCTGATCTTGCCGAGAGCGTCTCGCTGGCCTTCGCGATCCTCATGGGTGTAGATCTCGAGCGTCACGGCCAGCCGCGAGTGTCCGAGGGTGAGCTGCGCATCACGGGCCGAGACGCCAAGCTTCTTGAGCAGGGTGGCGGTGGTGTGCCGCAG
>DASXKI010000133.1:0-5599 GCA_036496945.1 Streptosporangiaceae bacterium | reverse complement strand
TGGCCGCCTCCTTCGTGGCAAATCTCAGCACGACGGTGACCTGCCCGGCTGATCCTTCGAGCTGGTCTGAGTCGAAGTCGAGGACGATTTGCTCGGCACTGTGGGCATCCACGGTCGGTCCGACTACCGCGAGGTACTCCTGGTACTCGGGCTGGTTCGTGATCGTGTAGTTGGCAATAGCGTAACCAGCCATGACGCCTCCGTTCTGGACGGTCGCGGGGAGCGGATGCTACAAGGTTGGCAGGCTGCTGCCGTATGCGCCAGGGGCAGCCTTAGCTGGTGATCTGGGCTGTTTCCCTCTCGGATGATCCCGACGAAAACGATCACCACGCAGCTACCCGTCGGCCTGGCATGGGGCGCCGTCGCTCCACTCAGCAAGCGAAGAGCCGACGTCGGCAGCCTCACGCCCTACCGAGGCTCGACGGGCAGTCTTTGTGCAACAGGCCGGCTCATACTCGTCACCGTAGGCCCGCAGGCCAAAGGCCGGCTGACTCCCCGCCACGTCAGCCGGCCTCCGCCTTGCTATCAGCCCGCGCGGCGCACGGCGCACGCCTCGGGCGCGTTATTCAGCCGATGCTCGTCAGGTCGAGCCAGACCGCCGTGGGGTTGGAGGGGTCGACAGCCCCCTGGAGCGTCATTCCAGGGCGGAGCTGCCCGATCTGCATCTGGCTGATCGCCTGCTGCGTGGTCGCCGGGTAGGGCGCCATGCCGTCGGCCATCACGGTCAGCTCGAACTCGACGAGCAGGTCGAAGTTGATCATCCCGACCTGGCGCATGCCCGAGATCATCACGGTCCGGCGTACTGCGGTGCCGTTGGCCAGGCCCGCGGCGGCCGACGCGGCTGCATTCGCCGCCTGGGTCTGCGCTGCCATCATCTGGCTGGCGTTCGCCATCCGCTCCTGCGCCATCTGCATCCGGTCACCGACCGGCGGCATGGTCTTCTCGATCTCCTTGGCCTGCTTCTGCAGGTCCCGCATGCTCTTGAAGACGCCCATCGGTCAGCTCTCCCGGTACAGCTGGTTGAAGCGCTGCGCCACGGCCGGGTTGGCCTGGACCCGGCCGTTCCAGCCCTTGGTCGCCTCGTCCCAGTTGAATGCGGGGATCCCCCGTGCGGCCGCGATCTCCGGCAGCTTGCCCTGGTCATAGTTGTAAGCCGCGATGCCCTTGGAGACGGCGGCGAACTCCTCCAGCGAGACGCCGGCAATGGGGTCGAAGTCCGGGCCCGTCGGGGCCACGCCAGCCTGGGTCCCTGGCAGCCCGCCGAACTGCCCCATCTGCTGTGCCTGCGCCATCTGTGCCTGCGCCGCTGCCTGCTGTGCCTGGGCCATTTGCTGTGCCTGGGCACCGAGCTGCTGCGCCTGCTCGACCATTCCTGGCGCGGCATTGACCATGTCCTTCATATCCTTCATGCGCTTGAGCATTCCCATGGGCCAAACTCCCTTGTGTCTTCCCGCCCCGGTCGGCGATTCCGCCCAGGCACACCGCGTTCTACGGTGCGATACCTGCCGATCCGCCGCAATATCAGCCGGGTCTCTGTTTGGTACGCTGACCGTGTCGCAAGTCCGCGGCGCAAGCCCATTTCGCGGACGCCGTTTGCCGTCGCAGCAGGGATGGGATCGATGGGGGACGAGCCGCCGCGCCGGACGCTGGCCGACAGGCTTGAGGACCGGGACAGGTCTCGGTTCACCGGGCGTACGGCCGAGATCAGCTTCCTCGATCGGTGCCTGGATGCTGACGATCCGCCGGCCAGCGTGGTGCATATCTGCGGCCCTGGCGGCGTCGGCAAGAGCACGCTGCTGCGGGAGATGGCCCGGCACGCCCGTGATCGCGGCATCAGCGTGATCTCCGTCGACGGGCGCGAGCTCGGCCCGGCCCCTGGCGGACTCGAGGCAGTATTGCGCAAGTCCGACCAGGATGACCGGCTGCTGGTACTGCTCGACTCCTATGAGCGAATGACCGCGCTGGACTCGTACCTGCGGCAAGAGCTGTTGCCCGAGCTGCCGGACCGAACCATTGTGCTCATCGCTGGCCGCGGCGCACCCGACCCTGGCTGGTTCACGAGCGGCTGGGAAGCGGTGACGGCCAGGCTCGACCTGACCGGCCTGCGACCACGGGACGCCCGCCATCTGCTCGCCGCGCGCGGCCTGACCGACGGTCGAGTCACGGCCATCGTCGACTGGGCGGATGGCTCGCCGCTCGCGCTCGCGCTGGCGGCCGACGCGGCGATCGCCGACTCAGGCTGGAACGCGGCCAGCGCGCCCGACAGGCCCGAGATCCTACGATCGCTGCTGCACAGGCTGGTGGAGACGGAGTTGCATGACGTACGCCCGTCGGCACTGGGCATCGCCGTCGTGGCCAGGAACACGACCCCGGACCTGCTGCGCGCCGTCTTGCCCGGCGAGGACGCGGAGGATGCGTACCGCCAGCTGTCCGAGCTGACGATCACCGAGCGGCTCGGCTCCGGCCTCACCATGCATGACCTCGCGCGCAAGGCCCTGCTGGCCGACCTGCGCCAGCGCAACCCGGTGCTGGAGCGTGACCTGCGGCGGCGCGTAGTTGACTACCTCTACTCGCGCGGTATTGCCGGCGACCAGATGATGATGATCGACCTGGCTCACCTGGTCGAGAACCCGCTGCTGCGCTGGGGCTTTGGCTGGGACGGCAACGTCAGCTTCCGGATCGATTCGGTCCGTCCGGGTGACGCGGATCGCATCGAGGCGCTCACCCGAGAATTTGACCGGCTGTGGTGGAAGCTGACCCGCAGGTACTTCGCCGAGGCACCCGACCGCGTCGCCGTCGCCAGAGACCTGTCCGATCGGATCTGCGGCTTCCTGGTCAGCATGAGCCTGGCGACGGCGCCGAAGTTCGCAGATGACGACCCGCTGGCCGGGCCCTGGCTCGCCCATGCCCGCCGCAATGCTGCGCTCGGCGACTCGGTGATGTGGCACGCGGCCGTCGACTTCACGGGCCAGGGCCAGGTCCAGGCCATGCTCGGCATCGCCGGCGTCCTGCGCTGCGGGTCGCCGAGCCCGCGGTTCGCCTACCTGCCGATCGACCCGAGGCTGCCCGGCGCCGTCGACTTCGCCCAGGCGCTCGGCGCCGCCCACCTAACTGAACTGGACGCGCAGATCGGCGACGACATCGTCCAGTGTCATCGGCTCGACTACGGGCCGGGCGGCCTGTTCGTCTTCCTGCGCGACCAGATCTACAGCGAGCTCGGCTTGTCGGCGCCTGCCCCGCCGCACCTGCCGGTCGCCGATCTGGAGACGGTCCGCGACATCCTGAAGAACTTCCGCGTGCCGCGAGAGCTGGCCCGTAGCCCGCTTGCCCAGGGATCGTCCATCCAGGAACGGGCTGAGTCGGTGCAACGGCTGGTGCGCCAGGCCGCCGACGAGGCGTTCGGCGACAGCGAGACCGAGAAGCTGCTGCGCAGTGTGCTGATCGCCGGTTACCTGGAGCCCCTGCGCAGCCACGAGGAAGCGGCGAGCAAGCTGCTGCTGAGCCGCGCCGCGTACTTCCGCAGGCTGCGAACCGCCGTCGAGCGGCTGGCTGAGTACATGGCTGCCGCGGCCGCTCCAGCCGACGTCGCCTGAGCCGGCGCGCGGGTGGGCTCGACGACGATCGCCTCACGCCTTCATGGCGGATACCACGTGCTCGGCGATCGCCAGGCTCGCGGTGGCCGCAGGGGAAGGCGCGTTCCGAACCAGCAGGACGCGGCCGTCGGCTTGCAGAACGAAGTCGTCCTCGAGGCTGCCGTCGCGCCGGACCGCCTGGGCGCGCACCCCTGACTTTGACCTGATCAGGTCGGCTAGCTGGAGGTCGGGCAGGTAGCCGCGGACGCTGGCCAGGTAGCGGCGCTTGGACAGCGAGCCGGCGATCTCGCTGATGCCGCTGCGCCAGTGTCGCCGGGCGAGCTGCCACGTACCGGGCCAACTCGCCATGCGGGCCACGTCTGCCAGGCTGATGTCCGACCAGCGGTAGCCCTCGAGCGCGAGCGCGAGCACCGCGTTCGGACCCGCGTGCACCGTGTCGTCGACGTGCCGGGTCAGGTGCACACCGAGGAACGGGTATCTCGGATCTGGCACCGGGTAGACCATGCCGCGGACGCGATGCCTGGCCTGCGGCCGGAGTTCGTAGTACTCGCCGCGGAACGGAACGATCCGCAGATCGCCCGGCCGGCCCAGCTCGTCGGCGAAGTGATCGCTGTTCAGCCCGGCGCACACGATTAGGTAGTCGAACTCGAAGGCCTCGCCCGCCGAGCGAACCTCGACGCCCGCCGCCGTCTCGCGCACCGCAGTGACCGGCGTGCCGAGCAGGACCTTCCCGCCTGCGGCGCTGATATCCGTCGACAGCGCCTCGCACATGCCGACGTAGTCGACGGCCGCGGTGTGCGGCGAGTAGAGAGCCGCCGTGCCCTGGATGTACGGCTCGATGTCCGCGATCTCCTCGCGTGGCACTCGCCTGATGCCAGGCACCTGGTTACGCGCCGCCCGGTCCTCGATCTGCGCCAGGCCCGTGAGTTCCTGCTCCGAGGCGGCCACGATCAGCTTGCCGAGCTCGCGCAGCCGGACCTCGTGCTGCTGGCAGAACTCGCGCGTCAGCGCGGAGCCGCGGCGGCAGAGCGTCGCCTTCAGGCTCCCCGGCGGGTAGTAGACCCCGGCATGCACGACGCCGCTGTTGTGGCCGCTCTGGTGTACGGCGACGCGGTCTTCCTTCTCCAGCACGGTCACGCGGAGGCCGGGGAACCGTATGGTCAGCTCGCGCGCAACCGCCAGCCCGAGAATGCCGGCCCCGACCACGCCGACGGACTTTAGAAGCGTCACCCCGCGAGCCTGCTCGATGGTGGCGCCCGTTGGCAACTCTGTGCCATCCGCCCCGTCCGCCGCGACAATGGCGCGTGCACCCCGACCACTGGCCCATGCTCGGCCTGCGCCTGGTCACCTCGCGCCTTGAGCTGCGGCTGCCTTCCGACGCGGAACCTCGGCGACCTAGCTGACCTCGCGCTAGCGCAGCCGGGTCCGGCCACGGCGGACTCTGTCCGGGCGCGATAGCAAGGCCGGATGAGCCGGGTGCGGTGGGTGCGCCGAGTGCACAGACGGCCGGAATCTGGGCCGGCCCAGGCTCACATCATTAGCGGGCCTGGATTGCGGCAGCTTCGTCCGCTTGACCAGGCTCGGCGCTTCGCCAGGCACCGGCGGCCATGCCGTGGAGGCATGGCCGGCGACTGACCCGGCGCCGGCAACCGCCGGCTCGGCGCCAACCACCGCGGGCTCCACGCTCGCCACGGCGAGGGCGCCCGCACCAGCAAGGGCACCTGCATCTGCCACGGCGCCTGCACTCGCCAGGGCGACTGCATCGGCCCGGCTCTGCGAGCCCGCGCGCCGCCGCTCGCTGCGCACCACCTGGAAGCTGCTGAGCCCGATGCCGACCGTGATGGCGGCGCCCCCGGCCAGCTGCGCTGGTCCGGCCGGCTCGGCAAACAGCGCGATGCCCATGGCGGCACCCACCAGCGGCTCGAGGTTCAGGAAGGCGCCGGCTATGTCAGCAGACACCCGGCTCTGGCCAAACGCAAACAGCGACGTTGGCAGCACGGTGCCCG
>DASXKI010000132.1:0-1832 GCA_036496945.1 Streptosporangiaceae bacterium | reverse complement strand
CAGTTCGCCCATGGGCAGCATCATGTCACCGCGCCGATCCGGCAGCCGCGAGCTACCTGCCTGCCGGCCGCCTGGCTGAGGGCTAGCTGGGGGTAAGCCATGAGAACGCCGCGATGTCGGCAAAGATCCGGCTGGACAGGTCGATACCGACTCACTCAGTGCGCTTGCCAGACTACAGTTGCGGCAGTTGGCTGACCGGTGCTCCCTGACCTGGGCGCGGGAGCCGCTCACTTCCCGGTCACAGCTACCCGAGCCCCAGAGCGACGATGCGCCTGCTCCCGAGCCCCCCTTGCCCAGCCGACGGTCAATCCGGCCGGGCCCCACGTCCCGTCGTCGAGCGTCTTGCCTGCTGGAGCGCCCGGCATCGCAAGACCGCAGTGGCGATCTGGCTGGGGTTCATGGTCGCCGCGTTCATCGGCGGCCAGTTCGCGGCCGGCCATGGGGTCCAGCAGTACGATCCGGGCCAGGCCGGTCGGGGCGAGCACGTGCTCACCAGCCTCGGTGTGGTGACGCCCCCGACGGAGAGCGTCCTGATCGAGGCGCGTGCCCACGAGCAGCACCTGGTCACTGATGCTGCTGCTCAGGTGCGCAAGGTCACGTTGGAGGTCGAGGCCGCGCTCTCGGCGCGGCCGGACGCGGCCGCGGACATCCAGGCGCCCTACCACGGCCACAGTAGGGGCTTGCTGACCAGCCACGGCACTGTGGCACTGGTCACCTTCTCGGTGGCCGGGCCTCATGCGGCTGCCGATACGACCGTGCTGACCGACCTGGCAGCCGTCCGGGCCATCCAGGCGCAGCATCCGGACCTGCTGGTGCGGGAAGCGGGTCAGGCCAGCACCGACCGGGTGGCCAGCGCCATGCTCGGCAACGACTTCCGCAAATCCGAGTGGACGTCCATCCCGCTCACCCTGATCTTGCTGCTGGTCGCGTTCGGCGCGGTCATCGCGGCTGGCATCCCCGTGCTGCTAGCCGGGACGGCAGTGGTCACGGCCGTCTCGCTACTCAGCGTCGCCGGCCACTGGTTCCCGGTCGGCTCCGGCACCTCCGAACTGGTCCTGGTGATCGGGATGGCCGTCGGGGTGGACTACTCGCTGTTTTACTTGCGCCGCGAGCGCGAGGAACGGATGAACGGGCACGACGACCAGGCCGTGGTCGGGATCGCCGCGGCCACCTCGGGACGCGCCATCCTCATCTCCGGGCTGACGGTCATGGTCTCGCTGGCCGGCTTGTTCCTGACCGGCATCGATATCTTCACGGGCATCGCTTTCGGCACCATCATGGTGGTCGGCGTCGCGGTTCTTGGCTCGCTGTTCTTCCTGCCGGCCCTGCTGTCCTGGCTCGGGCCCTGGGCTGACGGGCTCAAGCTCCCCTACCTGGGTCGCCGGCGCACGCATCCGCGGCCGTCCCGGCTGTGGGCGGGTCTGGCCCGGCGGGTCGTGCGCAAGCCGCTCCTGTACGGCGGCGCCGCCGCGATCGCCCTGCTCGCGCTCAGCGCGCCCGCGCTGGGCATGCGCCTCGGGAACCCGACCGTCGACCTGCCGAGCAACCTTGGCGTTGTGCAGGTCCTGGCCGAAATCCAGCACGACTTCCCCGCCAAGCCGGCGCCAGCTGACGTTGTGGTCAGCGGCGCCAACCTGGAAAGCCCGGCCATGCAGAAGGAGATCACGTCATTGCGGACGCTGGCCGCGGCCGGCGGTCCGATCCACGGCCCGGTGAGTGCCACCGCGGTGGCCGACGGCAAGGCGCTGGTCATCCAGGTGCCGCTGGCCGGCACCGGCTCGGGCAAGGTATCCACCGACGCGTTGCTGACGCTGGAAAACAAGATCCTGCCC
>DASXKI010000131.1:0-2170 GCA_036496945.1 Streptosporangiaceae bacterium | reverse complement strand
TCGATCAGCCCGAGCAGCAAGTGCTGCGTGTCGATGACCTCACTGCCCATGGTCAGCGCCTCGCGCAGCGACAGCTCGAGGATCTTCTTCGCCCGGGGGGTGAACGGGATGTGCCCGTGCGGCTGCTGCTGTCCGGGCCCGATGATCTCCTCGACCTGCTCGCGGGCCGCGGTGAGGGTGACGTTCAGCGACTCCAGCGCCCGCGCCGCGACGCCTTCCTGCTCGGCGAGCAGGCCGAGCAGCAGGTGCTCGGTGCCGATGTAGTTGTGGCTGAGCCGCTGGGACTCTTCCTGGGCGAGCACAACGACGCGCCTGGCCCGGTCGGTGAACCGCTCGAACATCGTCGCCCCCTTCAGAGCCCGGTCAGCGCCGCTGCGAGTGCGCGATATTGATGACGACGATGGCCAGCCAGACCACCAGCACGATGAGCACTTGGGCGACGCCGTCGACGTGGTGGCTGACCACCGCGGCCGTCGCCCCGATGCCGATGCCCATCGACCCGAGGCCCAGGATCATCCCGGTGACCCCGTTGCTGCGATGAGGCGCCTGCTGCGGTGGCGTCGAGGGAACCGTGGCGGCCGGCGCCGCCTGCTGGTGGCTGCCCGGGTAGCCGGGCGGCACGATCTGCTGGCCGGGGGACTGGTAGCCCAGCCTCGGCGCCGCCTGCTGGTGTCCCGCATCGATGCCGCCCGCGCCCATGCCGCGCAGCCGCGCGTCCACCCGCCTGTCGATCTCCTCGCCGATGCGCTCGATAAGACCTTCGGCGAGCGCCGCGTCGTACCGCGACCCGAGCTCGGCATGGGCCGCGACCGAGGCGGCGATTTCCTCACGCTCATCGGCGTTCACACCCGCACGGTACGTCGCCCGGCTCTCCGGGAGCAAGGAAGATTGGGGAGGAAGCCGGGTACGTTCGGGATAATCTGAATTTCCCTCGCTGGCAGACAGTCATGGCCGGCGGCCAGAGCTGGCACACTGGAGGGATGTCCACGACCGATCCCGTCACGGTGGCCGGGACGGCGGAGCAGGCCGCCGGCGAGCCGTGCGTGCTCCTCAAGCTTGGCGAAGTCGTCCTCAAGGGCCGTAACCGGCACCACTTCGAACGGCTGCTGCAGTTGAACATCCGGGCCGCTGCCAGGGATACCGGGCTGCCCGTCGAACTCCTGCCACGCGAGGGGGTCGTGGTGCTCCGGGTGGCCCCCGAGGAGCGCACGGCGGCCGAGCACGCCGCCGCGGTGGACCGGGTGGCCGAGCGGGTCAGCGACGTGCCGGGGATCGTCCGGGTGTGCCGGGCGGTGCGGGTGGCGAAGACGCCGGAGGCGGCCGTCGCCGCGGCCATCGAGCTGACGAGCCCGGCGAGCGGCGCGTTCGCGGTGCGGCCGCGGCGGCGGGACAAGAGGTTCCCGGTCACTTCCTCCGAGCTGGCGGTGATCATCGGCCGGGAGGTGCAGAAGGCGCACGGGCTGCCGGTGAACCTGAAGAAGCCGGACACGGAGATCTTCGTCGAGGTCGACCAGCGCGAGGTGTTCGTGTTCACCGGCGGGTGGCCGGGACAGGGCGGGCTGCCGGTCGGGATGAGCGGCCGGGCGGTCGCGCTGATGTCCGGCGGGATCGACTCGCCGGTCGCCGCGTACCGGATGATGCGGCGCGGGCTGCGCTGCCACTTCCTGCACTTCTCCGGGATGCCGCTGACCGGCCCCGAGTCGATATACAAGGCCTACGCGCTGGTCCGCGGCCTGGACAGGTTCCAGGGCGGCTCGCGGCTGTTCGTGGTGCCGTTCGGGAAGACGCAGCAGGCGCTGGCCAACTCGGGCGCCGACCGGCTGCAGGTGATGGCGCAGCGGCGGCTGATGCTCAAGACCGCCGCGGCGCTGGCGAAGCGGCTGGACGCCGCGGCGCTGGTCACCGGCGACTCCCTCGGCCAGGTGTCCAGCCAGACGCTGCCGAACATCACCGCGCTCGACGACGCCGTCCGGCTGCCGATCCTGCGGCCGCTGCTCGGCTGGGACAAGACCGAGATCATGGCCGAGGCGCGCCGGCTCGGCACGCTGTCGATCTCCGAGCTGCCGGATCAGGACTGCTGCACGCTGCTCACCCCGCGCCGGGTGGAGACCCGGGCGCGGATCGACGACCTGCGCCGCATCGAGGGACGGCTGGACGCCGAGGAGATCGC
>DASXKI010000130.1:0-8809 GCA_036496945.1 Streptosporangiaceae bacterium | reverse complement strand
GCGGGCACGAGGCCGAGCATGGCGGCGAGGTTGAGCGGGTCGACGGCAGCGCCCAGCACCGACGCCGCCCTGAGCAGCGACTCGACCGGCGGTCCGGTCCGCCGGACGCGTGCCTGGACGGCTCCGCGCAGAGATTCAGGCACGCCATCATCGCCGCTCCGAAGCGCGCTTAGTACCTCGACAACAAACAGCGTATGACCGCGCGTGCGCTGCAGGATGTCCGCTGCGAGCGCATCCTGCCCGGCGTCGCGTGCTAGCCGCTCCACCGCGGCGAGGTCGAGCGGGCCTAGGTCCAGCGCGGTGGCAACCGGTTCGAGCGCAGCCGCAATGTCGGCCGAGTTTTCAGCCCGGACCGTCACCACGATCAGCAGCCGGGAGCCCCCGACGTGACGGCCGAGGAAATGCAGCAGTTCGACGGTGGACCGGCCTGCGTACTGGAGGTCGTCGACAACGAGCAGCACTGGCTGGCGGTCGGCCAGGCCGAGCAGCAGCGCCGTCACCGCAGCGAAGGCACGCCGGCGCTCCATGTCCACGGTGCCGTGGTCGGGCGGCGATGGGCCGAGGAGGTCCGCCGCCGCGGGCAGCACCGCTGTCGCCGCAGCGGCGTGCGGGCCGAGCATGTCCCGTAGGTCGGCTGCGGACATCCGGACGACCGCGGGAGCAAGCGCTTCCACGACGGGCTGCAGGAAGAGCGAACGCTCGGTTTCGTAGCACCGCGTTCTTAGCACCGTGGCACCGCCTTGGGCGGCCTCGGTCGCGATGAACTCGGCCAGCGTGGTCTTGCCGATGCCGGCCTCGCCGACGATCATCACAACGCTCGGCTGACGTGCCACCGCTCGGCTCCAGGCCGCGCGCAGGAAAGCGATCTCCCGATCGCGCCCGGCGAGCGTCGGCGTCCGGTGCGTGACAGCCGGATGCACATCGGCTCCTCTGGCCGCCGCGGCTACCTCCGTCGGCGTCGGCGCAGCGTCTTCACGGAGGATGGCGAGATGCAGCTCAAGGGTCTGCGGCGCTGGATCAGCGCCCAGCTCGGCGCTGAGTCGCTCACGCAAGCCGGCATAGGCGAGCAGCGCGCGTGCATGCTCGCCGCCCGCCGTCGTCGCCGACATAAACAGCCGGTGCGCCGCCTCGTCCAGGCCATCGGCAGCCATCGCTGCCTCGGCGTACCGCGCAGCCAGTCCGGGATCACCAGTGGCCAGTGCCGCGCGAGCGGCCGCAAGGCGCGCCCGGCGCAGCAACCTCCGGAGCCGCTCGCGCGTGGCATCTGCCCAGTCCGCATAGGGCTCGTCGGCCATGGCAACACCTGCAGACAGCAAGGCGTCGGCGCGAGCCGCGGCGGCCAGCGCAACTGCCGGGGAGCCGTCGAGCTTGCGCTCCGCTTGATCGCAAAGGCGGTCGGCGGTGTCGAGATCGACCGTGACCACCGGCTCTCCGCCGAGCCGGTACCCGGCCCGGCTGCCCTCGATGACCTCAGGACCGAGGACGGCGCGCAGCCTGCTGACGAGCGAGGCGATATTGCGTTCCGCCCCGCCAGGCGGCGAGCCATCCCAGAGCACTTCGGCTATCTGATCGACGCTCACGAGGGCCGGCCGGGCGACCGTAAGCAGCTTCAGAAGCAGGCGGGACTTGCGGCTGCCGACTTGGCGCTCAGCCAGTTCGGCACCGTCGCGCAGCACGGCGAACGTTCCGGCCAGGCGCAGTTCGACTTGAGGGCGCTGGCGAGCCGCCGTGGGAGCGTTGCTCTCCACGTTGGATTCCTACCGCGTGGGGTGTCCGGATTGCAACGCACTGGCGGTTTCGGCGGCGACCTGTCGGGGCGGCGGACTAAGAGCGACCCCGTTTCCATAGGTAATCTGATGCGATCTGTGCGCCTTCGGCCATCGAGCTGAGCTTGAGCCAGGTGATCCGCGGCTTGACCGTGTAGAAGCCGGCGAACGTGCCGAAGCCGCAGTCGGTGCCGGCGATCACGTTCTCGCGGCCGACGATCTCGGCGAACCTGATGATCCGCTGGGCTACCAACTCGGGGTGCTCGACGAAGTTCGTGGTCGTGTCCAGGACGCCGGGGATGAGCACCTTGCCTTCCGGCAGGCGAATGTCCTTCCAGACTTTCCACTCGTGCTCATGCCGCGGGTTGGCCGCCTCGAACACCAGGGCGATCGGCCGGGCCTCCAGGGCGATGTCGATGATGCTCCCTAGCGGGATGTCGGTGACATGCGGCCACTCACCGTTGCCCCAGCACAGGTGCATCCGCATCTGCTCGGGTGGGATGTCGCGGAGCGCGTGGTTGAGCGCGCGCACGTGCATCCGGATCTGGTCCCGGAACTCATCGTCGGTCAGCACGTCGTTGCCGAGCATTGCCCTCGTCATCGCCAGGTCGGGGCAGTCCACCTGGAGCACGATGCCTGCCGCCGCGATGGCGTCGTACTCGGGCTTCATCGCATCGGCGAGCGCGAAGATGTACTCCTCATCGCTGGGGTAGTAGGAGTTCGGCAGGAACGCGGCGATCACGCCGGGGGAGGCCGCGGTCATGAACACGTCGGCTGGCTCGGCATCCTTGACCGCATCCTTGAGGTTGGCGATGTCCTTGTGCACTGCATCCGGGTCGCGCACGGAGACCGGGCCGTCGCAAGCCGGCTGGTTGATCACCCGGCCGACCGCCTCGTCACCGGCCATAGCGGCGAACACCTCGGGGTACTCGACCATCTCGGTGAAGACCAGTGGCCGGCCTGTCCCGCCGAAGCCACTCAGCCGGTCCTTGACATACGTGGAGTAGCCCGGCTTGCCCATCTCGCCGTCGCTGACAACGCTCACGCCGGCCGCCAGCTGGGTGGCCACGATGTCGGCCACCGCCTCGGTGACCCGCTCGTCGAAGGCGGCGCTGTCGAGTTCCTTGCCGTTCTCCTTGTCGGCGATCAGCTGATCAAGCTCCGCGGGCCTGGGCAGGCTCCCGGTGTGCGTGGTCAGAATCCGGTCGGAACTCCGTCGCATGCTCCTGCTCCTTCGGCGTCGGACGGCAGCGCAGCTAAGGGGGCGCAGAGTCCACACTCCGCCGGTTCAGCGCGACGCGCTAGTCCGCTGCAGTCGCTGATTCGCGTGGCTTGACACATCGGGCAGCGAGGTCTACGTTTAGCGCATCGGTTAATTAACAAGGTGGTTAAATGAAGGCGGAAGATCAGCTCAGCGTGATCTTCGCGGCGCTGGCGGACCCCACCAGGCGGGCGATTCTCGCCCGGCTCGCGGACGGGGACGCGACCGTCACGGAGCTCGCTGAGCCGTTCTCGATCAGCCTCCCCGCAATCTCCCGGCACCTGAAGGTGCTGGAGCATGCCGGGCTGATCTCCCGCAGCAGGTCGGGTCAGTGGCTGTCGAGCACGCTGGAGGCCGCGCCGCTCAAGGAGGCCACCGACTGGATGGAGCGCTACCGGCAGTTCTGGGACGCCAGCTTCGACCGACTCGACGCGCACCTGCGCCGGGTCCAGCGGGACCGCGGCCGGCGGCCCGCGGCAAGCAAAGGGACGGAACAGTGACTCAGGCAACGAGCCAGGAATGCGTCACCCGGATCTTCGACGCGCCAAGCGAGCTGGTGTACCGGGCGTCCTCGACCCCGATCAGCTCGCCCAGTGGCGGGGCCTGGACGGCTGCCGGCTTTCATGAGGCCTGTGCCGAGGGATTCAGCAAGCTGGCCGGGCTCCTCGGCCCGAGCTGAGCCGAATAAGACGCAGTACCAGGAATCAGCACATCTCGACTAGGAAGGCAGTGCCATGACGACGACGACCGAACTCACCATTTCGCGCATCTTCGACGCCCCGCCGGAGCTCGTCTACAGGGCGTTCGTCGACGCCGACCAGCTGCCTCAGTGGTTCGGCCCGGTCGGCTACTCCACGCCGTACGAGTCGGTGCAGAGCGACGCCAGGGTCGGCGGTCACCAGCGACTGGTGATGGTCAACGATGACGACCCGACCGAGCGAAGCGAAATCGACACTACGTTCAGCGAGGTTGTCGAGAACGAGCTGCTCGTCGGGCACCAGGACGTCGACGGGATCCCGGGCACCACCGGCACCGTCAGGTTCAGGCTGCGGGTGGAATTCCACGAGGAGCCGGGCGGCAAGACCAGGCTCGAGCTGCGGCAGGGCCCGTTCCGCGAGCCGGTCGGCGACGACGCGGTCAAGGGCTGGGAGAGCTCGTTCACCAGGCTGGACTCGCTGCTGCGCCGGTCGCTGTAGTGCAAGGCCTGTAGTGGAACGCGCGGTCGCGGTAGTGGAGTCGGCGTAGTGGCGGGTACTGGCACGGCGGGCGCGTCGATGCAGCCGGACACTGGCAAGGTCGTCGTGCAGGCGGCCATGTCGCTGGACGGCTTCATCGCCGGCCCGGGCGACGCGATGGACTGGGTCTTCGACTACAGCGGGCCGGATGAGTTCCCGGACATCGTGCAGGCGACCGGCGCGATGCTCTCGGGCCGCAACTCCTACGAGGTCGGCCGGCGGGACGTCGGCAAACCGAGCGGCGAGGCCTACGGCGGGGCGTGGCACGGGCCGGCCTTCGTGCTCACGCACAGCCCGCCAGCAGACCCCGACGTGACATTCCTGTCCGGCGACATCGAAGCTGCCGTCCAGACCGCGCGGGCGGCTGCCGGCGGCAAGGACCTTGTCATTGTCGGCGCCGACGTCGCCGGTCAGTGCCTGGAGCGCGGCCTCGTCGACGAGATCCTCGTCATGGTGCTCCCTGTGCTGCTGGGAGCTGGCACGCACTTCTACACGTCAGCGGCCGCCAGGAGGGTGGAGCTGGAGCCCCTGAGCAGCAGCCGGTCCGGCTCTGTCACTGTGCTCCGGTTCCGGGTGCGCGAAGGAGCGGCCGGAGACTAGCCGATGGGCAAGCTGATCGAATCGACGTTCGTCACAGTCCGCGCGGCACTGGCGCGTCGCAGGATCAGGACCCCCCTAGTTCTCAGGACTTGGTCTCTTTGGTGATGGCAGCCTGGGCGGCGTGGATATTCCGCTGGGCACTGCCGAGATCCGACGCATAGGCGCCGACGGAATTGTTTGCAGCAGACTGGTTGCCGAGCCGGAGCGCGGTCATTGCCGCCATGATGTCGATTGACCCCTGGCGAGTGTCAGTCAGCGCAACGTGGTACAGCCTTGCAAAGCCTGCTACGCAGGATGGCGGCAGATTCTGGAGCGCCTGATTGCTATCCACGCCCAGCTTGCCGCCAGCGTTGAACGTCCGTGTGACCGCGCTCGCTGCTTCGTTGCTGCTGGCGACCTGTTGCAAGTCGGTGCTAACGATGCCGGCGTCGGTGCTGACCTGCTGAAACGCAGCCATGCCATGGGGCCCGCTGGCCCACGCCTTGTAGGTGGTGTCGCATGCGCTGGTGACGGTCGTGCTGGAGGATGTGCCGCCACCACATGCCGCAGATACCAGGCCGACTGCTGCCGCCGATGCGATTCCTACTGCGTATCTCCGATGGTTGAACACTGGAACTACTGTCCTCCGACCTGGCGCCGTCACTTCACGCTACCGGGGGCTGCGGCGGCCTATCGGTCAGCTGCTCGGTCGCACGGCCGTCTGCGGCGTCACGACGCCCTCCGGCGAGATGCCCTGGGGCCCGATATTCGTGCTGAGCATGATCCAGTGCAGCGCTGCGAGGCTAGCCAGCACCGGCACTATCGGTGCCCCGCAGACCGTCACGGGGATCTGCGGGTAGACCACCGCGCCGGCACGGCCGATCAGGGCTAGCCGGGGAACGACCGTGACCAGGACGGGACAGCCCTGCGCCAGGCCCGTGGCCTCGCGCCGTGCTGATGGTTCGTGCAGCGCTGTCAGCAGCGGCCCGAGGCCCGCGACCGCCGCCTCCTTGCGCACATAGCTCCACTGCCCGCCGGCGGGGGCGATCCCGCCGACCGGCAGGCACAGCACGACCGCGACCGGGCTGAACCCGGCCGGGATGCCCTTGCCGGGTGGTCGTCGCGGGTTCAGCCCCCCGAAAGCCCGTCCTGGTAGCGGGCAGATCAGTGCCTTCGCCGCCGCGGGCACGTTCGCCGCGGTGCCGCCGCCGGCCGCGGCGCCAGCCCCGCCGCCGGCCGCGGTCCCGGTGTCGTCGCCCCCGGAGCCGGGTGTTGTGCCGGTGCTTCCCTTAGCCGCCACCGTGCTGCTGCCGCCCCCGGCGGCCCCGCGGGCCAAACCCGACCCGCCCGAGCACGCCGCCAGCGCGACGGCCATCGGCAGGGCCAGCGTGACCAGCAGCGAATGCGTCAGTATGGTGCGCGCCGTCAGCTTCATGGCATCCCTCACTTCCGGGCGGCTGTCCCTTCGACGTCGCGCGTAGGCCGTCCGGTTCCACCCGCTATGCCGAAGCGCCGCTCGCCCGCGATCGATGCCATACCCCGAGGTGCGGTAGCGTCGGCGGGATGCCAAAGCTGCCGCCCCGAGTCCGGGTGCTGCTGCTTTTCGTTTGTGCGCTTGTGCTGGTCGACACCATCTTCTTTACCGCACTCACGCCGCTCCTGCCGCATTACGTGCACGCCGCGGGCCTGTCCAAGGCCGGCGCGGGGATCCTGGTCGCGGCGTACCCGCTCGGCACGCTCATCGGGGCGCTGCCGGGCGGTCTGCTCGTGGCCAGGCTGGGCGACCGTGCCGTCGTCTTGCTCGGCCTGGCGCTGATGAGCGTCTCGACGCTGGTCTTCGGCTTTGCATCGCAGCCGCTCGTACTCGACGGCGCCCGGTTCGTGCAGGGACTCGGCGGTGCGTGTACCTGGGCGGCCGGGATGGCCTGGCTGGCGACCGCGGCCCCGCCTGAACGGCGCGGTGAGCTCATCGGCGGCGCCATGGGCGCGGCAGTCGGCGGGGCCCTGCTGGGCCCGGTCGTCGGGGCAGTTGCCAGCCACGTCGGGACCGGAGCGGCCTTTGCGGCCGCGGCCGTCGCCGGGGGCGCGCTGATGGTGGCCTCGTTCGCGGTGCCAAGACCGCGTGCGGTCGAGCCGCAGAGGCTCGCGGCCGCCTGGCCTGCCCTCCGCGACCTCCGGGTGAGCTCGGGCATGTGGCTGACGTTGCTCGCGGGGCTGTCCTTCGGCGTCATCGATGTGCTCGCGCCGTTGCGACTCGGGCAGCTTGGCGTCGACGCCACCGTGATCGGGATCACATTTCTCGCCTCGGCGGCGATCGAGGCCGGCCTCGCCCCCCTGAGCGGGCGGCTAGCAGATCGGCGCGGGCCGTTGGTGTCGGTCCGCATCTCGCTGGCGGCGGCCGTCGTGGTCAGCCTGCTTGCGCCGGTCCTCGCCCCTGCGCCGTGGCTGATCGCGGTGCTCATCGTCGGGATGCCGGCCTTCGGCACGCTTTTCACGCCGGCCATGACGCTGGTCAGCGCAGGCGCGGACAAGCTCCAGCTCAACCAGGGCCTGGCCTTCGGGCTGGGCAACCTTGCCTGGGCCAGCGGTCAGGGCATCGGCGCCGCGGCTTCCGGCGGCATCGCGCAGGTCACCTCCGACTTCGTGCCGTACGCGCTGCTGGCCGCGACGTGCCTGATCACCCTGGTAGCGACAGGGTCACACGGTCGCCAGCTTGTCGCCCGCAGGCTTGGCCGCGGCAGCGTTGCATGAGTTCCGCATGCGTTCGCCCCCGCCGGCCGCGGACGGCCCGGTTCTGGTTAGCCTGACCAGTAGGAAATGCCAGCGGCGGCGCACTCGTTCTGGCCGGCGTGCAGCGGCGGCGCACTCGTTCTGGCCGGCGTCCAGCGTCGGCCGCGGGCTCGGAGGTGGCCATGACAAGTCCGGGCAAGCCAACAGCTCCGTCCAGCACGGCCGCGCCGCAGACCACCGCTCCCTCGCGTGACGCGGCAGCGGCGGGAGCACCCGGCCGGCTGAGCCGCGACCGCCTCGCCGTCGCGGCCGGCCTGGCTGGCCCGCTCGCGCTCGCCGCCATCCTGGTGCCGTTCCGCACGAACTTCGCCAACACCGACGCTGCCCTGGCGATGATCCTGCTTGTTGTCGCGGTGGCCGCGGCAGGAAACCGGCTGGCGGGCTATCTCGCGGCGGTCTCCGCCACCGCGTGGTTCGACTTCTTCCTGACCCGGCCCTTCGAGCAGTTCACGATCAACCGTGCCACCGACATCGAGACGACGATCTTGCTGCTGGTCATCGGCATCGCGGTGACGGAGATCGCGGTCTGGGGGCGGCGGCAGCAAGCCAGCGCCAGCCGGCGAGCTGGGTACCTGGAGGGAATCAACGACGCGGCGCGGGCGGTCGCCACCGGCGACTCGCCGTCAACCCTGGTCGATCAGATCGCCGGCTCGCTGGCCCAGCTCTTGTCGCTGCGCTCGAGCCAGTTCCAGTACGGCGTCGCCGGGATCGGCAGGCCGGCCAGGCTCCAGCACGACGGCATGGTCCTGGTGAACGGCATGCCGTATGACCTCGGGGCCGCGGACCTGCCGGCTGGAACGGCCCTCGAGCTGCTCGTCGAGAGCGGCGGCAGGCTCCAGGGACGGTTCCTGATGCAGCCAGAGCCTGGCGTCCGGCCGACGCGCGAGCAGTTGCTAGTCGCGGCAGCGCTCGCCGATCAGGCAGGAGCTGCGCTTGCCGCCAGCTACCCGGCGACCTAGAGCGAAGCCGCGATACCCGCCCGCATGACGCGGTTCGCGAGGGCGGCACCGGACAGGACAGGTCGCCGGCCGGCAGCAGCCTGCTACATGGGTGGAGTCAGGTTGTAACGAGCGATGACGTCCGGCAGCCACTCCGGCTGGCCTAGCTGGACGCCGTAGCGGGCGGCCAGTGGCATCAGCTGCTCGGGATCGGGCGGGCCGCCGGCGAGGATCTCTGAC
>DASXKI010000129.1:0-2044 GCA_036496945.1 Streptosporangiaceae bacterium | reverse complement strand
GGCAGGCATCGGGGTCATGTACCAGCTCTATCCGTGAGCGGGGAGCGCCCGGCCGTGCTGCTCCGTGCGTTCCAGTCCGGAGCGATCCCGTCCCGTGATCTGATTCCCAAGCTGACAGTACGGGTTCGAGTCCCGGTGGCCCGCAACGGGCGCGGCGGCGTCTTCGGCCGAGCTAGCGGGCACTGTTGGGTGTTTGGTGAGTCAGCCCGGCTGATCTACGATTTGTCTGCTGCCGACGTGGGAGGAACGTGGTGAGTAACAAGGCACACCTCCGCCCTCATCGAAAGAATCGGCAAGCGAGCCGGACTACCGGGCTGCTCGTGGTGTTTCTCTTCGTCGCGCTCGTCGTCCTCGCAACCGCCATGGTGGCGAGCGGTCACGCCATGCCCGCCGGGAGGATCATTCCGTTACGTGGGGACCGTTGTGCCCGGCCTTCAAGGCGGGCCCGGTGCGTGGCGTGGCAGGCACTGCCCAGCCCGCGGGCCGCAACCGGGGAGACGCGCGTTATGCCCGGCCCGATGAGCCGTAGAGGCGCAGCAGGGAGCGGACGGTCTCGGTGATCGCCGACTGGCCGGCGGCCAGGAAGTCGGCTTGCTTGTGCGAGCCGACCAGGTCGTGCACGGACTCATTGCCGGACCATGAACGCGTCCGATCAAGGACCGCGTCCAGGAAACCGCGCTTCAGCCGCGTGCCTACGTTGAACTTCGCCACGCCGAGGCTGATCGCCGCGGCGACCGAGGCAGGCGGGAACCCGGTCCCGCCGTGGATGGCCAGCGGTATGTCGACGGTGGCCTGGATGGCCCGGAGCCGCTCGAGGTCGATCTCCGACTCGTAGGCCGTCAGCAGGTGCACGTTGCCGACGGCGACCGCGAGGCAGTCCACGCCCGTGGCCGCCACGAATTCAGCTGCCGCGCCGGGGTCGGTCATGTAGGCGTGGCTGTCGTCGACTGCGCCGTCGTGGTAGTCGGGCAGGCTGCCGAATTCCGCCTCGACGGCCACGCCGACCGGGTGGGCGGCGGCCACCAGCTTGGCCACGGCGTCGCGGGCCTCCGGTACCGGCCACCGGTGGCTGTCGATCATCACGAAGTTGAATCCGGCATCCACGCCCCTGACCGCCTGCTCGAGCGTGTGGGTCTCGTTGAGCAGGAAGGATGCCGGTATCCGGCAGCCTTCGATGAGGGCGCGACCGCTCGCGCCGAGGAATTCGATGCCGCCCGCGTCAAGCCACTCATCGGCCAGCATCGTCGCGCCGAAACCGACTATGACGGGGGCGTTCTCGACCTCGGCCGCCGCCAGCACGGCCTCGAGAGAGTAACTGTCCCAGCTCTCGAAGTAGCCCAGGGCGTAGCCGTCCGCGCGCGCGGCGGCGAGCATATCCGGAGCGGGGACCAGCGGCATCGGGAACTCCCTTGCTCACGACTGTTAACGACGGATGATCAGGACACGGCCGCCAGTTGCACGCTGTCGGCCGCGGCGAGCGCTTCGTCCCTGGTGAAGACCGTGCCCGTGCAGCCGAGCCCGCGGCACGCTGAGCCGCCGAGCGCGGCGGCGAATCGCAGCCGCTGCTCAGCGGGCCAGCCTTCGATCAGGCCGAGTATGATCCCGGCGGTGAAGGCGTCCCCGGCACCGGAACCATCGACCACCTCGACAGGGAACGGCCGCACCCGGATCACGCGAGCGGGGTCAGCGTACACGGCGCCCTCGGCGCCGCAGGTGATGACGACCGACGCGCAACCCAATTCCAGCAGGGCCCTGGCCTGGTCAGCCGGGTTGTCATGGCCGGTGAGCAGGCGCGCCTCGTCCTTGTTCGGCAGGAAGCAGTCGACGTGCGGGAGCACTGGCCGGAGCGCCTTGACCGGCTCGTCCGCGCCGCGGGGCACGACGACGTCGAGCAGCGTGGCGGTCCCTTGCCTGCGAGCCCCGGCGAGCAGGTCCGCGACCCCTTCAGGGTCCAGCCCGAGAAGTGCGAGATAGCCGCCAATCGCCAGGACTCGCACGCCGGGCAGCACAGGTGCTATGTCCGCGACGCCCAGTTCGGCGTTGG
>DASXKI010000128.1:0-7756 GCA_036496945.1 Streptosporangiaceae bacterium | reverse complement strand
CGCCCTGGTGGGCATCGACCACAAGCAGATGCACCGTGTTCGAGCCCACGTCCAGCACGCCAAGTCGCATAGCCCTGACGCTACCCGCAGCAGATCAGCAAGAACATCAACGACTGCGACGGCCGCGCGCCCGGCCGGCGCCAGTCTCTCGTGACTGCTACGAATATACTTCTGTCACAGAACAATGTCAGGCTGAATAACTGTCCGGCTGGATTACTGTCAGGCTGAATAACTGTCAGGCTGAATAACTGTCAGCTGCGACGAGTTCGAGGAGAGACTGCGTGCTGGCCTCCGAATCCGCCGACGGGACCGACCGGCTGGTCCGTCTCCTGCGCCGCGGTCGCGTCCTAGAGGGCATCACCCTCAGCTGGAACGTGGCCGGCATCGTCGTCCTGGCGATCGCGGCCATCGGGGCTCGGTCGGTCGCCCTCGCCGGGTTCGGCCTCGACTCGCTGATCGAGATCGGCGCCAGCGCGGTGGTGCTCTGGGAGCTTGCGGACACTGGGGCGGAGCGGCAGCGCCGCGCGCTGCGCCTGATCGGCGGGGCGTTCGTCGCGCTCGCCGTCTATCTGGCGGTTCAGTCGGCCATCGTCCTGGCGACCGGCTATCACGCACGGCCCAGCCCGCTGGGCATCGCCTGGACCGCGGTGACCGCCGCCGCCATGTTCGCGCTCGCCGCAGGCAAGGCGCGGACCGGACGGGCTCTCGGCAACCCGGTGCTCAGCACGGAGGCACGCGTCACCCTGATCGACGGCATCCTGGCCCTGGCCGTGCTGCTCGGCATCAGCCTGAACGCAGCGGCAGGCTGGTGGTGGGCCGACCCGCTCGCCGCGCTGGTCATCGTGTTCTACGCCAGCCGCGAGGCGCGAGAGATATTCGGTTCCAGTCGGTCATGACCGACTGCCCGCCTGGCCCGTCGCGTGGACGGCTACTCCATCTACACCGCGCGCCTGCGCGGATATCCGGGAACATCTGAACCCCCAGCCGGCGCTGTCGCAATAACTGATGCCGGATACGGAGGCGACCATGACCGAAGCACACGACATCCGGGTGGAGCACGGGCGCAAGCGCGTACGCATCCTGCTGGCCGGAGAGCTGGTCGCGGATACGACAAGTCCGCTGCTGGTCTGGGAAGTGCCCTACTACCCCACGTACTACATCCCGGCCGCCGACGTCCACGCCAAGCTGGTCCCGGCTGGCGCGGACGCTGACGCTCAGCTCGGCGAGGCCGAGGTGCTCAGCGTCAAGGTCCCCGGCGGAGCCACCGCCGAGAACGCGGCCCGGCGGTATCCGGCAAGTCCGATCCGGCAGCTGCACGATGCCGTCCGGTTTGAGTGGGATGCGATGGGCGAGTGGCTGGAGGAAGACGAGCCTGTCTACACCCACCCCCGCGACCCGCATTCCCGGGTAGACATCCTGGCCAGCTCCCGGCATGTCCGGGTGGAGATCGACGGGGTGACGGTCGCCGACTCCCGCAGCCCGCGCATCCTGTTCGAGACCGGCCTGCCACCTCGGTACTACCTGCCACTCCCCGACATCAGGACCGACCTGCTGCGATCGTCAGATAGCCAGAGCCACTGCCCGTACAAGGGCACGGCCGGGTACTGGTCGGTCGACACCGGCACGAGCGTCCACGAGGACATCGTGTGGATCTACCGGATGCCGCTGCCGGAGAGTCAGAAGATCGCCGGGCTCGCCGCCTTCTACGACGAGAAGGTTGACGTCTTCGTCGACGGCGTGCAGCAGCGCCGGCCGCAAACGAAGTTCAGCTGACACCGTCCAGGTCCTCTATGCGGGCTGCGGACGGCAGCCGCCTGGTCTGAATCAGCCCGGCGGCGATCTCCGCATCGCGCATGACTCGCAGCATGTTGCCGCCCGTGAGCTTGCCGCAGTCCGCCTCCGACCAGCCGCGCTCCAGCACCGCCTCGATCAGGGCGGGATAGCAGGACACGTCCTCCAGGCCTACGGGCAGCTCGTCGACTCCGTCGTAGTCGCCGCCCAGGCCGATGTGATCGACCCCGGCGACCTCGCGGACATGCTCGACGTGCGCGACCACGTCAGCGATGGTGGCCTTCGGCCGTGGATGGTCGGCGATCCAGCTGCCCGTGATCTTCTTGCGAGCGGCCAGGTCGCGGTAGTCCAGGCCCTGGCGCTCCATCTCAGCGGCCAGCTCCAGCTCCCAGTCCCGGCAGCGCTGCGCTACGAACGCCGGCACGAACGTGATCATGCACAGGCCGCCGTTGCTGGCCAGTCTGGCCAGGATCGTGTCGGGCACGTTCCGCGGGTGGTCGCAGACCTCGAACGCCGAGGAGTGCGAGAAGATCAGCGGCGCCTCGGCGGTGTCGAAGGCATCGCTCATCGTGGTCGGCGCCACGTGCGACAGGTCGACGAGCATGCCGAGCCGCTGCATCTCCCTGACGACTTCGCGGCCAAACGCGCTCAGGCCGCCCGCAGCCGGCGCGTCGGTCGCCGAATCGGCCCAGGGCAGGGCCAGATTGTGCGTGAGCGTCATGTACCGGACGCCCAGCTGGTAGAACGCACGTAGCACGCCCAGCGACCCGGCGATCGAGTGACCGCCCTCGGCCCCCAGCAGGGAAGCGATCCGGCCTGAGTCCATGATCCGCTGCACGTCTGCCGCCGTGAACGCGAGCTCCAGCGCGCCCGGGTAGCGAGCGGCGAGCTGGCGGACCAGGTCGATCTGCTCCAGCGTCGTGGCCACCGCCGCTTCGCCTTGCAGCTGGGCAGGGACGTAGACCGACCAGAACTGCGCGCCCACCCCGCCCCTCGCCAGCCGCGGCAGGTCCGTGTGCGTGAAGTCGACCGGCGCCGCGATATCCGTCTCAGCCGGGTCGAGCGAGCCTGCCTGGCGCAGGGCCCAGGCCAGGTCGTTGTGCCCGTCGATGACGGGGAAGCGGTCGAGCAGCGCGCGGGCAGCCGTGTCAGAGGTCACGTGCACAGGGTAGGCAGCCGAGGTTACCTGCTGGCGCTGGGGATGCCAGGATATGAACGTGCAGCGGCAGCGACTAACCCAGTGGATCATCGGCATCGCTGTGGTGTGCGCCGCGCTCGGAGCCTTTCTCGGACACCACGTCGGCGATGGCGGCGGCGGCAACATGGTCTTGATCGGCGCGACCTGCGCGGTGCTCGGGTCATTCCTGCCCGGTGCCGCGCTCTGGGTGCGCGGCCGCCTCCGTGACCAAGACCGGCCGCGCCGGGGCGCCGCCTGAAGGCCTCCGGGCGCTCCTTTATGCCTGCCCGCCTCGGGCATTACTGCCAGAATGTTCCGGTATGGGATCCGACTTCCGCAAGCTGCTCGACATCCGCCTCTACCAGGCACTGGACCTCGACGAAACGGGCCGGGTGCTCGCAGGCAGTGACGATAGCGGCAGCACACAGCTGATCGAGATCGAGCCCGGCGGCAGCATCACGCCGCTGACCGCACTGCCAGGTCCCTGCACCGGCCGCTACCTGCCGGGTGAGCGCGCCGTTCTCGTCTCGCACGATACGGGCGGGAACGAACTCCATCAGCTCTCGGTCCTTTCTCTGCCGATCCCGCTGGGCCAGCCGGCCAGCCCCGACGAGCTCGAGCCGCTGGTCCGCGATCCGCGCTACATGCACCTGCTCGGCGACGTGCGGGAGGGGCAGGTGTGCTACCTGACCAACAGGCGGAACGGGGTCGCCTTCGACCCCGTCATCCACCAGCTGGCGGACTCCTCCGAGCGGGCCCTGGTTCTCGGCGACGCCACGTTCGGCGACGCGGCCCTTTCCCCGGACGGAAGGTGGCTTGCCCTGACCGTGCTCTCGCCGGTGACCGCGAACGCCGCACACGTCGCCCTGGTGGACCTGACCGTGCCGCCAGGCCAGGAGCGGCTCGCCGACATCACCCCCGCCGATGCCCCCGCCACCAGCGCCGCACTGGCCTGGACGCCGGACAGCTCGGGGCTGTACTTCAGCGCCAACAACGACCGCGAGTTCACCGCGGTCGCCCGGTATGACCTCGGTAGCGAGAAGCTGACCTGGCTCGTCTCCGACGACAACGCGGACCTGACCGGCTGGCTGTCGCCAGACGGCGCGCTCCTGCTGGTGGAGCGCAACGATGACGGGTCGTCCAGGCTGGCCCTGCACGACGCGATCACCGGCGCTCAGGTGCGTGGGCTGCGGCTGCCAGCCGAGTCCTGCGTCGTGACTAACCCGCGCTGGTCGGCAGACTCGACCGCCATCGCGCTGACCGTCAGCGGCGCTGACCTGCCCTCTGACGTGGTGCTCTACGGGGCGGGCCCGGCCGAGCAGCCGCGGTCGCCCCGGATCTTGACGCATTCTGCCCGCGGACTCGGCGATGCTCCGCCTGCCCGGCCCGAGAAGCACCGTGTGCCGGCGCCGGACGGGGCGCACATCCCGTGCCTGGTATACCGGCCGACCGCCCACCCGGACACCGCCGACTCGGAGACCGGCGTGGCCGGATCAGCGGTGCTGGTGGTCCACGGCGGACCTGAGGCCCAGGCGCGGCCGAACTTCAGTACCTACGTCCAGATCCTCGTGGCGGCCGGGCACACGGTGCTCGTGCCGAACGTCCGCGGGTCGACCGGCTACGGCAAGCGCTGGTACTCCGCCGACGACGGCCACCGCCGTCTCGACTCGGTCGATGACCTCGCCGCGGTGCACGATTATCTGCCGTCGCTCGGTGTCGACCAGTCCCGCGCCGCGTTGTGGGGAGGCTCGTACGGCGGCTACATGGTGCTCGCTGGCCTGGCGTTCCAGCCAGAGCTCTGGGCGGCTGGCGTCGACATCGTCGGCATCGCCTCGCTGGTGACGTTCCTCGAGAACACCTCGGCCTACCGCCGTGCCTACCGCGAGCGGGAGTACGGCACGCTAGCTCAGGATCGGGAGTTCCTGTGGTCGGTATCGCCGCTGAGCCGGATCGACGACATGACGGCTCCGTTGTTCATCATTCACGGCGCGAACGACCCCCGCGTGCCGCTCAGCGAGGCTGAGCAGATTCACGCCGCGCTCACTAGCCGCGGCCGCGAGTGCGAGCTAGTTGTCTACGCCGACGAGGGGCACGGTCTGGCCAGGCGGGCGAACAGGGCGGATGCCATCCCTCGGGCGCTGGCTTTCCTGGCCCGGCACCTGTCCGTAGCGGCGGCGACCGCGGCCGGGCGGGCGGCCGGGCCGCACACCGTGGCGTGACGGCGATCATCAGAGTGCTCGCCGGGCGGGCTACGGCTGGGTGCTACGGCCCCGTTCCTGGTTCTGACGACTGAACCTCAACCCGTCGTCTGGCCCGCCGGCACGCGATAGCGGCCGGGCGACGCACCTTTCATCCTGAAGGCGGGCGCCGGAAGCCGGAAAACAATGAACTGTGCCGGATTGGCGCCGCACTGTGGCGAAGAACAGCCTCGTCGCGCTAGTCGATGTTGCCTCCGGCCGCGCAGGCCGGACGCGCAACCCGGACGCGTAGGAGTGAGGCGCTGGCCGGACGCGCAACAATCAGCGCATGGCCGTCGCGCGCTCCATCGGACTATTCATCGCTGCCGGACTCGCCGAGATCGGCGGCGGGTACCTAATCTGGCGCTGGCTGCGCGAGGGCGCGCCGATCGTGCTCGGCGTGTTGGGCGGCATCATCTTGGTCATCTACGGGGTCATCCCGACGCTTCAGCGCAGCCACGACTTCGGCCGGATCTACGCGGCATATGGCGGCGTGTTCGTGGTCGCGTCACTGCTGTGGGGCTGGGGCTTCGACGGCATGCGCCCCGACCGCTGGGATCTGGCCGGCGCCGGCGTCGTGCTCGCCGGCGTGGGCATCATCTACTTTGCGCCGCGCGGCTGACGCGCAGGTGCCGCCGTTCAGGCACTTCGCGTCCGTGCTGGCAGGTCTGCTGAGAGCAGCCCCGCCGATTGGAAAACCGCGAGGGCGCCCAGTACGTTTGCCCCATGGTCGGCAACCGCCAGGAATTTCAGCGTGACCTCGAGACGATCGAGACTAAGGTCATCGAGCTATTCGCAATGGTGGCCGAGGACTTGCCCGGGGCGACTCATGCCCTGCTGACTGGCAGCACCGACGTGATTCAGGCGCTCACCGAGCGCGAGCAGGCCATCGATTCGCTCTACCTGGAGATCGAGGACCTGGCCAACCGCGAGATTCTGCTGCAGGCGCCTGTCGCTTCAGACCTGCGCTTCTTGCTCTCCGTGCTGCGCATCGTGCCCGAACTCGAACGCACTCACGATCTCGTCATGCAGATCGCCTCTCGGGCCAACCACGTACTTGGCGCGGACCTCTCACTGCGCAGCCGAGGACTCGCCGAGCGGATGGGTAACCTCGCGTCAGAAATGTGGCGGACCGCAGCGGACTCCTGGTATCAGCGGGACCGTTCCGCCGCGGCCGCGCTGGACGCACGTGACGACGAGATGGATGAGCTGTACGCCAGCCTCACAGCCGAGCTGGCCTCAGGCGGAATGGCGCTGCCAGTGACTATGGAGATGGCGCTGGTAGCGCACTTCTACAAGCGCCTCGGCGACCACGCCGTCAACATAGCCCGGCGAGTGGTCTATCTGGCCGGATCGCACGACTTGTGAGCGGCAGGCCCGCCGCTCAACCGTGAGCGACGCCCGGAACGACTACGACGGGGCACACCGCATGGTGCGTGACCTGGGTGCTCACCGAGCCCATCATGAGCCTGCCGAATCCACCGGTGCCGCGTGACCCCACGACGAGCATGTCGGCGTCGCGGGAGGCGCTGACGAGTTCTTCCGCCGGGTGCCCCGTGGCCACGCTGACAGTAATCGCGGGCAGGGCCCCGCCTACCTCGCTCGCGACCTCGTCCACGAGAGCCTGGACCGCAGTCCGCACTAGGTCCTCATGCTGGCTGTTCTCGGAGTAGATGTGCAGCCCCCAGAAAGTCATCGTGGCTGGGCGAGCCGCCCCAGGGCGGACAGTCATGACCGTCAGGGGCGCATGACGTAGCACGGCCTCGTGCATCGCCCAGCGAACGGCGTAGCGCGAGTGATCAGACCCATCCACGCCGACGAGGATCCCGGACATCGATGCGCCGGCTCAGCCGATCCGGCCGGTCACGTATGCCTGAGTACGGGGGTCCTGCGGGTCGTGGAAGATCTGCTCGGTCCGCCCGTACTCGACGAGGACGCCAGTGCGAGTATCGCTGGTGGCGTCTGTGAGCACGGAGAAGAAAGCGGTGCGGTCGCTGACCCGGGTGGCCTGCTGCATGTTGTGCGTGACGATGACGATGGTGTATTGCGACTTGAGGTCCCGCATCAGGTCCTCGATGGCACCCGTGGCAATCGGGTCGAGCGCCGAGGCGGGCTCGTCCATGAGGACCACGTCTGGCTCCACGGCAATCGTGCGGGCAATGCACAGCCGCTGAGCCTGCCCGCCGGACAGGCTCAGGCCCGACATGTTCAGACGGTTCTTGACCTCGTCCCACAACGCGGCACGGCGTAGCGAGCGCTCGACGATCTCGTTCAGCCTGCCTTTGTTGCGCTCGCCGTTGATCCGCGGACCGTAGGCGACGTTGTCATAGATGGACTTCGGGAACGGGTTCGGCTTCTGGAAGACCATCCCGATGCGTCGGCGCACTGCTGTCGGGGAGACGTCGCTCCCGTACAGCGACTGCCCCCGGTAGTGCATCTCACCTTCCAGGCGGGCGCCTGGGATGAGATCGTTCATTCGGTTGAAGGCCCGCAGCACCGTTGTCTTGCCGCTGCCGGACGAGCCGATGAACGCCGTGATCTCGCGCTCGTG
>DASXKI010000127.1:0-3452 GCA_036496945.1 Streptosporangiaceae bacterium | reverse complement strand
GCCACAACGCCGGATGCTGGTAGAGGAACCAGTAGAAGCTGATGATCCACTGATCAGACCGCGCCGAGAGAAACTCGGCGGTGAGGCGGTCCACGACGGCTTCCGGCGTCACTTCGGCCAGGCCCACTTCGTCGCGCAGGTACCGCCAGAGGAGAGGCGTCCGGATCTCCGAGATCGAATCAGAAGCGAAGGCGGTCGGGCCGTCCTCGCCCCACAGATCGCCCAGGAGATCCGGCGCCAGCAACTCGCGAAGGCCTGCTCCGCTGGCCAGCTTCAGCTGCCGGGCGCGACGATAGCCGCCACCAGCTGCGGGGACCAGCTCGTCCTGACCGAGCGCGGCGCGGGCCGACTCGAACAGGGCGCGGAACATCGTCTCGGACCCAAAACGGGCCGGGTCCAGTGGCAGCGCCTGCAGTACCTCGACGGTCAGCAGGCCCTCGTCCCGGAGCCCTGCTAGCACGTCCGTGAGCAGGTTGGCCGTCTCGCGGACCAGGGCCTGGTTCCACTCGTCATGTTCGGGAACGTTGTCTCGCGCAGGTGTTGTCCGGTACGGGCCCTGGAGGATAAATCCGAGGAACGTCTCCTTCTGCGTCGGGAAGAACACGACGAGCGGTGAGGTCTCGCGGCAGATCAGCCTGCGGGAGTCGATCTCGGCGCGCACCATGAAGGCGATCTCCACCCGCTGATCCGGCTGGCCGAGCGCGTCAAGCTGCCGTTCCCAGACGAACCATTCCTCGTCGCCACGACCGAGCGCGCGCCCGCTGGATAGCGAGACGTGCCGGCCCGAGTGGGCCCGCGCGGCTGACGTTCGCTCCAGCACGACGTCCGCAGCCACCAGTCCGCGGCTGCGGATCCGCTCGATGTTGCGCAGGAACAGCAGCGTTTCGACGCCGATGTTGCCCAGGGCCGCGGAGATCTCCTGGACAGCGACTGCCGCTGGGACTTCGGGGTGATCGAAGGGGAACACGAAAACGGTCCCCGCTGCGGGTTCGTCGAGCGGATCCACGGAATAGGGCCGGACATATTTCTCGATCCGGAAATTCTCGGCGCCACTATAGATCCGCGGACTATCGGTATACGCGTAAACCGCCTTGAAGCCGATGCCGAACCTGCCGATCTGGGTCAGGTCATCTGCCTTGGTGCCCTGGCCGACGCCGCAGATGCCGCGGACGTCGGCGACCGTGAAGTCGCGCCCGTCGTGCCTGACCTCGAGCCGATCGGCGAAAAGGGCGAAGGTCAGGTCTGTCGCGCCCGCGTCCTCGGCGTTCTGGATCAGCTCGAAGATGAAGTGCGTCCGCTCACTGTAGAGCTGGCCGAGCAGTTCGAGCACGGCCGTGTCCCAGCCGTAGCGGGCGACATTTTCCGCCCGGATCTTGTCATACTCAGCGGGCACTAGAGATCTCCGAGGATCAGCAGCGCCGGCACCGGCCCGGAGCCCTCGCCTGATGCGGACGCAGGCGAGCCATGGTATCGGAACGATCGGGAGCATTACGGAGGTGACAGTCCTGTGGGACCAGCGGCGCGCGGCTGCCAGCCGCGCTCCTGAACCGCCGAAGCTTGCGAGGCCGCTGCCGGCCACTCACCCTCGCGCCCGACAGTGCCCTGGGCGACGCTTCCGGTATCCCGATCATCGGCGCCGCATCGTCCGGGCGCCGCGCTACCGCGCCGGCAATGATGTGCCGTAATGCTGGCCGGAGGTCCGGCGCACCCACTGGCCCTGCCCAGGCTGTGCGGTATACCTACCGTCGGCCAGGACGAGCTGACCGCGGCGGATCACGAACCGGGGCCAGCCCTGGACGGTCCAGCCGTCATACACCGAGTAACCGGCCTGGGACTGCATCCGCGCCCCGTCGATAACCCTGCGCTCTTGCGGATCCCACAGCGCGAGGTCGGCGTCCGAGCCGACGGCGATCGCGCCTTTGCGCGGATAGAGGCCAAACAGCCGGGCGGCGCTGGCGGACGTTAGCTCCACGAACCTGTCCAGCGAGATCCGCCCGGCCACGACACCCTCGGAAAAGAGCATCGGCATCAGCGTCTCGAGGTCGGCGACGCCCTGACGCGCTGTCACCACGTCCAGGGCGGGGTCGAGCTTTGCCGCAAGCGTCCAGGGGGCGTGATCACTGCAGACGGTATCCACATCGCCAGCTGCCAGCCCGCGCCAAAGCGCTTCCCGGTCAGACTGGTCCCGCAGTGGCGGAGCGCCCACGTACTTGGCCGCATCAGCCTCCTCGAAGCGCTCCCTGGTCAGATGCAGGTAAAGCGGCCTGGTCTCCACATAGACGGGCAGTCCCGCAGAACGGGCCTCTCGGCACCGGTCCAAGGCAGCAGCTGAGGATAGGTGCACGATGTAAATAGGCGCACCGGTCTGGCGGGCCAGGCCGATGGCCTGGTCGACGGCCTCGACCTCGGCGCTGACCGGCCGCGCGTCGGGGAAATGCGAGACCGCGCCGCGTCCCGACCCGATCAGCTCCCGGCCCGTCCGCGTGAGTATTCCGGCATCCTCGCAGTGGATCAGCGTCAGTGACCCGGCACGCCCGGCCGCTGCAATGGCCTCAGCGAGGCCCGGCGTCCCGGCTGCGTACTCCGGATCCGACAAGAACACCTTGATGCTGGTGTGCCCGTCGGCCGCCAGGGCAGCGATCTCGGCGGCTGTGGCGTCAGTGGCAGTGCCGTCGCCGAGGCCGGTCAGCACCGGATGCAGGAACCAGTCCACCGCGGCTTCGCCGCTGGCACCCGCCATCTCCCGCGCGATCGCAGCGGTCATCGACTCACCGGGCAGCGCGAAGGTCATATTTCCGACAGTCGTCACGCCACCCGCGATAGCAGCAAGCGAGCCGGTCCAGAAGTCGTCGACCCACCTCGGCTCCTGCTGGCCGACCGCCGCGGCCAGCGCCGCGGTCACCAGGTGGACATGAGC
The DNA here is from genome assembly GCA_036496945.1 of Streptosporangiaceae bacterium. Taxonomy (GTDB): domain Bacteria; phylum Actinomycetota; class Actinomycetes; order Streptosporangiales; family Streptosporangiaceae; genus JAJYUU01. The sequence goes on along the minus strand of DASXKI010000127.1, from coordinate 535 downwards.
ATCTATGCCGCCGGGGACTACGAGCAGGCCATGGGCGTCAAGTTCGTCCTGGCCTGTCATGGCACCGCCGAGCTGGACTATCCGGCCATCCCGAACCCCGATGTCGCCGACCTCGCGGTGGCCAGGAGTGACAATTGCCCCGCCCCGGACGACGAGGTCGAAGCGCGGAGAAGCCACCTGAGGATCCTGACACATCGGGGCTGGGGAAACAGGGGCATCAGCTGAGCCTGGGCCGGTTCCCGGCTAGGCACCGCGGCGGCCGCGGCGGCGAGATCTGCGGGCGCCAACGACCGCGACCACGAGGGCCGCGACCACGACGCTGAACGCGATCAGCCGGGTGCTCGAGTAGCGCACCGGGACCAGGCTGTACTGGCTGGTGGCCAGCGTGCCGTCCGAGCGCAGGGCCAAGCTGAAGCTGACCCCGCTTGCCCCGGCGGAGACGGCAGGCGGGGTCCATCGCACCTGGGTCCACCTTGTCGCGGCGGCCAGCGGAGGGCCGGTCACCCAGAACTTCCAGGTGCCGACTGCCGTCCGG
>DASXKI010000126.1:0-3968 GCA_036496945.1 Streptosporangiaceae bacterium | reverse complement strand
AGCGGATGGCCCTGGCCGTAGAACTTGGTGCGGGCCAGCAGCGTGATCATCGGCTTGGTGAACAGGAACACCACGACGACGTCGATCAGGGTGGTCAGGCCGAGGGTGAACGCGAAGCCGCGGACATCGCCGATCGACAGGATGTAGAGCAGTAGCGCAGCCAGGAACGACACGGTGTCCGAGACCAGGATGGTGCGCCGGGCCCGAGTCCAGCCACGCTCGACGGCAGCGCGCAGCGACCTGCCCTCGCGGACTTCGTCGCGCAATCGCTCGAAGTACACGATGAACGAGTCGGCCGTGATGCCGATCGCCACAATCAGTCCGGCGATGCCGGCCAGCGACAGCGTGAAGCCCTGGTACTTGGACAGCAGCACCACCGACAGGTAGGTCAGCAGCGCAGCGATGGTCAGGCTCAGCACCGAGACGATACCGAGGCCGCGGTAGTAGATGAACGAGTAGATCACCACGAGGATCAGCCCGACCAAGGCTGCGAACAAGCCAGCTGACAGCTGATCCGACCCGAGTGACGCCGAGACCGATGCCGTGTTCAGGTTGTTGAACGACAGCGGCAGGCTGCCGTACTTCAGCACGTCCGCAAGCTGCGTGGCCTGCGCCTGGCTGAAGCCGTTGCCCGTGCCGCCGTTGATCTGGCCGGAGCTGGAGATCGGAGTGGTGACCTGCGGCGGCTGGCCTTGCAGCTGCCCGTCGAGGACGACGGCGAGCAGGTCAAGTACCTGCTTGTTCGCGTCGCTCGAGTTGTAGTCCTGGGTGGCCATCGTCGTCGTGAGCGCACCTAGCTTCGAGGCTGCGGGGTTCTTCACGTTGAACGTGACGACCCAGCCGGTGGCCTGGTCCACGGCCGCGACCCCGCTCATGTCCCGGCCCTCCACGACCGCGGGAGCCAGTGCGTACTTCTGGCCCCCGAAGCACGTGACCGTCTGGATATTCGGATTGTCCCAGGCACTCGGGACCGTGCCGTAGGTCACCTTCTGCCACTGCTTGTTCGAGCAGTTGAGCGCGTTGAACAGCCTGACCGTCGTCGGGGCCAGCGCGGCGGCGTTGCCCGTTCCGTTGGCCGTCGTGGACAGCGCCGGCGTCGTGGTCCCCCGCGCGTAGTTGGGTGCGACGTACAGGACCTGGCGGAGCCGCAGCAGCGCGGTCTCGCCGACCAGAGTGGCGACCTTCTGCGCGCCAGCACCTGGCACCGAGACCACGATCTCGTTATTGCCCTGCTGGACGACCGAGGCGCCGGTCAGGCCGGTGGCCTCGACCCGGTTCGTAATGATCTGGACGGCCTTGGTCATCGAGGCCTGGCTCGGGACCTGGCCCTTCTTAGCGGTCACGGCCTGGAGCGTCACCGAGGTCCCGCTCGACAGGTCGAGGCCGCGGCCGACGACGAAGCTCTTGTGCCAGTGAGCCGGACTGAGGATGCGTCCGCCGAGAACGCCCGCCAGCATGACGATAAGCAGCACTAGCAGAGCTGTGAGGTACCGCCCTGGCCGGGAGTTGGGAGTGCTTGAGGGGGCCACGAGTGTCTTGTCTTTCGCTCGGTCAGCAGCGGCGCGGCTAGTGGGGCAGGTCGCTGTGATCGTCGGCGTTGGCCGACGAGTCGCTCGTGTCGTCGTCCCGCTCTGGCTCCTCGAAAGCCTGCATCGTCGGGTGGAGGCCGTCCGGCTCGTCATCCGGCACGACAGTCCCGATGGCCTGACGCAGCATCTTGATCTTCACACCGGGCGCGATCTCAACCATGACGTTGCGGTCATCGCTGTCCACCACAGTGCCGTAGATACCGTGCACGGTACGGATCCGTGCCCCGTTCATCACCTGGCTCTGGGTGTTCTGCGCCTGCTGCTTGCGCCTGCGCTGCGACCGGAACATGAAGATCATCAGCACGGCGAAGACGAGCACGATGAGCAGCAGCGAGCTCGATGAGCTTGAGGTGGTCTTGGCTGCCGTAGCGGCGGCGAGAATGTGATTCCCCATCGGAGGGGCGTCCTTCCAATTAGTTCTGCCCCGGCCGCCAGCAAGCTGGCGGGCACCTAGCAGGTGCGACCCCGTGGCAGTGCCGAAGTGGCGTGTCTTGAGCCAACTGCCGCAGTGTAGCGGCGCGCACGCGGCGCACCAACAGGCTACGGCGTCTGACGAGTGATCGTGACCGGCCCGCGACCCGCCGTGACAATTCGGCCCGGTTCCGTAGCCAGTAATCAGTCGAAAAGGGTCACCTCGCCGTCCTGGCCGTCGTGGTCTGCGTCACCGTGTGCGGCACCGTCACTCTGGCCGGTCCAGCCAGCCCCAAAGCCCCCTTGCCCGGCCCACGCCGCCTGCCTCGGCAGCGGCAGGCCCAGATGCTGCCAGGCCGCAGGGGTCGCCACCCGCCCGCGCGGGGTCCGAGCGATCAGCCCAGCCCGCACCAGGAAGGGCTCGGCAACGACCTCGACGGTCTCGGCCTCCTCCCCCACCGCGACCGCCAGCGTCGACAGGCCGACAGGTCCGCCGCCGAACCTGCGCACCAGCGCACCGAGCACCGCCAGGTCGAGCCGGTCCAGGCCGCTCTCGTCGACTTCGTACAGCTCGAGTGCCGCCCTGGCGCAGTCCCTGGTCACGACGCCGTCGCCGCGCACCTCGGCGAAGTCGCGCACCCGGCGCAGCAGCCGGTTGGCGATGCGCGGCGTGCCCCTGGACCGGCCGGCGATCTCGTCGGCGCCATCATCGCGCAACGCCACGCCGAGCAGGCCAGCCGACCGCCGCACGATGATGCCGAGCTCATCCGGCTCGTAGAAGTCCAGGTGCGCCGTGAATCCGAACCGGTCCCGCAGCGCGGCCGGCAGCAGCCCGGCCCTGGTCGTGGCGCCCACGAGCGTGAACGGGGCGATGTCCAGCGGGATCGCGGTGGCGCCCGGCCCCTTGCCGATCACCACGTCCACGCGGAAGTCCTCCATGGCCAGGTACAGCAGTTCCTCGGCAGGCCTGGCCACCCGGTGTATCTCGTCGATGAAGATGACTTCACCCTCGGCCAGGGTGGACAAGATCGCGGCGAGGTCGCCGGCCCGTTCGATCGCGGGCCCGCTCGTGATCCGCAGTGGCGCGCCCAGCTCGGCCGCGATGATCATGGCAAGGGTCGTTTTGCCCAGGCCCGGCGGCCCCGACAGCAGCACGTGATCGGGGGTACGGCCGCGGCGCAGGGCACCTTCCAGTACGAGCGACAGCTGCTCGCGGACGCGATTCTGGCCGACGAGCTCGCTCAGGCGCTTGGGCCGCAGGGCACCTTCGACGACCCGGTCATCGGCGTCGGCCAGGGCGGACACGACCCGGTCGGGATCGTCGTCGCGGCCGGTCGCTGTCCCGCCAGCCACCGGCGCCCCGGTCATCTCGGCCCCGGTCATCTCGGCGCCGGTCACCTCGGCCGCGGTCACGCCGGCCCCAGTCCCGTCGGGCCCAGTCACGTCCGCCCCGGTCACGGGCGCCCCAGCACGCGCAGCGCGGCCCGCAGCGCGATGGCGACGTCGACCTCGCCGGGCTCGCCGGCGGGCGGCGCCAGGTCTGGCTCGACTGCGGAGATCGCCTGGTCGGCCTCCCTGGCCTGCCAGCCGAGGCTCACCAGCCCGGCCCGGACCTGGTCCTGCCACTGCGGCGCGCTGGCCGCTACCCTGCCTGCGGCGGCGAGGACGCCGACGTCGGCCGGAGCGCCGAGACGGCCCGCGAGCTCCAGCACGATCCGCTGCGCGCCCTTGCGCCCGATGCCGGGCACGGAGATCAGCATGGCCAGGTCCTCGGCGGCTACCGCGCGGCGCAGGGCCTCGGGGGTCAGCACGGCGAGCATCGCCTGAGCGAGCCTTGGCCCGACGCCGCTGGCGGTCTGCAGCAACTCGAACGTATTGCGCTCGTCGTCAGTCGCGAATCCGTACAGGGTGAGCGAGTCCTCACGGACCACTAGCGACGTCGCGAGGCGCGCCTGCTCGCCGAGGCGC
>DASXKI010000125.1:0-2304 GCA_036496945.1 Streptosporangiaceae bacterium | reverse complement strand
ATTTCTACCCGGTGCACCACGACCACGACATGGCAGTCCGGAGCGGCAGCAAGGACATCTTCCTCAACATCCTCACCACGACAGGCCTGGTGCAGCGGTACGTCACCGACTGGGCTGGACCGGAGGCGATCGTGCGCACGGTTTCGATCAGGCTCGGCGTCCCGTGCTATGCCGGCGACACCCTGACGTTTACCGGCCGGGTGGCGGGTATCGCGGACGGCGAGCAGGTGATCGACGTCACCGGCAGCTGCAGTCTCGGCAATCACGTGACCGGAACGGTCAGGCTGGCCGTGGCCGGGGCCGGCCGATGAACGGGCGCGCCGCGGCGATCGCGGGGATCGGGGCGACCGAGTTTTCCAAGGACTCCGGGCGCAGCGAGCTCAAGCTCGCGGTAGAGGCAGCCAGGGCCGCGCTGGACGACGCCGGGCTGACGCCAGCCGACGTGGACGGCCTGGTGACCTTCAGCATGGACTCAAACGCCGAGATCGCGGTCGCTCGCGAGCTCGGCGCCGGCGAGCTCAGCTTCTTCAGCCTGATCGGCTACGGCGGCGGCGCGGCCTGCGGGACGGTCCACCAGGCCGCGATGGCCGTCGCGACCGGCGCCGCGAACGTCGTCATCTGCTACCGGGCGCTGAACGAGCGGTCCGGCCGGCGGTTCGGTCAGGTCTCGGTCGGAGCCGTCCAGGGCGCGACCTCGTCGGCGATCGACAGCGGCTGGCACTACCCGATGGGCCTGGCCACGCCCGCCGCGACGGTCGCGATGGCCTCCCGCCGGTACATGCACGCGTACGGCGCGACCAGCGCTGACTTTGGCACCGTGGCAGTGGCCGATCGCAAGCACGCTGCGACCAACCCGGCGGCCTGGTTCTACGAGCGGCCGATCACGCTGGCGGAACACCAGGCGTCACGCTGGATCTGCGAGCCGCTGCGGCTGCTTGACTGCTGCCAGGAAACGGACGGCGCGGTCGCAGTGCTGGTGACCAGCGTGGACCGAGCGCGTTCCCGAGAAAATTCGCCTGTCGTGATCCGCGGCGCGGCCCAGGGCAGCGGCGCGAATCAGTACACGATGACGAGCTACTACCGCGATGACCTCACCGGGCTACCCGAGATGGGGGTGGTGGGCCGGCAGCTCTGGGCCCAGGCTGGGCTCGGGCCGGGCGACATCCGGACGGCCGTGCTGTATGACCACTTCACGCCGTACGTGCTGATGCAGCTGGAGGAGCTCGGTTTCTGCGCGCGCGGCGAGGCACGCGACTTCATCGCCGGCGGGGCCATCGAGCTCGGCGGCAGGCTACCCCTCAACCCGCATGGCGGCCAGCTCGGGGAAGGCTACCTGCACGGCATGAACGGGATCGCCGAAGCAGTCAGGCAAGTCCGCGGCAGCTCCGTGAATCAGGTGCCAGGCGACGGGCCGGTGCTGGTCACCGCCGGTACCGGCGTCCCCACCAGCGGCCTGATACTCGGGCCAGACTGACGTCGCAGCCGTGGCGCTCAGCCCGGTAGAGGACCGCCTACTCGCGTTCTGACCGGGCGACGTCAAGGGCTGCGAGGTAGCCGAAGGTCATGGCCGGGCCGATAGTGGCCCCCGGTCCCGCATAACTGTGGCCCATCACGAGGGCGCTGGTGTTGCCCGCCGCGTAGAGGCCCTCGATGACAGTGCCGTTGGCGCGCAGGACCCTGGCTCGGTCGTCGGTGCGCAGGCCGCCCTTAGTGCCGAGGTCGCCGGGCACGATCTTGATCGCGTAGAAGGGCGGCTGCGCGAGCGGGGCGAGGTTGGGGTTGGGCTTGCAGTTCGGGTCGCCGTAGTAGTGGTCGTAGGCCGAGTCACCGCGGCCGAAGTCGGTGTCCTTGCCGGTGCGCGCGAACTCGTTGAACTTCTCGACGGTCTTGGCGAGCCCGTCGGCCGACACCCCGATCGCGGCGGCGAGGTCCGCTAGCGAGTCTGCCCTGAACACAGCGCCTGACTTGTACCAGCGGCGCGGCAGCGGCTTGCGCGGCGGCATGCCCGTGAACACGTAACGGTTGCGATACCGCTGGTCAGTGATCATCCAGCATGGGATGTGCGGGTTGTCCTCGGTGTGTTTGTCGTACATGGCGTGCACCGCGTCCACGTACGGCGCCGCCTCGTTGACGAACCGCTCGCCTGCAGTGTTGACGAACAACGAGCCAGGCAGGCTCCGTTCGGCCAGGCAGAACACCGGGCCGCCGGTCAGCGGGATCGACGGACCCCACCAGGCGTCGTCCATAAGTTCCAGCACGCCGCCCGCGGCCTCGCCAGCCAGGATGCCGTCGCCGGTGTTGGCA
>DASXKI010000124.1:0-2430 GCA_036496945.1 Streptosporangiaceae bacterium | reverse complement strand
CGGGGTTCATGCCCAGGCACATCGAGCAGCCCGCGCTGCGCCACTCGGCCCCGGCCGTCGTGAAGACCTCGTTGAGCCCCTCGGACTCGGCCTGCGCGCGGACCTGCATCGAGCCGGGGACGACCAGCATGCGGACGCCGTCGGCTACCTTGCGGCCCTTGATGACGCCGGCGGCCGCGCGCAGGTCCTCGATCCTGCCGTTAGTGCAGGAACCGACGAAGACCGTGTCGACCGAGATCTCGCGCAGCGGCGTGCCGGCCGTCAGGCCCATGAAGGTGAGGGCCCGCTCGGTGCCGTTCGGGTCCTTGGTCTCCCCTGGCGCGGGCACGGACGCGCCGAGCGGGAGCGCCTGGCCGGGGTTGGTGCCCCAGGTGACGTACGGGCTCAGCGTGGTCGCGTCGATGGTGACCTCGCGGTCGAAGACCGCGCCCTCGTCGGTCGGCAGGCTCCGCCAGTACTCGACCGCCGCGTCCCAGTCGGCGCCCTGCGGAGCGTGCGGGCGGCCCTTGAGGTAGGCGATCGTGGTCTCGTCAGGGGCGATGAGGCCGGCCCGCGCTCCCGCCTCGATGGACATGTTGCAGACCGTCAGCCGGCCTTCCATCGACAGCGAGCGGATCGCCTCGCCGCGGTATTCGACGATGTAGCCCTGGCCGCCGCCGGTGCCGATCTGCGCGATGATCGCGAGAATCAGGTCCTTGGCGGTGACGCCGTCAGGCAGCGCGCCCTCGACGTTGATCGCCATCGTCTTCGGCCTGATCTGCGGCAGCGTCTGGGTCGCGAGCACGTGCTCGACCTCGCTGGTGCCGATGCCGAACGCCAGCGCGCCGAAGGCGCCGTGCGTGGACGTGTGCGAGTCACCGCAGACGATCGTCAGGCCCGGCTGGGTCAGCCCGAGCTGCGGGCCGATGACGTGCACGATGCCCTGGCCGGCGTCCCCCATCGGGTACAGCCGGACGCCGAACTCGCCGGCGTTCCTGCGCAGCGTCTCGAGCTGCGTGCGGGAGACCGGGTCGGACACCGGACTGCCCGGACCCTCGATCGGCGTTCCCGGGCCGATGCCGGGAGTGGTGGGGACGTTGTGGTCCTCGGTCGCGATCGTGAGGTCGGGCCGCCTGACCTTGCGGCCGGCGGCACGCAGGCCGTCGAAGGCCTGGGCGCTGGTGACCTCGTGCACGAGATGCAGATCGATGAAGAGCAGGTCTGGTTCACCCGGCCGGCTGCGCACCACATGGGCATCCCAGATCTTCTCTGCGAGCGTGCGAGGCGCGCTGCTCATGCGGTCCATCTCCTCTGGCTAGGTTCTCTTCTGGCAAGGTTCGCTTGAAGTTGCGTCTCAAGATTTGAGACGGCAATATCAGTACATGAACAATACTAGTGGCGTCGGCGTGCTGGACAAAGCCGTTTGGGTTCTCGCCGCCGTGGAGAGCGGTCCTGCCACCCTCGCGCAACTCGTCAGCGCCACCGGCCTGGCGCGGCCGACGACCCACCGCATCGCCGTCGCGCTCGAGCACCACCGGCTGCTCGCCAGGGACGTGCAGGGCAGGTTCGTGCTCGGACCGCGGATCGCCGAGCTGGCCTCGGCCGCCGGAGAGGACAGGCTGCTCGCGTTCGCCCAGCCAGTGCTGGTCCAGCTGCGTGACCTGACCGGGGAGAGCGCGCAGCTGTACCGCAGGCAGGGCGACGTCCGGGTGTGCGTCGCCGCCGCCGAGCGGGCCAGCGGCCTGCGCGACACGGTGCCGGTCGGCGCGGCGCTGCCGATGACCGCGGGCTCGGCCGCGCAGGTGCTGCTCGCCTGGGAAGAGGGCGAGCGGATGCACCGCGGGCTGCGCGGCGCCAAGTTCACCGCGGCCACGCTGGCCGGCGTGCGCAGGCGCGGCTGGGCCGCCAGCGCCGCGGAACGCGAGCCCGGCGTCGCCTCGGTGTCCGCCCCCGTCCGCGGCGCGGGCGGCAAGGTGCTCGCCGCCATCTCCGTATCGGGGCCGATCGAGCGGCTGACCCGCTCGCCCGGGCGGCTGCACGCCGCGGCGGTCGTCACGGCCGGGGAGAAGGTAAGCGACCTGCTCAGGACGGAGGCCAGCGCCGGGCCGCTGTCTGCGCCGGGCACCAACAACACATGAGCCGGCTTTGTTACGGGCATCTCGTTAGCGAAGCGTACGGCCTTTGGTCCTACCGCTCGCGGCCCGCCGCGGTTTAGGGTCGAAACGCGGTTAAACCGCGCAGAGCAGCGAAGCATGGGGTGCCTATATATGAGAAGGTCACACCGATGAAGGTGGCTGTTGTCAAGGAGAGCGCGCCCGGCGAACGGCGCGTCGCCCTGGTCCCTGAGACCGTGCCGCGGCTGACGCAGGCCGGTCTCGAGGTGCTGGTCGAGCAGGGGGCCGGAGACGGCGCCTGGTTCCCGGACAGCGCCTACAGCAAGGCCGGGGCGAG
>DASXKI010000123.1:0-2937 GCA_036496945.1 Streptosporangiaceae bacterium | reverse complement strand
CAGGTCTGGGTTACCTACGCCAGCGGCGAGCGGGTCGCCGGCCCGCCGGTCGCCGCCAGTGATGACGCGCTCATCTCCATGATCCGCACCTGGGCCACCCGCGGCGGGCAGACCGCGCGCGACTTCTCCGCCGCAGCGCCGCTGGTGAACGTCGCGCTCGCCGGCAATGCCCGGCTGACCGCGACCATGGCCGTCACACCGCGGCCGTGCGTGTCGCTGCGCAGGCACGGCCAGCTCGACGCGACGCTGGCGACGCTCACTCGCCTTGGCACCATCGACGCCGCGCTGGCGGCTTTCCTCGCTGCTGCAGTGAAGAGCCGCTGCAACATCATCGTGACCGGAGGCGTTAACTGCGGTAAGACGACCATGCTGCGGGCCCTGGCTAGCGAGATCCCGCCGGGCGAGCGCGTGGCCACGCTCGAGAGTGAGTACGAGCTCTACCTGCATGAGCTTGCTCAGCATCCGGACGTGATCGCGTTCGAGGCGCGCGATGCGAATTCCGAGGGCGCCGGCGGCATCAGCCTGCGTGACCTGATCGCGCACGCGTTGCGTCATAACCCCCGTCGCATCCTTGTCGGCGAAGTCAGGCTCGACGAGATCATGCCGATGCTCGAGGCCATGAACTCAGGCCAGGACGGGTCGATGTGCACGCTGCATGCGAACTCACCGGCCGAGGCCTTCGACCGGATCCTGATCCTTGGATTGCGCGGCGGTCTGGCCCTCGCTGAACGCGCCATCCACATCCTGGTTGGCATGGCGGTCGACCTTGTGGTGCATCTGCGCCGCGGCTTCGACGGCACTCGGACCGTCCGCTACGTGTCGGAGATCCTTGAGGTCATGCCGCCGGCTGACACCGAGCGGCCCGCGGTCAACCGGCTGTTCCTGCCCGACCCGCGGACCGGCCGCGCGATCGCGGCGCACACGCCATCGGCTGGAATGCTCAGCCGGCTCACTGCCGCAGGCTTCGACGCCGGGCTCCTGGACCAGCACCGGTCACAGCTGCGCTGGCAGCCAGGGTTGTGGTCCCGATGACTATGCTGGCTGGCCTTGCCGGGGGGATCGCGATCGCTGGCCTTGCTCTGCTCGGGTTCGAGCTGACCCGGCCAGCGCCGCCGCCGGGCACACCGCGGCGGCGCCGCGTCACCATCGGCAGGCAAGGAAAGCAGCGATTGCTGCTCGCGGTCGCGGCTGGCCTCCTGACCCTCGCGATCACGCGCTGGCCGGTCGCGATGATCGCCGCCGTGCTGGCTGTGCTCTGCCTGCCGCGGATTGCCTCAAGCCGAGCGGCGCAACGCCGCGCGGCCATGCTGGAGGACCTGGAGCAATGGACCCGGCGGCTGTCCGACATGCTGACGGCCAGCCGGGGCCTCGAAGACGCGCTCGAGGCATCGGCCCGGCAGGCTCCGGCCGCGATCGAGCCGGCGGTCGCCGCGCTTGGCCGTCGCCTGGCGGCCCGGGTAGGTACCGAGACGGCTTTGCGTGCGTTCGCCGCCGACATCGGCGATCCCGCCGGCGATCGCATTGCTGCAGCGCTCATCATCGCGACCGGCCGCCGTGGCGGCGCCGTCCGCGACGTGCTCAACTCGCTCGCCGTCATGCTGGCCCGCGATGTGGCGGCACGGCGGGAGATCGAGGCGGACCGGGCGCAGCACCAGACGACGGTGAAGTGGCTCACCTTGTTCGTGCTCGGGTTCACCGTCTTCGCGATGCTCAATAGGACGTACTCCGCGCCGTTCGGGACGGTGCCAGGCCAGATCGTGATGGCGCTGGTGGTCGCCCTGTACGCGGCCGGGCTCGGCTGGCTTCACCATCTCGGCTCGATTCCCGCTCCCGGCAGGTTCCTGGCAGCCGACGCGCCATGTCCGGTCCCGCCCGGCGGGGGGCCCGCCAGGTCCAGTGCCGGGCACCGCGCCGGCAGGGTAGTAGCTGGCACCACAGCCAGACGAGGGCGGCGGTCGCGGTGAGCGCCTGGCTGGTCGTCGGTGGGCTGCTGGCCGGCCTCGGGTGCTGGCTGGTCATCAGCGAGCTGATCCCGGCCGGACCCAGCCTGCGAGCCGCTATGGCCCGGCTCGACTCGCGCGGCGGCCGGGCCGAGGAGCAGGCCCCTTTCCCGGTCCGGCTCGGCCGTCGCCTCGGAGCCGCAGTGCCCTGGCTACCGGTGCCCGCAACCGACCTGCGGCTGTTAGGGCAGGAGCAGGCGGAGTGGCTGGCTCGCAAGGTGGGCCACGGCGTGCTCGGACTCGCGATCGTGCCGACGCTGTCTGCGGTAGTTGTACTCGGCGGGCATTCGCTGCCGTGGACCGTTCCGGTGGGCGGCACGCTCGCCCTCGGCGCGGTCATGTTCCTCCTGCCGGACGTGGTGACGCGGGTCGAGGCGAAGCAGGGGCGGGCCGATTTCCGGCATGCACTGACGAGCTACCTGGATCTGGTGGTACTGGAGCGCGGAGCCGGGGCCGCGCCGACCGAGGCGCTCGAAGCCGCCGCTGAAGTCGGCGGAGGCTGGGCGTTCGAGCGCATTGGCGCTGCGCTCGATCAAGCCCGCAAGGCGAGCAGGCCACCGTGGGAAGGCCTGGCTCGGCTGGCCGACGAGATCGGCATCAGCGAACTCGGCGATCTGGCCGAGATTGCCGAAGTGGCCGGTCAGGAAGGCGCCCGGATCCTGGAGACGCTGCGGGCGCGCGCCGAGTCGATGCGGGCCCAGGCGCTGGCAGCGACGAAGGCGCAAGCCGGCGCGCGCAGCACCACCATGGTGCTGCCAATCGCGCTGCTGGCGGGCGGATTCCTGGTGCTGCTGATCTTCCCCGACTTCTATCGGCTCTTCGGCTAACCGGCCTGAAACCAGCGAGAAAGGCAGAACCATGCAGACGGATCCGCGGCTAACCGCCATGCGCTACCTGATGATGCGGCTGCGCGCCCGCGTCGCCGCCGTCAGGTCGG
>DASXKI010000122.1:0-7217 GCA_036496945.1 Streptosporangiaceae bacterium | reverse complement strand
GGCTCAGGCCAGGACCTTGGCCTTCTCCCGGTCGAACTCCTCGGCAGTGATGACTCCCCGGTCGCGCAGGCTCGCTAGTCGCTCCAGCTGGTCGGCGGTGCTGCTGGATGGCTGCCCAGCCGCCCGGACGTAGTCGCGGAGGGCCTCGTCCTGCTGCTGAGCCTGCCGCATAGACCGCTCATGCATGGATCCGCCTCTGACGATCAGATAGACAAGGACGCCGATCAGCGGGATGAACAGCACGAACAGAAACCACAGTGCCTTGGCTCCGCCGGACAGGTCCCGACTGCGGAAGATGTCGATGAACACCGTGATCAGGATCCAGATCCAGATCACCCACAGGAACACCTCGAAGATCGTCCAGAAAACGTTCAAGAGTGGATAGGACGACGATGAAGCGGCCAGTACCATTCCTGCTCCTCTTCCTCCATCGCGCGACGGACTGCTCTTCGTCGCCCAGCGGTCCGCTGGCATTCTTGGGCTCAGCATCCCCCTTGTCACTGGCGGCAACATCACCCTCCGTGGGTGAGCGCACAAAGATGATCATGGAAGTGCAGGCGCCGACGCTGGAGCCTGCCAGGCAGCGCTGCGAGCGTAAGGCGGGCGGCTCGGGTGGCAGACGCACGAGGCGTAGCGTGCTGTCTAGAACCCCGGCCAAGGCTAGGCCGCAAGCCGCTGGAGGCGAGATGGCACGACAAGACGACTCAGACCAGCCAGCCGAGCAATTCCACCGGGACCGGCGTGAGCATGGCGGCCAACCGGCACACCTTGATGACGATCAGCTTGCCCGCCTGACCGAGGAGGAACGGGTAGCGGCCGGAATCGATGATTACGACCCCGACGAGGTGCCGCCCGCGACGGACGCGCCGCCGCCGCAGGATGTCACCCAGACCGAGGTATACCAGGAGGAGCGGGCCGAGATCCGACGCGAGTTCGACAAGGGCGAGTTGCAGGTCGAGGGAGAGCGCGACCAGATCCCGCCGACGCACTACGACCGGTGAGGCGCCAGCCAGCGCCAGCTGCGGCACCGCCAGGCACGGCGGCCGGCCTGGCGGCTGGTCTGGCCGCCGGCCTGGCGGCCGCGGTTCCGGGACTGGTGCGCAGTGATCCCCGGGGTCCGGGCATCACCCGCGTGCGGGACCGGGACGGCTTGCGGTACTACGACCCGTCAGGTGCGGAGGTCAGCGAGCGGGAAACCCTACAGCGCATCGGCCAGCTCGTGGTCCCGCCAGCGTGGCAGCAAGTGTGGATCTCACCGGATCCGCTCGGTCACATTCAGGCGACCGGTGTAGACAGCCGGGGCCGGACCCAGTACCGCTATCACCAGCTCTGGCGAGAGCAGCGCGACACTCAGAAGTTCGCTCACATGCTGCAGTTCGCCGACGCACTGCCAGCCTTGCGGACAGCCACGATGCGTGACCTGACGCGAAGCGACATGACCCGCGAGCGTGTCGTCGCAGGCGCGGTCCGGCTGATCGACCTGGGCCTGTTTCGTATCGGGGGCGAGAGGTACGCCGAATTGGACCATCATTACGGCGCGACGACGCTGGAGAAGCGGCACGTCACGGTGACGCAGGACGGGTTGTTGTTCGACTACGTCGGCAAGGAGGGCAAGCACCGGGCGATTACCGTCAAGGACGACATGGTCCAGTCGACAGTGCAGGAACTGGCCCGCAGCAACAACGGGCTCGACGCGTTGTTCTCCTGGGAGGAAGGCGGGGCGTGGCGCGTCCTGCACTCTCACGACGTGAGCAGCTACATCGCCGCGCGGGCTGGCGGTCACTTCACGGCGAAGGAGTTCCGGACCTGGAATGCGACCGTACTGATGGCGCTCGCGCTGGCGAACGCAGCGAACGCGGCGCCGTCGCGGACCGAACGCGGCCGCAAGGGCCTGGTAGCCGCCGGCGTTCGAGAGGTCGCGGTCTGGCTCGGCGATACCCCGAGTGTCACCCGGAAGTCCTACATCGATCCGGCTTTGATCAGCCGGTATGTGTCCGAGGGTGAGCTTCCCGGTATCCCCCTGCTACCGGCCGCGCTCCCCGCACCAACGACGGCCGAGATCGCGGTGGCCGCGCTGCTAGCCGCAGGTCCCTGAGAGCCCGCTCACCACCATGTGCCCTCCAGGGCGCGCTCAGTGCCGTTGGTCTCGTCGAGCGCGTCGAGTTCGGCCATGTCCTCCCCAGACAAGGCGAAGTCAAATATCTGGGCGTTTTCCTGAATACGGTCACGATGGGCTGACTTGGGAATTACCGGAAGATCATGCTGAAGGCACCAGCGCAGCAGCACCTGCGCAGGCGTCCGCCCCACGCGCGCCGCGACCTCATTCACTGCCTTGTTCGGGAGGTGCCGGCCTGTGCCCAGGGGGCTGTAGGCCTCCAGCGCGATGTCCAGCCGCAGGCAGGCTTCCAGGAGCGCGCGTCGGTAGCGCGGAGCGCTGAACTCCACCTGGTTGACAGCCGGCCTGATTGACCCCGCCGCCATCACCTCAGCTAGCTCGCCGACACTGAAGTTGGAGACGCCGATGGACCGGGCCAATCCGAGCTCGCGAGCCCGTTCCATCCCGGGCCAGGCCCAGGTCGGCCCGCCCTCCGGCCAGTGGACCAGATACAGGTCGACCTGGTCGACGCCAAGCCGCCGCAGGCTCTGCTCGGCTTCGGCTACCGGGTCCTTGTGGCCTGGATAAAACTTCGTGGTGACAAACACCTGCTCGCGCGGCAAACCGCTGTCGCGCAGCGCGCGCCCGACGCTCTCCTCGTTACCGTATGCCTGAGCAGTGTCGATATGCCGGTATCCCAGGTCGAGCGCCCACCGAACGGCATTCACGCACTCCGCTCCGTCGGGAACCTGCCAGACTCCCAGGCCGAGCATGGGCATCTGATTCCCGTCCGCGAGCAGGCGTGCGCGGCCGTCTGCTGTCACTGGGCTGGCTTGCATGATCGGTTGCTCCTTCGCTCCGGAACCTGACAACGCCGTGGCTAAGTCGTGGCTGCAGGAATCTATCTGACCGGCTGCTGCTGGCTCGCGTGCGACCTACCGGCTGGATGCAGGAGTGAGTCCGGAGAATGCGATTAGAGGGAACGGGCATGCTCCTGGCTAGGCCGCCATAGACCGCGCGAAGCGGTTTGTCATCATTGGGGCCTTCGTGAGCGGGGGGAATCGGCATGGCGACAGAGCATCCGAAGGCTGCCAGCGCGGCCCGGCAGCACGACACTGCCGAGCGCGGTCCGCAGATCCTCGAGGTGCCGATAGGCCTGAACGCCACCGGGACGCGCCGCGAGTTCGACAGCCTCGGCGAGGTCGACGTGCCCGCGGACCGGTACTGGGGTGCCCAGACCCAGCGCAGCCTGGAGCACTTCAACATCGGCAACGACCGGATGCCCAAGGAGGTGTACCACGCCTACGGCTACGTGAAGAAGGCAGCGGCGCTGGCGAATACCCGGGCCGGCCGGCTGCCGGAGTGGAAGGGCCAGCTGATCCAGCGGGTGTGCGACGAGGTGATCAGCGGCGCGCTGGATGAGGAGTTCCCCCTGTACGTCTGGCAGACAGGGTCCGGCACGCAGTCGAACATGAACGTGAACGAGGTCATCTCCAACCGGTGCATCCAGCTGACCGGCGGGACGCTCGGCTCGCAGCGACCGGTGCACCCGAACGACCACGTGAACATGGGCCAGTCCAGCAACGACACGTTCCCCACCGCTATGCACATCGCCGCTCACCAGATGGCCACAGGGAAGACCATCCCGGCGCTGAAGCGGCTCCGCGATGCCCTGGAGCACAAGTCCAGGAAGTGGGCTGACACGGTCAAGATCGGCCGGACGCACCTGGAAGACGCCACCCCGCTGACCGTCGGGCAGGAATGGTCGGGTTACGTCGGTGCCCTGGATGACGCTATCGGCGAAGTCGAGCACGCCACCCGCGGGCTGCTGAAGCTGGCCATGGGCGGGACCGCCGTCGGCACCGGGCTGAACGCCCCGCCGGGATTCGGCGACCGCGTCGCCGCGCACATCGCTTCGATGACCGGCACCCCGTTCCAGACCGCGTCCAACAAATTCACCGCCCAGGGCACCCTCGACCGGATGGTGCGCGCGCACGCCGGACTGAAAGCAGCCGCAGTCACCCTGTTCAAGATCGCTAACGACCTGCGGTGGCTGGGATCAGGGCCGCGCACCGGCATCCACGAGCTGGTGCTGCCCGCCAACGAGCCCGGGTCCTCGATCATGCCCGGCAAGGTCAACCCCACCCAGGCCGAGGCCATGCTCATGGTCGCCATCCAGATCATCGCCTCCGACGTCGCGGTCACCATGGGCGGCGCCGAAGGCAACTTCGAGCTCAACGCCTTCCGCCCGGTCCTGATCAGCAACTACCTGCACTCGGCGCTCATCATGGCCGACATGTGCGACCACTTCCGCCAGTTCATGATCGAAGGCGCCGAGCTCAACGAGCCCAAGCTCAAAGAGAACATCGACCGCTCGGTCATGATGGTGACCGCGCTGTCCCCCGTCATCGGCTACGACAAGGCCTCCGTCATCTCCCACTACGCCATCGACCACGACCTGACCCTCAAGCAGGCGGCCCTGGCCAAGGGCGTCAGCGAAGAACTGTTCGACCGCGTCGTCAACCCCCTCGCCATGACTCGCGGCGGCTCGGCCGACCTGACCGCCGCTAGCTGATCGTCGGCGCACGGGCCGCCACAAGCGGGGATTCCCGCACTGCCGTCATCCGCGGGAAGCGGGGAGCTCACCAGAGCCACGCGGAATCAGGGTCGTCGGCACGGTGACGGTCTGTATGGGCCTAGCCGGATCGGCGAGCCTGGCGCGGAACAGGTCGATGGTGGTCCGCCCGATCTCAGCTTCGCCCTGGGCGACGACGGTCAGGCCCGGGCGCAGGAGGTCCGCGAGCGGGAAGTCGTCGAACCCGACGAGCGCGGTGGCGCCGAAGTCGGGGCCGAGCAAGCGTATGACGGCGATGGTCGTGGATACGTTGCCGGTGACGATCGCAGTCGCCGGACGGGGTCCGCTTGCCAGCGACGCCAGGGCGGCGGCGATCCGGGCCGGCTCGATGCGCCCAGGGTGCACCATGCCGTCGAGCGGGCTGCCCTGCTCGCGCAGGCACTCGCGGAACGCGGCCGCCCGCTCGTGCCCGGTGTAGATCCGCTCGTCGTCGCCGATGTAGCCGATGCGCCGGTGCCCGTGGTCAACAAGGTGGCTGAAGGCCTGGACGATGCCGCCGCGGTTATCGGTGAGCACCGTATCGACGATGACGCCGGTGGCTGGCCGATCGAATGCGACCACGGGCAGGCCCGCGTCGATCTCGGGCTGCAGGTACTCATGGTTCTCGGCGATCGGCTCGATGATGATCCCGTCCATGCGCCGCCGGCACATCGACATGATCGCCTCGCGCTCGCGCTCCTCGTCGTCCTCGGTCGACATGGCCACGATGGTGAGCCCGGCTTCGCGGGCCGCCTCGTCGGCTGCGCCGAGCACCGGGTGAGCGTCGGAGATGTTGCGCACGGCCGCGCCGACGGTGCGCGTGCGGCCGCTGCGCAGCTGGCGGGCGCGCTCGTCGGGCTGATACTCCAGCGCCACGATGGCCTGGCGAATTCTCTCGGCCAGCGCTTCCCCGACCGTCGAGTCGCCGTTGATCACGCGCGACACCGTGCGCAGCGCCACGCCCGCCTCTCTCGCGACGTCCACCATCGTTGGCCGCCGCGGCCGCGGCATTGCGCGTTCGCTCAACTCACCGGGACCAGGCACTGCACTCCGCTTCCTGTCGATCGTTCACGGGCGGCTCCGCCTGCGCCGAGACCCGTTTGTTACGAGCAAAGCTCTTGACACGCTGCAACAGAAACCCCACTGTAACAGCCAAAGATAACGTTATCCAAAGGTTTGCCGCCAGGCAAATACCCACCATGTACGCTTTCATCCGATTCCCGCCCAGAAAGGGTGACCATGTACAGACGATGTCTTGCCGGGGCCGCCGCTGCAAGCCTGCTGCTCCTGGCGGCGTGCTCGAGTTCGCCTTCACAATCCGCGAACGGGACGTCCTCGAAGAAAGTCACGCTGACGTACCTGACCTTCCTGACCCCGGACCTGACGGCGCAGTTCTGGGCGAAGTCCATCGCTGCCGCGGAGCAGACAGTGCCCGGCGTCACGATCAAGCAGGACGTGGACCCGACCACCGACCGTGACGGCTACGCCAAGCAACTGCTCCAGGCCGGCCAGTTCCCGGACCTGCTTCAGTCGATCACCCCGTCGCTGTACACCTCGGCTGGCCTGCTCACGCCGTATCCGTCGGCGTGGATCAACGCTAACTTCATCCTGCCTAACACCATCAAGGGCAAGAACTACATCCCGCCCACCAACTCCCAGATCATCCCGCTCGTCTACTACAACAAGGCGCTGTTCGCCAAGGCCGGCGCCACGCCCCCCACCACGTGGGCGCAGTTCCTGGCCGACTGCGCGAAGCTGAAGGCGCACGGGATCGTCCCGATCGAGCTCGGCGGCCACGACTCCTTCGCCGCGGCGATGCCGCTGACCGGCGCGCTCAGCGCCGACGTGCTCGGCTCGGACCCGAACTGGATCCAGCAGCGGTACGCCGGCACGGTCAAGTTCGCCGACGCGAACGTCGTCGCGGCCGCGACGAAGATGCGCACGCTGGTGACCGACAACTACTTCGAGCCGGACGCGCTCAGCGTCAGCTACGCCCAGTCGATCACCAACTTCAACGCCGGCAAGGCCGCGATGTACCCGATGGGCAGCTGGTATCTCGGGTCCATCCCGACGAACGCGTGGAGCAACATCGGCGTCTTCCCGTGGCCGACCAACAACGGATCCCTGGTCATCCCGTTCTCCGTCGGCGGCTCGATGGCGGTCAGCGCCAAGAGCCCCGACCAGGCGTCCGCGTTCAAGTTCGCCGAATCCTGGTCCCTCAACCCGGCCAACCTCAAGGCGCTCATCTCCGGCGACGGCGCGTTCCCGATGATCAAGGGCAAGTCCCTCGCCAGCTACGGCCTGTCGCTCAGCCCGGCGTTCTACAACTCCTACTCCTACGTCACCAGCACCAACACCAAGGTCAGCTCCATGAGCTGGGCCACCAACGACAACGCCCTGCCCGGCAACGTCACCAGCGACTTCGACGCCCTCGCCCAGGGCCTGTTCAGCAACTCCAACGTGCTGGGACAGATGCAGCAACTCGACCAGGACTGGGCCAGCGCCACC
>DASXKI010000121.1:0-4455 GCA_036496945.1 Streptosporangiaceae bacterium | reverse complement strand
GTGGCCGACGCCGCGACGGGGATCGCTGTTCGCCATCGCCACTAGCTGGCCGATGGTGTGCAGGCCGTCGCCGGTCACCGAAGCCGGCCGTAGCTGGGCGGCGGCCGCGATCTGGCCGTCGATCACGAGGACCCGGTAGTCCGTGCCCGGCACCAGCGCCTCTACGAGCACGGCTTGGCTGATCGTCGCCGCCTTGCTGTAGGCGGCGGCTGCCTCGGCGGCGGTCCGCACGCCCACGGTGAGGTTGGCGCCCTGGCTGCCGCCGAGCGGCTTGATCACCACCGGGCCGCCGATCTCGACCAGCGCCGCCGCGGCGTCCAGCGGGCTCCGGGCCGTGACGCCTTCGGCGACCGGGATGCCGGCTCCGGCCAGCAGCTGCTTGGTGAGCTGTTTGTCGGCGGCGATGTCCACGCCAACCGCCGAGGTCTGGCTGGTGAGCGCGGCGCACACGAGCTGGCGGTGCCTGCCGTAGCCCAGGCGCAGCAGGCTCAGCCCGGCCACCCGGCGAGCCGGGATCCCGCGCTCGCGGGCGGCGGCCGCGATGGCGGCGGTGCTGACGCCGAGCCGTTCCCGTTCGCAGATCGCGGCGATCTGCTCCAGGTCGGACTGGAAGCCGGGCGTCGCATCCCCGTCGCTCAGCAGCTCCTGCACGATCCGCATCGCGACGCGCAGCAGCTCGGTCGGTACGACGGAGCCGGCGGGCTCGTCTTCCGGGCACTCGGTCATGACGTCGTAGCGGCCGTCGGCGCCGGCCCACATGGTCCGGCCGAGATACACGGGCCGCCCAGCCAGGCCGGACAGCTCCAGCATGACGTGCTCGGTGACGTGACCGAAGTAGGTGCCCTGCGCCATCGCCGCCAGGAACCCGCCTGGCGCCCCCGTCGCGCAATGATGCGTCGCCAGCCCCGGCAGCAGCTCAGTGAGGCGCTCGGCGAACCCGCCGAATTCGGTGGTCTCCTTGCAGGTCAGCTCGTCGAGCTCGAGCCTGGCGATGGTCACCGGGCTCGCCGTGAAGACGTTCGGCCCGCTCAGGTGGCGCAGGTCAATGAACCGCACGTCAGCTCCCTCGGCTATCCAGGCTGCTTAGGTCGTCTCGGTGAACGGTCAGTACCGGTCGTGCGCGGGGCCGAGCGTCGGCGTCCGCGTGCCGAAGTCGAAGAGGCACCCGGCGGGCAGCAGGTGCAGCCGCACGCCAAAGAGCGTGATCGGGTCGCAGTCCCCGGCCGGGTGTACGACCGTGGCGTCCTCAGCATCGACGACTGTCGCGACACCGCTGCCGATGACCTCGAAGCCGTTGCCCTCGATCAGCACGCCGGTGTTCTCGTCGAGGCCCATGCCGAGGTGCTCGGGATCCAGCGCGACGGCGCTGAGCAGCCGCGGCAGCCGGCCGCGTTCGCCGAAATGCGTGTCGATCAGCGCCTTGGGGATCAGCCCCAGGCCAGGCCCGGTCCGGACCGCGGCCGCGGACACGCCGGGCCCGGCGCCGCCGAGGATCATGGTGCGGCCCATGGCTGTCGCACCCGCGCTGGTGCCGGCCACGACGAGACCGTCGGCCAGGCGGTCGCAGACGATGTCGTTGGCGCGCGATCCGACCAGGGTGCGCAGCTTGGCCTGGTCGCCGCCGCTGAAGAACACCCCGGTGGCGTCCGTTAGCAAGGTAGCGGCATCGTCACCGTCAGCGTCGCTGCGCCCACGCAGCCGAAGTTCGCTGGTCTGGCTGACGCCCAGCTTGCGGAAGACGCGCTCGTAGTCGGCGAGTACCTCTTCGGGCACGTTCGTCGCCGTGGTGACGAGCACGATCCGGGCCTCGTCGCCGCCGGCGAGCTCAACGAACCGCTCCAGCAGGCCCGCGCCGCAGCAGCGGTCCTCGGCGCCGCCGATGATGAGCAGCCGACCTGGCGATCCCCCGTCGTCCACGTCCTCCGCCCTCGTCCCGGACCTCGCGCGGTCCACGAACGGCTAGTTACCCCCGGTCACATCAGGTCAACCTCAAGGGCAAATTCAATGACGGCGAGTAACGGGGCCGGGTATGTCCGCCGCCGCAGCTCGCTGGCGTGCTCTCAGGCCGGTGGCGGTGGCGGCGATGGGCGCTTGTGGGGCTGCTCGGGCCGGTCATGGCGCCGGCTCTGGGGCCGAGTTGACTGCCGGGACCAAAGAGGGCCGCAGTGACCAACTGCGGCCCCAGGTGAGAGCGCGGAGTGGCCGGTCCGGATGGAGACCGCCTGTGACGGGACGACTCCGAGCATAAGGCCGACAAAAGCGGCAAAAGCAAATTGCGCGGCTGCTACTGGGCGCCGGATGGCTGCTGTGCGCCCCGGCGCGGGCCCGAGCGAGGCCGCGACAGCTCATCGGGAAGCTGGAGCAGCGGGTTGGTCGCGCTCGCCACCACATCACCGGCGATGTCGATGACCTTGCGGCCACGGCAGCGAGCCGCATCCCTGAGCTGCTCAAAAGCCTGACGCGGCTTAATGCGGTGCCGCTCGGCGAGGACGCCGATGGCCTGCTCGACCCGGATCCGGGTCGCCAGCGCGTGCTCAAGCTGTCCGACAGTGGCCCGCAGTCGGCCGGCCTCGTTTGCCACGGAAGGCTCGCAGGATGGCTTCGCCGAGGGAGTGTCCGACATGCCGTTCTCGGCCGCGAGCAGGTCGGCCAGGATCATGGCGCAGGTGAGGTCCGGCAGGTCGTCGCTGCCGACCCGCCAGCCGTCCTTGGTGCGCCTGACCACGGCGTTATCCGGCACGAACGCGGTCACCGCAGCCCCGTCCGCCGCTGCGGCGTTGATCACGCTGCCAGTCCTGACAGCGCTGCCGTCGGCACTGACTGACGCAGCACTGGCCGCGAAGTCACCGGGTTCCACGGCGGACGTCGCAGTGATCGCCTCGGCGTCGGCTGCTGTAGCTGCCTTTGCTGTGGCCGCCTTGGTGCGGCGGCTTCGCTTGCCGGTCATAGCGAAGCCGCGAGCTCGCCTAGGCGCTGCTTCACGGCTGCCGCCGACGGGTTGGTCAGGGCGCTGCCGTCCGGGAACAGGACAGTCGGGACAGTCTGGAATCCGCCGTTCACCGTCATGACGTAGTCTGCCGCGGCTGGGTCTTCCTCAATGTTCACCTCGGTGATCTCGATCCCCTCGGCTGCCAGCTGGCTCTTCAGCCTCCGGCAAAAAGCGCACCAGGTCGTGGTGTACATCGTCAGCGGCTGCGCCACTCTGCGTCTCCCTATCCACAACGTCCAAGCTAACTTTACTAACGCTGGCGACCCTCGCGCACTTCCCGGCCAACCTCGCGGACGTCAGTGGCATGCGGGAGTATGTCGTCTGGCAGCCACGGGACGGATACCTGGCTAGGCGCTAGCGACGACCGATAGGGGAGGGCGCGTGCAGATGCCGGATCGGCGGGCCCAGGCGCTCTCGTCGCCGGTTGCCGATGCGGCTTCAGACGGCCCGGAAGCTGTGCTGGCCAGCCTCGATCCGGAGCAGCGCGAGGTCGCACTGGCTGCCCGTGGCCCAGTGTGCGTGCTGGCTGGCGCCGGCACCGGCAAGACGCGCGCGGTCGCGCACAGGATTGCCTATCTCGCGGCGACGGCGCAGGCGGACGCGGCCACGGTGCTCGCCGTGACGTTTACCACCAGGGCAGCCGGTGAGCTGCGTGGCCGCCTGCGCCAGCTTGGCCAGCTCGCACCGGGCGCTGGCCTGGATAAGGTGCAGGCCAGGACGTTTCACTCGGCGGCGCTGCGTCAGCTGACGCACTTCTGGCCGTCTACCGTGGGCGGGTCGGCGCCGCAGGTGCTTGAGTCCAAGATCGGACTGGTCGCCGAGGCGGCGCGCCGGCTGCGCGTGTCGGCCGGCCTGCCCGAGCTTCGGGATGCGGCAGCGGAGATCGAGTGGGCCAAGGTCACCCAGGTCCGGCCCGATGACTTCCCGGCGGCCAGCGCGAAGGCCGGCCGCACTCCGCCGCTGGACGCGACCACCATGGCCAGGGTCTACGCAGGCTATGAGGAGCTGCGGACGGAACGGCACCTGGTGGACTTCGAGTCGGTGCTCGAGCTGACCGCTGGCATCCTGGCCGAGTATCCGGCGGCTGCGCGCTCGGTCCGCGACCGTTACACCTGGTTCGTGGTGGATGAGTATCAGGACGTCAACCCCCTCCAGAAGCTGCTGCTCGACATGTGGCTCGGCGGCCGGGACGAGATCTGCGTCGTGGGCGACCCGCGCCAGACGATCTACTCCTTCACCGGCGCCACGCCCGCGTACCTCACAGGCTTCCCCGCCGAGTTTCCGGCCGCCCCGGTCATTCGCCTCGTCCGGAACTACCGGTCGACGCCGCAGGTCGTGACGCTGGCCAACAAGCTCGTGGCCGGCACCGCCGGAGGTCAGGGCCAGCTGGTGGCGCAGCGCCCGGCCGGTCCCGCGCCCCAGCTGACCGAGTACCCGGACGAGCCAGCCGAGTCGGACGCCGTCGC
>DASXKI010000120.1:0-1792 GCA_036496945.1 Streptosporangiaceae bacterium | reverse complement strand
CTTGTCGGTCGCGTTCGCGGGGAACTCGGCCGAGGCCCACGGGCCGTCAATGTACATGTCGAGCTTGCCGAGCGCGAAGTCCTCGTTGGACCCGCCTGAGGTCGCGCCGGGGTTGCCAAGCTCGGTCTGGCCGACGTACTTGGACGGCGAGACCTTGTCGGTGAGCAGCAGGCCGGAGTAGGCCTTGATGCCCGCCTCGCTGGCCGGCGAGGTCAGGTTCGCGGTCCACTTGCCGTTGCTCTCCGTCGCCACCTGGCCGCCAGCGCCCCAGATGAAGCTGACGATCGCGTTGGTGTAGTTGGAGGGAGCGCCGATGCCGTAGGTGCCGGGGTACTTCGCCATCAGCTTCTTCGCGTCGGTGACGAGTTCCGCCCACGTGGTCGGGGTGGACGTGATGCCGGCGGCCGCGAACTGGTCCTTGCGGTACCAGATGCCGCGCACGCCGCCGAACCACGGCACGCCGTACACGTTGCCGTTCTGGGTGTCGTTGGCGAGCATGCCGGAAACCAGGTCAGGCTTGGTGGACCAGCCCGACACGTCGCTGGAGATGTTGGCGAGGGCGCCGAGCGAGGCCTCGGTCGGGGTGTCGGTGTTGCCGAGCTCGGTGATGTCCGGCGCGTTCTTGCCGCTGGTGAGCGCGTTGGTCCAGTCCGTGGTCCGGTTGGCCCAGGGTACCCAGACCACGTTGACCTTGGTGTTCTTGTACTGCGGGTAGTCCTTGTGGAAATCGGCGATGACGCCGTTCATCCAGGTCACCTGGGACGCGGCGGACGGGCCCATCCGCCACACCGTGAGTTGGCTGGGAGCGGCTGAGCTGGAAGACGAGCTGCCGTTGCCCGAGCTCGATCCTGAGCTGCAGCCTGCGATCGCGAGCGCGGCTGCCGCGCAGGCCGCCGCGGCGGTTATCTTGTGTCGCACTGCTGGTGTCCTCCTTGCACGGCTTCAGTTGGTCTGTACCGGAGAAACTAATAGGAAACTTTCCTATAAGCTAGAGGCCGGCCCGGGCTGTTGCCGGATTGAGACACTCGTAGCGCGCAACGATACGTGGGAGGGGTGCGTGGTATGGCCAGTCAGACCGAGTTGTCCGGGGAGCCCGCTTCGAACGCTGTCCGGGCAGCCGGCCGGGCGCCGACCCGGCCGGGCACGCCCAGCCTGCTGCGGGAACTCAACGACCGCGCGGCCTTGGCGCTGCTGCTCGACGGCAAGTCGCTAACCCGCGCGCAGCTGTCGGAATTGACCGGTGTGTCCAAGGTCACAGTCGCCCAGATGCTCGCCAGGCTCGAGGAACGCGGGCTGGTGACCGCGGTCGGCTCCAACAGCGGCGGCCGCGGGCCGAACGCCGCCCTGTACTCCGTGGTGCCGTCCAGCGCGTACGTCGCGGCCCTCTACGTCGAGCAGGGCCTGGTCAGCACCGCGGTAGCCGACGTCACCGGGCGGGTGATCGCGGAGGTCCGGGAGGACACCGCGAGCGGCGCGGGCGATCCGGTGGAGCTGGTCCGCTCGGCGGTCGACCGGGCCTGCCAGCGGGCGGGGGTGTCCGTCAGCATGCTGAGCGCGTTCGTGATCGGCAGCCCCGGCGTCGTCGACCCGGTGACCGGCGATCCGCGGCTGGCCATCAACCTGCCCGCGTGGCACGAGGGCGTCCTCGGCGGGCTGCGCGGCGCGCTGCACAAGAACGTGCTGATCGAGAACGACGTGAACCTCGCCGCCATGGCCGAGCACGCGGTCGGCGCCGCCGCCGGCACCAGCGACTTCGTGCTGCTCTGGCTGGACGTCGGCGTCGGCCTGGCGA
>DASXKI010000119.1:0-8740 GCA_036496945.1 Streptosporangiaceae bacterium | reverse complement strand
ACAGTCTGCTCGATGAACGCGACGTGCCGCCAGCTATCGGCGCCGAGCGCGGCGGTGTTGTCGTAGGACATGCCGGTGAGCGCGAGCGCGTCGGAATCGGGCAGGCCGTTCCATTCCTTGCACGCGACCTCGCACGCCTTGCAGCCGATGCACACGCTGGTGTCGGTGAAGAAGCCCACCCGCTGCGGATGCGAGGCGTAGCCGGCGTCGCCGGACACGTCGTCGAGCGGGCCGTACAACGAATTGCGCCGGTCATCGGTCATGGTGCCTCGCCTAGTCCGGCCCGGCGCCGGTAGGAGTTCACGAGCTCCACCCTCGCCGGACCCTGGGGCCGGCGTCCCGGCTGGATATCGCAGGTGGCTGCCTTGCTCTCCTGGATGAACACGTTCGGGTCCAAGACGATTGGCAGCAGGTCGTTCACCGAGTCGCCCGTGACCAGGCCCTGACTGCCCCAGTGATACGGCAGCCCGACCTGATGGATGACCCCCTCACCAGGGATGCGCAGCGGTCGCAGCCGCCGCGTCACCAGCACCCGCGCCTCGATCGCCGCCCGCGCGGTGACGATCGTGGCCCAGCCGCCGTTCTCCAGCCCGCGCTCGGCCGCGAGCCCGGGCGACACCTCGCAGAACAGCTCCGGCTGGAGCTCCGCGAGCCGTGACAACGTCCGGCTCATCGCGCCTGCCGTGTGATGCTCGGTCAGCCGGTAGGTGGTCACGACATAAGGGAACGTGGCCGAATGCTCCGCCACCTGCCCCCGAGTCGGCCGCCGATCCCGGTACTGGATCGAGACCGGGCTCGCGTCCTGGCCGTAAACGCGGTTGCGGATCGGCGACTCGGCGGCCTCGAAGTGAGCAGGCAGCGGCCCGTCCTGCAGTCCGGACGGCACGAACAGCGCGGCCTTGCCGTCCCTCTGCAAGATGAACGGGTCGGCGCCGCCGAGCGCGGCCGGGCCCGTGGCACCCGGCTCCGGCATGTAGCCAGGCGGCTTGGTCAGCTCGAAGTCCGGCACGTCGTGCCCGGTCCACTGGCCGGCCTGCTCGTCCCACCAGACGTATGCCTTGGCCTGGCTCCACGGCCTGCCGTCGGCGTCCGCGGAGGCGCGGTTGTACAGGATCCGGCGGTTCGCCGGCCACGCCCAGCCCCACTGCGGCGCGACCCACGACTGCTCCTGCCAGGGACGCCGGCGGGCGGTCTGGTTGATCCCGCCGGCGAAGCAGCCCGCGTGGATCCAGCTGCCGCACCGGGTCGAGCCATCGTCGGCGAGCTGCGTGAACGACGACAGCGGCGTCCCGTCGGCGGCGTATCCGTTCAGCTCGGCCAGGATCGCGGCCGCTGACGGCTCGCGGTGCTCGCCCTCCTCCGGGTAGTCCCAGGTCAGGTCCAGCACTGGCCGGTCCCGCTCGGCCGCGGAGTCGATGAGCTTCGCCCGGATCCGCTTGCCCAGGTGATAGATGAACGAAAGGTCGCTGCGCGCGTCGCCGGGCGGGTCCAGGGCCTTGGCATGCCACTGGAGCAGCCGCTGTGTGTTGGTGAAGCTGCCGTCCTTCTCCACGTGCGCGGCCGCGGGCAGGACGAATACCTCGGTGCCGATCCGCTCGGTGACCAGCTCGCCGGTAGCGATCTCCGGTGCGTCCCGCCAGAACGACGCGCTCTCGATCATCGTCAGGTCCTTGACCACGAGCCAGTCCAGGCTGGCCAGGGCCAGCCGCTGAAGCCGGCCGCCGGCCGAGCCGACCGCGGGGTTCTCGCCGAGCAGGAAGTAGCCCTTGACCATGCCATCGATCATGTCGAGCACCGTGCGGTAGGTGCCGTGGTCGCCCGAGATGCGCGGCAGGTACCCGAAGCAGTACTCGTTCTCCGCGGTGGCGGCGTCTCCGAACCAGGCCTTGAGCATGCTGACAAGGAATGTGCGCTTGTTGCCCCAGAAGCCGGTGTCCGGCATCCGGCGGAGGTAGGCCGCCATGTCCTCGTCCGGCCCTGGCATCGGCATGTAGCCGCCGAGCAGGTGAAACAGAGTCGGCACGTCAGTCGCGCCCTGGATGTTGGCGTGCCCGCGCAACGCCAGGATGCCGCCGCCAGGGCGGCCCATGTTGCCGAGCAGCATCTGCAGGATCGCGGCGGTCCTGATGTGCTGGACGCCCGTGCTGTGCTGAGTCCAGCCGACCGCGTACACCCACGCTGTCGTCTTGTCCCGGCCGCTGGCGGCGACCAGCGTCGCCGCGATCCGGCCAAAGTCGGCGGGGGTAATCCCGCAGACCTGCTCGACAAGCTCCGGGGTGTACCGCGCGAAGTGCCGCTTCAGTACCTGGAACACGCACCGCGGGTGCGTCAGCGTCTCGTCCCGCTCGCCGGTTGGCTGCCAGGTCGCGTTGTCGTAGGTCCGCGTCGCCGGGTCGTAGCCGGAGAACAGGCCGTCGCCGTCCTCGGCGTCGACGTAGTCCTCGGGCAGGATGTCCGGCGCGTTGGTGAACGCGGTGACGTACTCGCGGAACTCGTGCCCGCCGGACAGCACGTTATTGATGAGCGCGCCGAGGAACACGATGTCGCCGCCCGCCCTGGTCGGCACGTGCATGTCCGCGAGGGCACTGGTCCGGGTGAAGCGCGGGTCCACGTGGATGACAGTCGTGCCGCGGGCCTTGGCCTCGATCACCCACTGGAACGCGACCGGGTGACACTCGGCCATGTTGGAGCCGCAGATGACGATGCAGTCGGAGTTGACGAGATCGCGCGGGAACGTGGTCGCCCCGCCACGGCCGAAGCTAGTTCCCAGACCGGGAACGGTGGCCGAGTGTCATATCCGGGCCTGGTTCTCGATCTGGATCGCGCCGAGCGCCGTCCAGAGCTTCTTGATGAGGTAGTTCTCCTCGTTGTCCAGCGTCGCGCCGCCGAGGCTGGCGAAGCCGAGCGTGCGCCGGACGCGCTTGCCGTCGAGGGACTCCTGCCAGGTCGCCTCCCTGGTCGCCAGCACCCGGTCGGCGATCATGTCCATCGCCTCGTCCAGGCCGAGTCGCTCCCAGGTCGTCCCGTAGGGCCGCCGGTACAGCACCCTGGTCAGGCGCCCCGGATGGGTGACGAGCTGCTTGCTGGCCGCGCCCTTCGGGCAGAGCCGGCCACGCGATACCGGCGAGTCCGGGTCGCCTTCGATCTGGGTGACGGTGTCCTTGCCGTTGATGGTGGCCACGTAGACGCGCTGGCCGCAGCCGACCGCGCAGTACGGGCAGACCGAGGACGTCACGCGATCCGCTGCCTGCGTGCGCGGGGCGGCATGCTCGGTGTGCGGCGAGCGGACCGCCGCACCGCGGCCCAGGCGGTCCGTACCGGTCAGCTGCCGGTACACGGGCCAGTTCTCGATCATGCTGCGCACCGTGCGCGAACGGTCGGGAGCCACACGGCCATCCAAACCGACGTAGCCTGCGAGGGCAAGCGGGGTACCTGTAAGGGCGGTACCTATCAAGGGGTGAGCGGTGGCCGGAGGACGGACAGAGCGCAGGCGGGTGACGCGGGTAACCGTCGACCCCGGCGGCGCAAGCGAGCGAGCCGACCTGCTGGCGGCCGAAGAGCCGCTCGGCATCAGGGTCAACGGTGCGGCGGTCAGTATGACCATGCGCACGCCAGGCGACGACGTCGACCTCGCCGCCGGCTTCCTCATCAGCGAGGGCATTGTCGCCAGCGCGGCCGACATCGCCTCGATCCGGATCTGCGATGGCCAGCGTTGCGATCATGAACACGGGGGCAATGATCACGAAGCCGACGACGCGCTCGGCAACATCGCCGATGTCACGCTCCGGCCGGGCATCACGGTGCGGCCGGGGCTTGGACGCAGCTTCCTGACCAGCAGTGCCTGCGGCGTTTGCGGGAAGGCGAGCATCGAAGACCTCCACGTTCCCGGAAGATTTGATCTTTTCGACGACCCGGTCCTGGTGACCGCGCAGGTGCTCGCGGGACTGCCGGACACGCTCCGCCACGCGCAGCGGGTCTTCGAGCGGACCGGCGGGCTGCACGCGGCCGGCCTGTTCAGCGCCGAGGGCGAGCTGCTGGTGGTGCGCGAGGATGTCGGGCGGCACAACGCGGTCGACAAGGTGGTCGGCTGGGCGCTGCAGGCCGGGCTGCTACCGCTGACCGGCCGCATCCTGCTGGTCAGCGGCCGGGCGTCGTTCGAGCTGGTGCAAAAGGCAGTCCTCGCCGGCATCCCGGTGCTGGCCGCGGTATCGGCGCCGTCGTCGCTCGCGGCGCAGCTCGCCGCCGACGCCGGCCTGACGCTGATCGGCTTCCTGCGCGGCGGCTCGATGAACGTCTACGCAGGCGTCGATCGGATTAGCGCATTACGCTGTGTGCCAGACTGACCACGGATTGGCGGCAGGTGTTTGCGGCAGGTGTTTGCGGCACGGTGTTTGCGGCACGGGGAGGTCGGGCGTGGCACACGCGGTAGTACATTTCGAGATCAGCGGCCCTGACGGCGGGCAGCTTGCCGACTTCTACGCGGCCCTGTTCGGCTGGAGCATGCGCCCGGTGCCCGGAATCGGCTACACGATGGTGGACACCAGTGCCGGGAGCGGCATCAACGGCGGCATCGGCGAGAGCCCGGACGGCACGGCCGCCGTCACGTTCTACATCGAGACCGACGACATGCAGGCTGCCCTGGACAAGATCAACCTGCTCGACGGCAAGACGCAGACGCCGATCACCGAACTGCCTGGGATCGTGACCTTCGCGAAGTTCTCCGACCCGGACGGGCTGATCATCGGCTTGGTCCTCGAGCCGGCCGACTCGGGCCAGGCCATGGCGCCCGGGCCGGGGGCCGGCGCGCCGGTCGACTGGTTCGAGGTGCTCGGCGCCGACACCGCACGGTCCCAGCGCTTCTACTCGGAGATCTTCGGCTGGCAGGCCACCGCGGCCGGGCCAAGCTACGCGATGGTCGACACCGGTACAAGCCGGGGCATCAAGGGCGGCCTGGGCGTGGTGGCCGATCAGGGCAGCTGGGCGACCGTGTACGCCAGCGTGCCCGACGTCGAGGCCGCGCTGGTCAGGGCCGTCGAGCTCGGCGGTGCGCGGGAGTACGGCCCGAACCCGGTGGATGACCACATGCAGACCGGTGCGCTGCGCGATCCGGCCGGCAACGTGTTCGGCGTCTACCACCACGCCCCGCACTAGCTCAGGTCGCCGCCGCCGGATCCAGCAGGCCGCGCCGGCGCCGTAGTGCCGTGTCGGCCTTGGTGAAGAACGTGTCGACGATGATGCCGATCACCAGGATCACGATGATCACCGAGCTGACCCCGGCGAAGTCCTGGTTCTGCATGTCCGCGTCGAGCTGCTGACCGATAGAGATCTGCCCGATGATCACGATGAACAGCTCGGCGGCCATCAGGCTGCGCCAGGCAAACGCCCAGCCCTGTTTCAGCCCCGCCACATACGCCGGCAGCGACGCGGGCAGGATCAGGTATCTGTACAGCGTGAACCCGTGCAGCCCCATGGTCCGGCCCGCGCGCAGCAGCAGCGGCGGGGTGTAGTCCACGCCGCTGATCAGTCCGTTGGCGATCGACGGGGCGGCCCCCAGGATGACCACGAAGAGGATGGCCGAGTTGTTCTCGCCGAACAGGATGATCGCGAAGGGGGCCCAGGCGACCGAGGGCATCGTCTGCAACCCGGTAATGATCGACCCGAAGGCGGCCCGCAGCGGCTTGATGCGCGCCACCAGCAGGCCGACGAGCGAGCCGATGATCAGGGCGACGAGGTAGCCGGTAACGGCGCTGCGCATCGTCCAGCCGATGGTGGCCCAGAGCATGCCGTGATGCATCTGCTGCCACAGGTCGGAGAACACCGTGCCTGGACCCTTGAGGACGTACTTCTTCCACCCGGTGAGCGTGATCAGCTCCCACACCACCAGGACGAGCACGATCGCCAGCAGCTTGGGCCATAGCGCCGCCCACGCCTTGCGGGCGAGCCGACCCGGCTCCGGCTTGTCCTGATCTGGTCGCACTTCCAGGTTGTCAAGTCCGCGCAGTGCCTGGTCAGTGACCATGCCGCCCCATTTCCTCGCGCAGCCGGTCGGTCAGCCGGGCCGCCACTTCCGATACCTCAGGGGAGTCGATCCGGCGATGACCGACCCTGGGCAGCGCGTACTCGCCGATGACCCGGCCGGGCCGGCTGCTCAGCAGCAGGACCCGGTCGCCGAGCCGCGCCGCCTCCCGGACGTTGTGGGTCACGAACAGCACCGTCAGCGTCCGCTCGGCGCAGATCCGCTCCAGCTCGTCGTGGAGCAGGTCCCTGGTCATGGCGTCGAGGGCACCGAACGGCTCGTCCATCAGCAGCACGTCGGCGTTCTGGGCCAGGGCGCGCGCCATCGCGACCCGCTGCCGCATGCCGCCCGATAGCTCGTGCGGCCGCTTTCCGGCGAAGCCGCCGAGCCGCACGGCATCCAGCAGCTCGGCGGCCTGCGCCCGCCGGGCGGCCCGTGGCACTCCCCGTGCCTGCAAGGCCAGCTCCACATTGCGGCCCGCGGTGAGCCACGGGAAGAGCGCAGGCTCCTGGAACATCAGCCCGACTTTCCGGCCGGCGGTGTCAACCTGGCCGGAGGTCGGCTGGTCCAGGCCGGCGACGAGGTTCAGCAGCGTGCTCTTGCCGCAGCCGGACGCGCCGATGATGCAGACGAACTCCCCGTCATGCACGGTCAGTGAGACCTGGTCCAGCGCCAGCAGCTCAGCCCGGCCGGTCCCGTAGGCCTTGCTGACGTCGGTCAGCCGGACTGCCTGGCTGGCGCCCGTGCTAGCGGGCACGCTCGCGTCAGCTGGATCGACCCGAGACAGGGCTGACGCCCCCGGCGAATTCGCCGGGGGCGTCACCTGCTCGTCGCTCACCTTCACGAGCTGACCTGCGACTGCCCGCCAGCAGCCAGCAGCTTGTTCAGCGGCCCGAGGTCGTAGATCGCGGACAGGTTCTTCACCGGGCTGAGCAGGCCGACGGCTACGGCGTGATCGGCGTCGGTGATCAGCGACGACGCGATCGGGTCGTTGGTGAAGGTGACCTGCGCGAAGGCTGCCTGCAGGATGGCGGTCTTGAGGCTCTTGCCGCTCAGCGAGTCCAGTTCGGCGTTGGCCGCGGCCTCGGCGGCCGACGTGTTGCTGGCGATATAGGCGTTGGCCTCGATCTGCCCCTTGAGCAGGTCGCTGATCACGGTGGGATTCTGGGAGATGAAGCTCTGCGTCGCCACCAGCTCGGTGGTGACGAACTGGCCGTTCGGCCACAGGCTCGCCTCATTGACCAGCACGTGACCGCCGTCGGCGACCATTTGGGCGTCGTACGGCGCCGGCTCCCAGCCGCCTGCGATCTGGCCGGCCTTGAACGCCAGCACGGCGTCGGAGTTGGGGGTGATCGGCGTGATCGGCACGTCACCGCCGCCAGTCTCGGTAGTGGTCAGCCCCTGGTTCTTCAGCCAGTAGCGCAACGCCACGTCCTGCGTGTTGCCCAGGGACGGGGAAGCCAGCTTCTGGCCCTTGAGCTGCGCGGCCGTGGTGATTCCGTTCTTGACCACTAGCTCCGCACCGCCGGAGGCGGCGCCGGAGATGACCTTGATGAGGCTGCCGCTCGACTTCTGCCACGCCTTGATGGCCGGGTTCGGCCCCACGTATGCGGCGTCCAGCTCGCCGGCCAGCAGCGCGGTGGCCTCCTCAGTGCCGGTGCTGAACGGATACAGCTTGAGTGTCACGTTCTTGCCGAGGTTCTTGGTGAAGAAACCCTGCTTCACCCCGACCAGCGCACTGGCGTGCGTGATGTTCTCCAGGAAGCCGAGCCGCAGCACGACCTTGGCCGCGGCTGGGTCGCCAGTGCTGGCACCCGAAGACCCGCAGCCGGCCGCCAGCAGCGCGACCCCGGCCGCGGCAAGCCCGGCAAGTACTCGTCTCATCGTCCGTCCACCTTTTCCGATCTTTTAAGTATTGAATCTCGAACAGGACGGGAGTCTACAATACCGAGAGGAATTATGTGAAGCCTGGATCAGCGCATGTCGTCGATGAGCGTGCGCAGGGTGCTGAGATTGCGCAGGCGAGCCTCGTACGTGGCCCCGGCCCAGAGCAGGATCGCGCCCGCGACCGCAATCGGCAGCCAGGTCGGCACCGTCTCCGCGAGCCGCCGGATCGCCGGGGCGAGCTCGTGACCCGCGTCCAGGGCAGTCACGGCGGCTCCGATCAGCAGCGGTGCCTGCAGCCTGACCCGACCTCCGGCCAGCGTGATCGCGGCAGCCGCCACGCCCAGCGACAGCGGGCGGATCCAGCCCTGGCCGTGCCAGCCTTGGTCCTGCCAGACCGCGATCAGGCTCGGCAGCAGCAGCAAACCGAGGCCGGGTCCGTAGGTCAGCCATGAGCTCAGCCGCGGCAGACTGCGCGCGCGATGCCAGCCGTAGGCGATCCAGGCGGCAGCCGCTGGCACGGTATAAGGCTCGGGTGCGCTCACTCCGGTGGCGAAAAGCCAGACACACCACGCCGCCTGGCACAGTGCCAGGCCGACAACGAGTGCCACCCCGACCCACAGCGCCGGCCGGTCGGCGCGGACGGCCACGCCGACGCACAGCAGCCCGGAAAACGCCAGAGCCAGGCTGGCCGGTCCTGGCCGGCTCAGGCACTGGACGGTCCCGGCAATTACGGCGAGCCAGGCGGCGGCTTCGATCGCCCCCAGCCGTGCGGAACCCAGCCGCGCGGAGCCCAGCCACGCGGCAGCGAGGTGTGCGCAGGCCCCGACCCCGAGCACG
>DASXKI010000118.1:0-2050 GCA_036496945.1 Streptosporangiaceae bacterium | reverse complement strand
GTGGGCGATCTCGTTGCGGGTCAGCGGGATCTGCCCGGCCGCATCCGGGCCGCGGGCGGATTCGATGGCGGCGGCGATGGTGAGGACGGCGGCGCCGAGCATGGCCAGGGTGACCCACCGGTACCAGGAGGTCCAGCGGCGCACCTGGTGCTCATCCAGGCCGGTCAGGCCCTTGCCGGCCTGGAAGTTCTCCTCGATCGTCCAGCGAAGCCCGGCGACCTTGACCAGGGCGGCCAGCGTGACCGGCTGCGGGGAGTGGCAGTGGTAGAAGGCCAGTTCCCCGGTGCTCCGGTTCCGGCGGATCAGCAGGCACCGGTGTCCGGGGCCGGGGTTGCTGATGGTGACCCAGGCCCAGTCGTACCACCGGTGTCCCTTGGCGCCATCACCTGCCGATAGCCGCTGCCAGGCACGCCTGGGCAGCCGCGCGGCGAGCTCATCGGCGCGGACGGTGCGGCCGGCCCCGGCGGGGACACGGTGATCGCGCGCGACGGCCAGCACATAGGCGATGTGCTGCTGTTCCAGCCAGGTGCGCAGCGGCCCGTTATCCCCGTAGGCCTCGTCGGCGGCCACCCAGGCGAACGGCACCCGCGCGCTGACGGCCCGCTCGATCATCAGCCTGGCCAGCTGCGGCTTGGTCGCGAACGCCGCGTGTCCAGGAATCCCGGCCGCCTCGCAGCGGGCCGGGTCACCGGTCCAGGACTTCGGCAGGTACAGCTCCCGGTCAATCAGCGCGTGCCCGCGCGGGGCAGCATAGCCAAGGTAGACCGCGACCTGGGCGTTCTCGATCCGGCCCGCGGTGCCGGTGTACTGCCGCTGCACCCCCGGCGTGGCGGTGCCCTTCTTGACGTCCCCCGTCTCATCCACCACCAGCACCGCGCCTGGATCACCCAGCTGTTCCACGACGTAACTGCGCACGTCGTCGCGGACCCCGTCGGCGTCCCACCGGGCTCGGGACAGCAGGTGCTGCATCCCGTCCGGAGTCCGGTCCCCGGCATGCTCGGCGATCGTCCAGCAGTTCTTGCGCGGCAGCTCCGCCAGCAGGCCCAGCACGAACGCCCGGGCCCGGCGCCGCGGCTCCACCCGGCTGAACCGGGCACCGGCCCGGGTCATCAGCTCATCGAATATCCCCAGCCAGCGGCCAGGGTCTACGCTGGGGCCAGCGGCCACCAGAAGATCATCGCGAGTCGTCACAACCCGGATGATCAGACGGCGGCCGCCCCGTCTCCAGCACCGGCACCCAAGATCTACGGCCCGGGCGGCAGGCAGGGCTGCATCACTTCCAGCCGCGGCCGACGCAGCATCCGCCTGCCATCTCACGCCCAGGAGGACACATGCGACGAGGCGAGGTCTGGTGGGTCGAGTTCGACGAGCGACGGCCTGTCGTGCTGCTGTCGGAAGACGAGCCATCCGGGTTCCGGGCGATGCAGGTCGTCGCTCCATCGGATACCGACATCTCCGGCCTGGGAATCGAGGTGGCAGTCGGCGTCCCGGAAGGGCTGCCTTTTGAAGGCGTGCTGCGGTTCGCGTTCCCGTGGCCGGGCTTTACCCCGTGCACCTGGCTGACCACCCTGAGCCGGGACGACCTGATCGAGCGGGCGGGCGCAGTGTCCGCCGCCAAGCTCAGCGAGATCGACGATGCCCTGCGTGCCAGCGAACAAGGGACGGAGTGGACCCCGGCCGCGGCGGCCAGGCTCAGCGAGATTAAGGATTCCCTCCGTCGGCGGACTCAGGCGGACGGAGAAGGAACGAACGGACGCCCACGCTGACGAAGGTCGATCTCGTCCGCACGACCGACGGTCCGCGGCGCCTCAGCAACAAGATCACGATCTACGGCTGGAGTACTAGGCAACAGAAACCCAACAGACTGATTGCCGACGCTTAGCACAGGCTCTTCGTTTCGATGGGCTGATGTACATGCACGGAACTTCATTATGCTTAAGAAAGTTCAACTGACCGCGATTCGCGTTCCCGATGACCTAGCGCGTATCGAGAGTAAGATCACTTTCGTCAAGCACCTTCTGCTCAATGGTCTTGTACCCAAGAATTTCAC
>DASXKI010000117.1:0-9727 GCA_036496945.1 Streptosporangiaceae bacterium | reverse complement strand
GCAGATCTTCACCCTCGACCACATGTACATGTCCGTGTTCTCAACTGCGGGCTGGATCCTGCGGCTAGCCGTCACCGTGGTGCTGCTGGCAACGGTCAACCCGGTGCTGATCTTGTTGGTCTTCTTCGCCATCCCGACGGTGGCGGCCACCTCCTGGCGCCCGGTCGTGGAACGAACCGCCCAGGAGCGCGGTGCACAGAACGAGCGCCTGGCGCGGCACCTGTTCACGCTCACGACCACCGCGTCGCCGGGCAAGGAGCTGCGCGTGCTGGGTATCGGTGAGCGGCTGGCCGATCGCCGCCGGGCCGCCTGGGAACAGTGGTATGGCCCGGTGGCGTCGACGCGGAGCCGATCATCTGCCTGGTATGCCGGCGGCTGGGCGATCTTCGGCCTCGGCTACGTCGGCGCAATCGCGATCACAGCGGCCGGGAAAGGCGCATCGCCGACCGCGGCCATCCTTGTCCTGACCGCTGGCGCCAGGCTGTCGTCCTATGTCGGCGCCACAGTCGGCGAGATCGGCTTCCTGCGCGGCATCTGGATGGACGGATCGCGCCGGCTCGCCTGGCTCGAGGACTACGCCAGCGCGGCAGCCCGCGACGCCGACCTGCCCGCACCAACCCGCATCACCGGCGGCATCCGGTTCGAGCACGTCACCTTCGGCTACCCGGGTGCGACGAGCCGTGCGCTCGACGACGTCGACCTGTTCCTGCCCGCAGGCGCAGTCGTGGCCATCGTCGGGGAGAACGGGGCCGGCAAGACCACGCTCGTGAAGTTGCTGGCCAAGCTCTATCACCCGAGCTCCGGCCGCATCCTGATCGACGGCACAGACCTGGCGCACATCGATCCGGCGCAATGGCGGGAACGCCTGGCCGGGGCATTCCAGGACTTCTTCCGCTTCGAGCTCCAGGCCGGGCAGACGATCGGTCTCGGTGACCTTCCCCGGCTCGACAGCGATCCGGCCCTGGTTGCCGCGCTGGACCGGGCGGGCGCGCGTGACGTGGTCGACGCCCTGCCGGCCGGCCTGCGTACGCAGCTCGGCCCTACCTGGCATGAGGGCGTCGACGTCTCCTACGGTCAATGGCAAAAGCTGGCGCTTGCCCGCGGCTTCATGCGCGATGAGCCGCTGATCGCTGTGCTCGACGAGCCGACGGCAGCGCTCGACGCCGAGACCGAGCATCAGCTCTTCGAGCGGTACTCCAGCCAGGCACACCAGAGCAAGCACAACGGGAACATGACCATCCTGGTCTCACACCGGTTCAGCACGGTCCGAATGGCTGACCTCATCGTCGTGCTCAACGGCGCCCGCGTAGCAGAAGTCGGCACCCACGACGAGCTGATGGCTCGCCGCGGGCGGTAC
This sequence comes from Streptosporangiaceae bacterium, assembly GCA_036496945.1. GTDB lineage: Bacteria > Actinomycetota > Actinomycetes > Streptosporangiales > Streptosporangiaceae > JAJYUU01. The sequence goes on along the minus strand of DASXKI010000117.1, from coordinate 8,370 downwards.
TCCGAGCTGTATCAGATCCAGGCGCAGGCTTACCAGTAACTACGCCACGCCTTCGGGCTTCATGTGCCGATGGCGCCTCTGCGGCGCCCGGCAGCCCGGCCTGGCATCGGCGGCCCGCGTTCCCCGGCTAGCGCGAGCTGAGTCGGGTTATAGCCTGGCGTGAATGAACAGCGCCGACGGGTACAACACCGTGTTTGCCCAGGTTGATGAGGTGGTCGAGCGCGCCGTAGAGCAAGGCCAGGCACCTGGGGTCGTTGCGGCCGTGGCCCGCGGTGAGGTCGTACACGTCGCGGCGGCGGGCGTGATGGCGATCGGCGGGGCGCCGATGCGGCGCGACACGCTGTTCCGGATTTCGTCGATGACCAAGCCGGTGACAGCAGCGGCCGTGCTCTCGCTGGTGGATGACGGCCTACTGGACCTGAGCGGGTCCGTCGATGATCTGCTGCCCGAGCTGGCTAATCGTCGGGTGCTGCGCAGCCCGGACGGGCCGCTGGAGCTGACGGTCCCGGCTCAGCGTCCGATCACCGTGCGCGACCTGCTGACGTTCACCTGGGGATTCGGGATGCAGGGTGCGATGTTCATGGCGCCAGAGCCGTGGCCGATCTTCACTGCGGCGCTCGAGCGGGAGCTGTCAACGTTCGGGCCGCCGCAGCCCGGTGCAATGCCTGACCCCGATACCTGGATGGCGCGGCTGGGTGAGTTGCCGCTGCTGTCCCAGCCAGGAGAGCGGTGGCTGTACCAGTCTGGCTCGCAGGTGCTCGGAGTCCTGGCTGCTCGCGCTGCTGGCGCCCTATTCCAGGACGTCCTGCGCGACCGGGTGCTCGGCCCACTCGGCATGACGGACACCGCATTTCACGCTACCGACACCGCGCGGCTTTCAACTGCGTATGAGAACCGTGACGGCCGTCTCGTCATGACCGACCCGCCGGACGGACAGTGGTCGCGCCCGCCGTTGTTCCCCGACGGTAGCGGCGGCCTGGTGTCATCGGCAGATGACCTGGTGGCGTTCGGCCGGATGCTCATGCGCGGGGGCAGCCCCGTGCTGAAGCCGGCCACAGCCGCCGAAATGACACGTGATCAGCTGACCGCAGCCCAGCGAGTAAACGTCTGGCCTGGTTTCAGCTTCCTAGACGACCGTGGCTGGGGCTACGGGCTGTCAGTGCTGGACGATGGCCGCTGCACCTGGGAGGGCGGATTGGGAACCGCGTGGTCGAACGTGCCCTCGCAGGATCTCACTGTCGTGGTTCTCACCCAGCGTGCCGCGGACGAGACCGGGATGCCTGCCGTCTGCGACGACGTGCTGTCCGCCGCGCGCGCCGCGGGGTGATACTGAAGATCATCTACTAGCGAGGCGCGCTGATCAGAACAGGTGACCGGGGGTCCCGTGCTTGGCGAACCAGAGCCGGATGTACGCGCCGTACAGGGCGAGCAAGATGAGGATCGCGGTCATGATCGGCGTGACAATGCGAATCCACGCGCCGTGCCGTTCGATCGGCACGTCGTTGTCCATCATCCAGGCGAATCGCTCCCTGATCACCGGCGGCGTGATCGGGTGAAGCACCCACGCGGGGACCTGGCCGGTGGACCGGGCCCTGTTTACGCCGAGCTCTATAAAGAACAGCTGGATCGTGTTCCCGATCGGCCTGTAGAGGCGGTGCACCACCAGGCCGGTGATGATGCCGATCAGCAGCGGCTGCCAATTCCAGGTGGACAGGAACGTGCCAAGCCACGCCGGCATGCTCACGGTCAGGTGCAGGACCCGGTGCCCTTCTGTGTGGTGCCACACCCACGGCCCGGCAAAGTTGAGCACCCAGATGCCAACGACGACGATCGGCAGCGCCGCGACGATGATCAGCAGCGGGGCAGTGATGAGACGGAACGCGCCCACCTTGTCGCTGTGTGCCTCCTTCCAGTTCGCCAGCAGCGACTTGACGAACAGCGTGGCGAGCGCGCCCTCGTAGACGTCCCGGAAGTCGTGCCTGGCCTGCGGCCACCACTTGGTCGCGAACAAGCCGTTCCACTGCGGTCTGAGGTACAGGATGGTGTGGCTGCCTGCTGACCAGTGCACCTGGATGATCAGGTAGTACAGGGCGGAGATGATGTAAGCCCCGGCGGTAGCCGCGGCGAAGGACCAGATGAGCTGCTGTACCAGGCGCAGGTGAATGCGGTGCCCGTTCACCTTGATGTGCCTCGGCACCTGCGGCAGGGCGGGCGTGGAGATCGCGGTCACCGAAGGCCCCCGGCTTACTGACGGTCACGGCTCAGGCCGCTTCGGCATTAATCATGGCAGTTGCATACGTGGTTCTCTAGTAGAGCAACCCAGCCCAACCCTGGCCGCTTCGGCCGCCGCCATTTCGCCGGCAGCGCTGGAGAGTGGCGCAGTCGGTGCGATACCGCGGCGCATAAGTGGTCTGCGGCCTGATTACTCGACACCTCGGTCTGCGATGTTCTCTGGTGTTGACAGTCCTGGACGGTCCGACCGGTCCTCCGGAACAGAAGGGCAGGGAAATTGAGTGGCAATCAGCGCCCGGCCCTCCGCTACGTCGACCTGACGATTCGGCGGGACTGTCTCATGACCCGCGCCGCGCCGGGCCGGCCGAGCCAGTCGCGAGCCGCTGAGGCAGAGTCGCCACTGCATGGGAGCGAGCCTGACCCCGCCGCCGCAGGGCCGGTCCGGCGCGAACGACCAGGCCGCCGGACCGTCCCGCTTGCTGGTCGGCTATCCGATTCCGGTTATCCGCTTTGCGTGACCCGGATGATCGTCTTGCCGGACACCCGGCGGTCGGGGGCGAACGCCGACGGCACCTCGGCGAGCGGTCGCACGGCACCGACGATCGGATTGAGCCGCCCGGAACGCACCCGCTCGGCGAGGTCCGCCAGCCGGAACCGGTCCGGCTCGACGACGAAGAAGATCGCCCGGCCGTCGACGGGCCGAACCGTCGGCGGGCCGACGATCGTGACAAGCGTGCCGCCCGCCCGTACCAGCGGGGCCGAGCGTTCGAGGACCTCGCCGCCGATCACGTCGAACGCGACGTCGACCTCGCCAGCGTCCTCCAGCCGGTCGGCCTGCAGGTCCACGAACGCGTCCGCACCCAGGCCGAGGGCGGCCTCGCGGTCCCCGGCACGACCGGTGCCAATCACGCGGGCGCCCAGCTCGCGGGCGAGCTGCACCGCGATTGACCCGACGGCACCAGCGGCCCCGTGGATCAGGACGGTCTGCCCCGTCTTGAGGTGGGCATGGTCGAACAGGCCCTGCCAGGCGGTCAGCCCGGAGATCGGCAGGGCGGCGGCCACGATGTGGTCGATGTCCGCCGGGAGCGGGGCGAGGTTGCGGGCCTCCACCGCGGTGTACTCAGCCAGCGACCCGTCGCGGGTCCAGTCGGCCAGTCCGAACACCCGCTGGCCCACGGTCAGGCCGGTGGTGCCGTAGCCCAGCCCGGTGACAACACCCGACAGCTCGTGTCCGGGCACGCTCGAGGCTCGGTCGCGGCCGGCGCGGTCGGTCCATGTACCCGGCCAGTCCAGCTCCCCCGGGGTGAACCCGGCCGCGTGGACGCGTACGATCACGTCGTTTTCGGCCGCGTGGGGGTGGGGGATGTCGGACAGCGTGAGCCCGGCGGCGCCGGCGGCACGGTCTCCTACGGTGATGGCTTGCACAACGGCTCCCTGCTGCGACGAATTCAGGTTCTGACGCGCTCCTCCGGCACGCCTGGCGCGCCAGCGCTCCGGCGGCCACAGCACCCCAATCGGCGCCCTCACGCCGGCGCAGACAAACCAGATCACCCCGCGGGTGCGCTGGAGCAAACCGCGGTTATCGGCCGGGGCTAGCTTGATCAGATCGTGCCCGCCCGTCCGCTTGTCTGAACCCGTACCGAACGGATGCGGCGCTGCTGGCGCTGGCAGGGCCCGTGCGCCGCAGCACCGGAAGCCCTACGAGCTCGCCGGCGCAGGCGGCGTGAACGCCCCTCCTGGCTGCGGCAGGCGCGAGGTCGCCAGGTCTTCTGCCACGCAGGCCCGCCCGCCGGGCCAGGCGAAGGGATGAATGCAGCCAGCGGCGCTGCCCGCCACCAGGTAACCCGACTCAATGCGCTGTCAGCGGCGGCAGGCAGCCGGCAGCGGTGCTGAGACGTTTGGTGCAGGCGGTGGGGCTACCGCGCCTTTGGGCCACGGCGGCGGCTGCGCGTGACCTCCCCCCTGCCATCGTCACCCACTGCGCCGAGCAGGTCTTCTGCTTTGGCGGCGACGGCCACACCGCGGCTACAAGACCTTCGACGGCCTGGCGTTTCCTTGGCCTCGTCCTTGCGGCATGGTCGACGGACGGGGCGAGCTGCCGTGTTCGTCTGGCTTACAACAACTGTTCAACGGTGATCGGCAACGATCGGATGCGCCGGCCGGTGGCGTGGTATACGGCATTGGCGATGGCAGCCGACACGCCGACGACGCCGACCTCGCCAAGACCCTTGATCCCGATTGGCCTGACAGTATCGGGCGTGCCCACGAAGACGACGTCGATCTCGGGCACGTCCGCGTTGGCTGGAATCAGGTAGTCGCCGAAGGTCGCATTGACGATACGACCGGTCTCAGGGTCGAAGACGGTCTCCTCGAGCATCGTCATTCCGATGCCCATCACCGCGCCGCCGAGATTCTGGCTGCGCGCCAGTTTGTCATTGAGGATGCGGCCCGCGTCGACTGCCGACACGATCCTCGCCACGCGCAGCAGTCCCAGGTCCGCGTCGACCCGGACTTCAGCGAACCTAGCGGCGAATGTGCCGGATGGCGGCTGGCTCGCAGCGTTCAGCCGCGGGTCCCTCTCGCCGTCCGCGGTTATCTCCGGTAGCCCGTGCCGGGCCAGTATGCCGGCATACGTTTCACCGATCGAGGGAGCGTCGGCAACGTGGATGCCGCCTTCCATGGTGGTGACTTCATCCGCGCTCCTTGGCTGCGTGGCCCATCCTCGGCTCCCTTCGATCCCGGCCCCTCGGGAACCGCTGCCCCGCAGCGGCGACGACTCGTCGTCGGCGACGACATCCAGGAATGCCCGCACCAGCTTGCCCACGGCGTCTTGGATGGCGCCGCTCAGCGAGGTCGCCATTCCCGAACCACCCGAGTACGGCGCGAACGGCAGGTCGCTGTCGCCGATCTCGACATGCACCTGGTCGATGCCGAGCCCGAGCAATTCGGCCGTGACCTGCGCCGCGATCGTGTAGGTGCCGGTACCGATGTCGGTGGCCGCGCTGCGCACGTGCGCGGTGCCGTCGCGGCGGATCGACACTGTGGCCTGGCAAGGTGCCTGGCCCGGCGTGAACGTGACTCCGGACATCCCGTAGCCGATCAGCCAGTTCCCGTCGCGCATCGATCCGGTCTCGGGGGTACGCCGCGCCCAGCCGAATCGCTCCGCGCCGGCGTGGTAACACTCCCGCAGTGCCTTGCTCGACCACGGTCGGCCCGACCCCGGATGAACCTCCGTGTAGTTGCGCAGCCGCAGCTCGATCGGGTCGATGCCTAGTGCGTAGGACAGCTCGTCGAGGGCGGACTCCACCGCGAAGTTGCCCTGGGTCGTGCCAGGGCCACGCATCCAATGGGGGCTGGGGATGTGCAGCCGCACCCGCCGGTCGCGTGTCGCCACGTTGGGGCAGGAGTAGGCGTTGCCGGTGACTTGTGTGACGGGCTCGACGCCGCCGTCGTCCAGGGCCCCGATCGTCGAGGTGGACTCGTGATCAAGGGCGACCAGCTGGCCATCGCGGGTGGCACCGAGCCGCACCCGTTGCAGTGTCTGCGGCCGGTGGCCGACGGAAGTGAACATCTGCGGCCGGGTCAGCACCAGCTTGACCGGGCGGCCGACGACCCGGGCCGCGAGTGCGGTCAAGATCACGTGCGTCCAGACGCGGAGTCCGTTCCCGAAGCCGCCGCCCAGGTACGGAACGAGGACCCGGACGTCAGTCTCAGGCAGATTGAACACCGTCGCAAGGGTCTTACGCGCCAGCATCGGATCCTGGCTCGCGTCGTGTACGGTCAGCCGATTACCTTCCCAGCGGGCCACCGTGCCGAAGAGCCCCATCGGACTGTTGGTCACCGCCGCCGGGGTGAAGATCTCGTCGTAGACCACCTCGGCGGAGGCCAGCGCGGCGGTGACATCACCGCGGTCGACGTCCTGCCCCCAGTGATTGAGCAATTCCGGGGCGCGGGGATCATCGATACTCAGGACCGGAGCAGCCTCATCGTAGTCAATCTCGACCAGTCGCGCCGCGGCACGCGCCTGTTCGCGCGTCCGCGCCACCACGACGGCCACATGCTGGCCCCGGTGCACAATCCGGTTATCCCTTAGCGGGAATGGAGCCGGGGGACCCAGCGGGCCGACCGGCGCCTCGGCGAGAGCCGGCGCGTTCTCGTGCGTGATCACCGCCAGAACGCCCGGCGCAGCCTCCGCCACTGCGGCGTCGATCTTGCTAATCCTTCCAGCCGCGATCGTGGACTGAACCAAGACGGCATGCGTCAGGTCGGGAAAGGTGAAATCTGACGGGTAAAGTGCGGCACCCGTCACCTTGAGCGGCCCGTCGACCCGGTCGACGGGAGCACCGATAATCTTCACGCGCGGGGCGGTCGTCATGACCGGACCCCCGATACGGTCTGCAGTATCCGGATGATCGTGCGCTCGGCGAGTTCGACCTTGAAAGCGGTGCCCGCGACCGTGAACGGATCACCAAGCGCGACCTGCGCGGCGGCCTGGAACGTTCGGCCTGTGGCCGGTGCGCCGTGAAGAACCTCCTCGGCCTCCAGCGCCCGCCAAGGCATTGTCCCGACACCGCCTAGAGCGAGGCGCGCCTGGACGATCGCGCCGTCCTCGATTAGCAGCGCCGCAGCCGCAGAGGCGAGCGCGAACTCGTAGGAGGCCCGGTCGCGCACCTTCAGATAGCCGGACCGCCTGCCAACCGCCGACAGCGGTATTCGCACCCCCGTGAGAAGCTCGCCGTGCTCGAGCACGTTCTCAATGTCCGGACGGTCTCCCGGTAGGACATAGAACTCCGTCAGCGGGACGCTGCGCGACCCATCGGCGCCCTGGATGTCTACGACGGCATCGAGCGCGACCAGCGGCACGCACAGGTCCGAGGCGTGCAACGCAATGCAGTGTTCGCTGGCACCCAGAATCGCGTGCATGCGCGCCGGACCCCGTACCGCCGCGCATCCTGAACCCGGGGCGCGCTTGTTGCAGGCCGTCACTTCTCGGTCGCGGAAGTAGCGGCAGCGCGTGCGCTGCAAGAGATTCCCGCCGATCGTGGCCATGTTGCGCAGCTGCGGCGAAGCTCCCGCCAGCAATGCCTGACGCACGAATGGGATCTGTTCGGCAACCATCGGGTCAGCGGCCAGCTCCTCCATCGTGGTCAGCGCACCGACGAAGAGGGTGCCGTCTCGTGCGGTGACCCCGCGCAGCGGTAGACGAGTGATGTCGACCAGCCGCTCCGGGGCGATCACACCGTCCTTCAGCATCAGGTCGAGCTGGGTCGTGCCCCCGGCGAGGTAGTCAGCTCCGGCGTCGGCGCTCACCAGCCGTACCGCGGCGGCCACGTCGCCGGCACGGACGTACTCGAAGGGACCCATCGCTACGCGCCCTCCCGCCCTGCGGCTTCCCGGATCGCGGCGACGATATTCGGATATGCCCCACAACGGCATAGATTGCCGCTCATGAACTCGCGGATCTCTTCGTCGGATCCCGCTCTGCCCTCTTCGAGCAGCGCGACCGCCGACATGATCTGCCCGGGTGTGCAGTAGCCGCACTGAAAACCGTCACGCCGAAGGAACGCCTCCTGAACCGGATGCAGTTGTCCATCCCTCGCCAATCCCTCGATCGTCGTGACATCTCGGCCGTCGCACTGCGCGACCAGCATCAGGCACGACAGCACCCGCTTCCCGTCGACTAGGACGGTGCAGGCCCCGCACGCTCCCTGGTCGCAGCCCATCTTGGTACCGGTCATGCCGAGGTGCTCGCGCAACGCGTCAAGCAGCGTTACGCGACTGTCCAACCGCAACCGCCGGGCTCTCCCGTTGACGTTGAGCGACAGTGCAACGTCGGCGCCGGCGGCGTTGTCCGCCATCGATGCACCTCCCGATATATGGAGGGGGCGTTGACACAAGCCGACCGAGTTGCAGGCCGGGGCATGCACGTCATCACAGCTGTGACGAACTGCAGGACGAGCGACCCTCGGTCATGGCTGAGGCCTGACGTGATCCGCGGACCAGAGCTGCACCTTAGGTCGGGAGACGACGCAAGCCGTCTTGGCTGTTTGGCGCATCCTCGGCTCCCTTCATTCCCGCCCAGGGAACCGTTACCACCACGCTAGGCGAATCGGCTTACCAGGCTCCTCGGCTGGATTA
>DASXKI010000116.1:0-18222 GCA_036496945.1 Streptosporangiaceae bacterium | reverse complement strand
GGCGCTAGCCGGTCAGGGCGAGCGTTGCGCCGGTCTGGTCGACGAGTCGGTGGCAGCCTTCGGCCGCTGGGAACTTCGCCAGCTGGCCGCGGACTCTCGCCAGCGGTCCTTCCGGCCCGGCCAGGATGGTCCCGTCGCTGTCGCTGGCGATGAACTCGTCGCCCACCCGCAGCAGCACGGCGCCGTTCCAGCCGCCCGAGACCGCGGTTCGTCCGGCTGCCAGCGCCGCCAGCACGGCAGCCGGGTCGTCATCCTCGGTCTCGACCCAGGTTGTCGGCGAACCGGGCGGCGCATCTGACCCTGGCCGGTGCCAGTCGCTGCCCCCGACCGGGATCGCCGCCGGATCCCAGGCCTGCCACCAGCCGAGCGGCATCGTCCACCGGGTGTCAAGCCAGCTCCAATGCCAGACCTCCAGCAGCGGCGGCCTGCGTTTCATGGGCGCTACCCAGCTGACCTGACCACCGTAGGGATGGTTGACCGAGAGCAGCCCGCCTGCTTCCTCGCACGCGAGAAGCCAGTCGTCGGGCGCCTGCCGGAAGTCGACCCAGCCGATGTCGCCGAAGGCGTTCGCATGGCCCGACTCGGTGGTGACCTCCTGGCCGGGTACCAGCGTGATGCCGTGCACGGCGGCGGCCGCCGGGAGCTCGGCATGGTGGCTGATCGTGTTGTGGTCGGTGACCGCGAGGAACTCCATGCCCCGGCCGGCCGCGAACCTGGCCAGCTCGGCCACCGTCATCACGCCATCGGAGTGGACGGTGTGGGTGTGCAGGTCGCCGGCCAGCCACCGGCGGCCAGCGCTGGCGGGCAAGTCCCGGTGCGGAGGCCTATCTGCCAGCGGCGGCATCTGCTCCGGCGGCTCGTCCGGGGCGAGCTCGCCGGCCGTGCTCGACACCTCGACAGTCAGCGTGTAGTCGGCGCCGCCAGGCGGGACCCGGTGCAGGCCGATCATCACTTGCCACAAGCCCGACTCGAGTTCGCCGGGGATGTAGCCAGGCGTCGCCGCGGCGTCGGTGATGACGAAGTACCTGCGCGCGCCGCCGGACCAGCCGCGGAACCCGGCCGCGCCCATACAGCCGAGGTCCATGATGGCGCCCGATCGCTCGTACTCAAGCTCGGCCCGCACGGCGCATGATCCGGCTGGGACGTCGAACGGCAGGTAATGCCAGGGCGAACTGAACCGGTCCTCTAACGTCCAGCGCCCCGAGTGCCGTGTGACGACCATGAGGCCATCTTGCCATTGACCATGATCATGAAGAACAAGCAGGCTTGCTTCAGATAATTCATCATGCGTAGAATTCAACAGACGTTGATATCTGGCTGTCGTCGTCCGGAGGCTCATATGTGGGCAATGATCGTGAAGGAGTTCCGGCAGCTGCGGCGCGACCGGCGGACGCTGGCCATGATGATCGCGATGCCGGTGATTTTGCTGGTCGTGCTCGGCTACGCCGCCAGCTTCGACGTCACCTCGATCCCGGTTGCCGTGGCAGGGCCGGATGCCGCCGCCGTGGCCCGGGTGCTGCCCGCGCCATTCCACGTGGTGAACACGGACCCGGCTGGCGGCCGCACCTGGGCGGAGCATGAGCTGCGGGACGGCCACGCCGCGGCCGCACTCGTGACCGGCGCAGGCGGCTCTGCGTCGGTGCTGGTCGACGGGAGTCAGCTGTTCACCGCGCAGGCCACGCTGACGGCGCTGTCGAAGCTCCGCGTCTCCTACGCATCGCCAGGCGCGCTGCCGCCGAAGCCGTCGGTCACCATCTTGTACAACCCGGCGCTGAAGACGTCGTACGTGATGATTCCCGGGCTGGCCGGCGTCGTGCTCGTCTTCATCGGGACGATCATTACCAGCCTCGGCGTCGTCCGCGAGCGTCAGTCGGGCACGCTCGAGCAGCTAGCCGTCATGCCGCTGCGGCCGCGGGACGTGTTCCTCGGGAAGATCGTGCCGTACTTCGTGGTGGCGGCGGTCGACCTGGCCATCGTGCTCGGCGTCGGCATCACGATCTTCGGCGTCCCGTTCCGGGGTTCGGCGCTCGTCTTCGGGCTCGGCGCGCTTCTCTTCCTGTTCGTCACGCTGGGGATCGGCGTCCTGATCAGCACCGTCTCCCAGAACCAGGGCCAGGCGATCCAGCTCGCGGTCATGACGCTCCTGCCGCAGGTGCTGCTGTCGGGCCTGATCTTCCCGCTGGCCTCGATCGCAGTGGGCGTCCGCTGGCTGGCCTACCTGCTGCCCCTGACGTACTTCAACGAGATCGCCCGCGGTGTGATGCTGCGAGCTGAGCCGCTCGCGCCGCTGTGGCAGCCATTCGTGTTCCTCGCCTTGCTCGGGCTCGTCGTCGTCACCCTGGCGATTCTGCGGTTCCGGCGGTACCTGGCGCCGGCGCCGGCGTCGTCCGGCGGCGGCCTGCGACGCCGGGCCAGGCCCGCCGTCGTCGCGGCGCACGGGCAGGGACAGTCGGCATGACACGGCCACAGTCCGCCAGCGACGGCGCTAGCTGCGACGGCGCGAGCGCCAGTTACGGCGCAAGCGCCAGTTACGGCGCGAACAGCTCCGGCGCGAACAGCTCCGGCGCGAACAGCTACGGCGCGAACAGCTACGGCGCGGGCAGCAACGGCGCGGGCAGCTATGGCGCGAGCGGCTTGCGGCTGCGCTACGGCGACACCGTGGCGCTCGAGGACGTCTCGCTGACAGTCGCCTCCGGTCAGGTCACCGCCGTCGTGGGCGGGGACGGCGCGGGCAAGACATCCCTGCTGCGCTGCCTCGCTGGCGCCGTGCGGCCGTATGCCGGCGAGGTGCGCAGTCCCGGCTCGCTGCGGATCGGCTACTTTCCGGCGAGCTCCGGCGTCTATCCGGATCTCAGCGTGGCCGAGAACCTCGCCTTCCGTGCGACCGCGTACCGCATGCATGGCGACGCCGCGACTGAGCGGACAGCCGAGCTGATAGGCCGCGCGGGGCTGTCGGCTGCCCGCGATCGGCTGGCCGGGCAGCTGTCTGGCGGAATGCGGCAGAAGCTCGGCGTCATCGCCGCCCTCTTGCACCAGCCGGATCTGCTGATACTCGACGAGCCGAGCACCGGCGTCGATCCGGTGAGCCGGACGGACTTGTGGTCTCTCATCGCGTCAGCAGCGGCCGGTGGCGCCGCAGTGGTCCTCGCCACGACTTACCTCGACGATGCGCAGCGGGCGGGCACTGTGCTCGTGCTCGACGCCGGGCGCCAGCTCGCCGCCGGGCCACCAGAGCAGATCGTGGCGGCGATGCCAGGCTCGGTAGTGATGGCGGCGGCGCAGCCGACGCGGCAGGCCAGCGCCCGGGCATGGCGACGGGGTGGGTCCTGGCGCGTGTGGTGCCCGCCGGGTGCCTCCTGTCCGGGCGAGGCAGTCACGCCGGACCTGCAGGACGCCGTCATCGTGGCGGCCCTCGACCGCGAGCTCAAGTCCCGGCCAGCCGGGGACATCAAGCCAGCAGCGCCCGCCGAGCCGGCCGACGGCGGCACCGCCGGCCACGCTAGCCAGCACGCGGCCGCGACCCTGGCCGAGAGTATCGCCGTCACCTGCGTGTTCGGTCAGGTCGCTGCCGTCCGGGACGTCAGCATCCAGGTGCGCCGGGGCGAGATCGTCGGCCTGCTCGGCGCGAACGGCGCAGGCAAGACGACTCTGATCCGCATGCTGCTCGGCCTGATCCCGGCGACGACAGGCCAGATCGTGCTGCTGGGCGAGCAGCCGAGCCGGGCAACCAGGCGCCGGATCGGCTATGTCCCGCAGGGCCTCGGTCTGTACGACGACCTCACCATCGCCGAAAACCTGGAGTTTGCCGCTGCCGTCTTTGGCACCCAGCGCGCCTCCCGCGCTGCGTCCCTTCAGGTGCAACAGCAAGCAGCCCAGACGGCCGGCGAGATCGGCGGCCCGGCGATCCCGGTCGGCCAGCTGCCGCTCGGCCTCCAGCGCCGCGCCGCTTTTGCCGAGGCGCTTGCCCATCGGCCCGAGCTGCTGATCCTGGACGAGCCCACCTCCGGTGTCGACCCGCTCGGCCGGGCCCGGCTCTGGCAGACAATCGCCAGTGCTGTCCACGCCGGCGCGGGCGCGCTGGTGTCGACCCACTACATGGAAGAGGCCGGGGAGTGCGACAGGCTGATCATCATGGCGGACGGCGAGGTGGTGGCGGCCGGAACCGCCGGGCAGATCATCGGCGCCGCTCAGGTCGCGGTCGTCGAAGCGGTGAACTGGCGAGCCGCCTACAGCCAGCTGGAGCGCGCCGGGCTGCCGGTGGCGCTGGCCGGGCGGAGGCTGCGCGTGCCCGGCGCCAGCCGGGACGAGGTCAGGCGGGCACTTGCCGCTGGCCCCGCCAGCAGCACCGACGACCGCGTGTCCGAGGCGCCGGCGACGCTGGAGGAGCGGTTCTTCGACCTCACCCTGTCGGCCGGCCGGCACCGGGTGCCCGCGTGAGAGACGACAGGCGCCGGACCAGCGCCAGCTCGCGGACCGGCCGGCGCGCGGGGGACAGCGGCACGCGGGAGGCGATACTCGCCGCGGCCCGTGCGCAGTTCGCCGAGCGTGGCTATGACGGCGCCACGATCCGGGCGATCGCCGCGGCCGCCGCGGTGGACCCCGCGCTCGTCCACCACTTTTACGGCAGCAAGGAGCGGCTGTTCGCAGCGGCGATGCAGCTCCCCGTCGTACCGAGCGAGGTCATCACGGCGGCGCTGGCCGAGGCTAGCCGTGGCCCCGGCGAGTCGGCAGGCGAGCACCTGGTCCGCTCGGCCCTGACGCTGTGGGAGGGCGCCGAGGTCCGCGACGCGTTCGTGGCGCTGTTGCGGTCAGCGCTGACCAGCGAGCAGGCCGCGGTCATGCTGCGCGAGTTCCTCGCCGAGGCGATACTCAGGCCCATGGCGAGCGTGGCGGGCGGCGGCGACCCGGAGACCACCCCGTTCCGTGCCTCGCTCATCGCATCACACATCGTGGGCCTTGCGCTGACGCGATATGTGCTCCGGTTTGAACCAGTCGCCGCGGCGAGCGCGGACGACCTGGCCGTGGCCGTCGGGCCGGCGATCGACCGCTATCTCGCCGGCGACATCGGCAAGAGCAAACCCTAAGACCATGGGAACGGGGCCAGATCCGGCTCCACCCAGCCGCTGCGCGCTGCCGCCGACGCGAGCATGGCCGAGCTGTAATGACGGCGCAGCAGCCGCTTGTCCAGCAAGGCGGAATAGCGGTCGGCGAACTCGCCGAAGTCGGCGACCGCCGGATCGGCCTCGAGGTGGTACCCGACGATCTCGGCCCAGGCCCGCGTCATCGTCGCGTTGTACTTCTGCGGCGCGTGCTCGTAGATGGCGATGCGCCGGATCCACGAGCTGATCTTGGCGGTAGCGGCCTGAGGTCCGTGTGCCTGCGCGGCAAGGAACGCCAGGTGCACGTGCTCGCGATGGCCGAATCCGCCGTCTGGTGGCACGATCTGGCCCAGCAGCCCGGCGAGCTCGTCGGGCATGTCGGGCACGGCGGGGCCGCCGGCGTGCGCGTGGGCGTGATCCATGATCAGTGCACCTCCGTAAGCGCCCTGGTCACCGCGTGGAAACCAGCGATCTGTGCTGGCGTCAGCGAGCTGAGCGCATGTTGTTCTAGCTCGGTCACGGCGGCGCGCACGGTGCTGGCCGTCCGGCGGCCGGCAGGCGTCAGCTCGATCAGGAACGAGCGTCGATCGGCAGGATCGAGCTCACGCGTCAGCAGCTGCCTGCCTGCAAGCCGATCCAGCACGCTGGTCAGCGTTGTCGGCCTGGTGCCGGTCGCCATGGCCAGCTCACCCACAGCTCGCGACCGGCCTTCCGCGAGGACGGCCAGGACGTTGTGCTCCGAGGCCGTGAGCGCCAGGTACGCCAACCTGGCCCCGAGCGCGTGCAGTGTCGCGTGCGTCGCCCGGTGCAGTGCGGTGACGACGCCGGGATCATCGTCAGGTATCACGAGAATGGATATTACCATATCGTAGTTCATTGGTGGCGCTGCTGCCGGCCAACGAGAGCGCCGACAACGGTGCCGACCGGGACCGCACTACGATCCACAGGATGGACGCGATTCTCGGTGACTGCTCGCTGGAGCGCCTGCGCACGCGCAAGAGCCACAAGTGGCGCACCTACCCCGCCGACGTGCTGCCTGCGTTTGTCGCCGAGATGGACTTCGATCCGGCCGAGCCGATCAAGGACGCGATCCGGGCCGCGGTGGCCAACGGCGACCTTGGCTATCCGCACAAGGGTGACCTCGGCGAGGCATTCGCGGAGTTCGCCGCTGACCGCCTCGGCGGCTGGTCGCCTGATCCAGGCCTGATCTTCGCCATTCCCGACGTGATGACGGGCATAGCCGAGGTGATCCAGGCGATCACCCCGCCGGGTGGCGGCGTGGTGATCAACCCGCCCGTCTACGCGCCGTTCTTCTTCCGACTGGAGCTGGCAGGCCGGCGGATCGTGCAGGCGCCGCTCGCGGCCGCGGACGGAGACTATGACCTTGACCTGGCCAGGCTCGACCGCGCGCTCGCAGAGCCGGGGGTTGGCGCTTACCTGCTGTGCAATCCGCACAACCCGCTTGGCCGGGTCTGGTCGCGCGACCAGCTGACCGCGATCGCCGACCTGTGCGACCGTCGCGGCGTGCCCGTCCTGGTCGACGAGATCCACGCGCCGCTGGTGCTGCCGGGCAGAACGCACGTGCCGTTCCACACCCTGGACCACCCGGCGGCCCGCCGGGCCGTCGTGTTCACCTCGGCCTCGAAGGGCTGGAACATCCCCGGCTTGAAATGCGGTATCGCCATCGCGGGCGACACCGCCGCCGCCGCCATCCTGGAGCGGCGCTGGGACGCCCTGCTCGCCTCGCACCTGGGCATCCATGCCTCGGTCGCGGCGCTGCGCAGTTCCCGGCACTGGCTGGATGCCGTCGTCACGCAGATCGACGCCAATACGCGGCTGCTGACCACGCTGCTGGCCGAGCACCTGCCCGGTGCCCGCTACCGGCGGCCGCAGGCCAGTTTCCTCGCCTGGATCGACTTCCGCGAAATGGAACTTGGCGACGACCCGGCGGCCGAGTTCCTAGCCCGCGGCCGCGTCGCCGTCAGTCCCGGCCCGGACTTCGGCACCGAAGGCCTCGGCTTCGCCCGGCTCAACATCGGCACGTCGCCGGAGCTGATCGCTGAGGCGGTCCGCCGGATGGCGACCGCCTTCACGGGCTGACCGCCCGGCCCTCGAGGCCACCCGCCGGCCCCCGAGGGCACCCGCCGGCCAGCGGTCCCTCGCGCCTTGAGCCGGCCCCGGTGGCCGGCCGGGCAGCGCGCGCCGGGCAGCCGCGTTCGGCGGCTCGTCACGATCGCGCACATCTATTGCAGCGCGCTGCCCGGCACTGTCACGATCGTCACCTGGTTTCACGATCGTGACCTGATTTTTGTTGGTCACGGGGCGGTTGCGTGCTCTAACCCCTGTACCGCTGCTCTCACCCTATGGAGATGCCAGATGCCTGCTGCCCCCTCCAGGTCCGCGGCCGCCGTGCTGCTCGGCGTCGTCACGGCGGCCGTGGCGCTATCAGCCTGCGGAACTAGCAAGCCGAGTCCGGCGCCCACGGTGACCGTCACGCACAGCGCGTCGTCCCCGGCCCCGTCCGCCAATGCCGCTGCGGCGGCACCGCCCGCCATGGTTGGCGTCACCAAGGCCGGGGCTCTGGTCACGCTGAACCCGGCCACCGGAACGGTGACGCGGACGCTGGTGCCCGCGCACGTGCTGGGTGATGAGGTCTCGGTGTCCGGCCCGGGCATGGTCTACTTTGCGGTCAAGCATGGCTGCTCGGACGAGATCGAGGCGATACCGGTCGCCGGCGGGACGGTCATCGACATCGCGCCCGGCATCCTGCCGGCGGTCAGCCCGGACGGGACCAAGCTGGCGTATACCGACGAGCCGAGGCTGACGCCCGGCTGCCTCGCGAACGCCTCAAACTTTGTGTCCTTGTTCCACCTCGACATCCGGACGCTTAGCTCTGGCTCGACGATCAAGCTCCCGATGCTCCCGGCTGGCCAGGGCGGCGGCCTGCCTTACCCGATCTCGCACCTCTCCTGGGCCGCGGACAACGATCATGTGGCCGTCTCGATCTCCGCGTCGCAGGACAACGAGGGCTGGAACCTGAACATCGTCGATACCTCGCAGGCGCAGTACTACCTGTCCGGGGCCGGGGTGACGAGCGTGCCGGTGACGGGTAGCCCCAGCCAGCAGCAGAGCTACCTGCGCGAAGGCGTGTACATGCCGAACGGCAACCTGTTCGTCAGCCGCGCCTGCTGCGCGGGCGAGCCCGCACGCAACACCTCCCGGCTCATGTGGGAGGTCAGCACGGCCGGGACGCTGGTGCACCAGGTGGCCGTCGGCTATGTCAACCTCGACCACACCAGCCTTGACGTAAGCTCAGCCGGGGGCTGGCTGCTGTACTTGGCAGGCGACAGCCTCTACGTGTCGCAGGGCGGAGCCACTCCGCGCGAGCTCACCACCGGACTAACAGCCGCTGCCTGGGGATAGGCTGGCTGACCGGCTGCGGCTTGCGCCCGGTCGGCAGTACCTTGTACACGTTTGTTGACCAGCCATGGTAACGGCTGGTCAGCCGCATAGCTTGGCCTCACTCAGGCGCAGGCGGGCGGGACCTGGGTCGTAGAGGAGGCAACACTGTCCGGAGTAACCGCCGAGACGGCGGATGCACCCCAGCAGGTGGCGAGTTCCAGGCCAGCGGCCTGGGCCCGGGCCCACTGGGCTGCCATCGTCCCGGCGTGGTATCTGCTGTGCGCCCTGTTCGTGACGTCTCACCTCTGGTTTAACCCAGCGGCCCGCCGCCAGATCGGCGACGTCCAGGATGTCAACCAGGCGACCTGGTTCATGCGCTACGCCGCGACGGCTATCGAGCATTTCCGGCTGCCGGCCCTGACTACCACCGCCATGAACGCGCCGCATGGCGTCAACCTGATGTGGAACACCTCGCTCCTGCTGCCGGGCAGCCTGATGACGCCGGTCACGCTGTACTTTGGCCCGCAGGTCAGCCTGACAGTGCTCCTGGTAGTCGGGTTCGCAGGCTCGGCGGCCGCCATGTTCTACGTGCTTAGGCGCTGGCAGTCGTCCGTGCTCGCGGCCGCGCTCGGCGGCATGCTCTACGGCTTCTCACCGGCCCTCGTCAACTCGGGCATCGGGCATTACTCACTCGTCCTGGCCTTCATCCCGCCCCTGCTGATCGACCGGCTGCTGCGCATCGTGACGGGACAAGGTAGCGCGGTCCGCAACGGGATATGGCTAGGCCTGCTAGCGGCCGCTCAGCTATTCATCGCCGAGGAGACCCTCGTCGACACGGTAATTGCGGCGCTGATCCTGCTGGCGGTGCTGGCGATCAGCCGGCCGAAGGTCATCGGTCAGCGGATCCGGCCGACACTTACCGGGCTCGCCGCCGGCGCCGGAGTCGCGCTGGTGATCTGCGCGCGTGCGCTGTGGGTTCAGTTCCATGGCATCGCCGCTGGCTCAGCGGCCGCCACGGTGCTGATCAACTACCGCCACCGGCTCACCAACCTGGGATCGCTGCCGTACTCCTTCGTGACGCCGTCTAACACTGTGCTGTTCCACACATCCGCCAGCGTGGCGAGCGCGGGCCACTATCCCCAGCCCGTGCCGGAGTACTTGGCCTACCTCGGCGTGCCCCTGATCATCTTGCTGGTCGTGGCCGTTATCTACTTCTGGCGGAACCTGACGATCCGCACCGCTGGCATCACCTGCCTGGTCCTGGAGTGGCTCGGGCTCGGGGCGAAGCAGCTGGTGCCGCACGCCGACAGCCTGCCCGGATTCCTGATGCCCTGGCAGTACCTGCAGCATCTGCCCGTCCTTTCCGGCATGGTGCCCGACCGGCTGTGCATCCTGGCGGACGCGGCCGCCGCCGTCGTCCTGGCTTTCTCCCTGGACCTGGCTCGCCGCGAGGGTCGGCCATTCGGGCGCAGCCAGCTTGGCGGCATGATCGCGGCTGGCATCGCCGTGCTCGCGATCTTGCCCGTGGTGCCCGCGCCTTACTACTACCTCGGCACCGGCGGGCCACCGTCGGGCTGGCGGGCGACGTTCGCCGCGCTGCACGTTGCTCCTGCCGACCGCGTGCTGATAGCCCCGTTCCCGTGGGAGGGGACCTCCCAGGTGATGCGGTGGCAAGCGGTGACGGGAGAGCCAGCCACGATGATTGGCGGCGACTTCATCGCGCCGGGGCAGCCGGGTCACAAGGGACGGGCCGGGCGGGCCGGCCTGACGGCCACGACCGTCTACATCGACGCGTTGTTCGCAGGCCAGGCTGGGGCTGCAGTCCCGTCGGCGGCTCAGATCCACGCCGACCTCGCCGCGATGAAGCCCGCCATCGTCGTCGCCGACACCGCGCCCGGTACGCCGCTGGGGCACTTCCTGATCCAGCTGTTCGGCCAGCCCACGACGCAGATCAACAGCGTCCTGGGCTGGCGGCTAGCCCGCTAGACCCGGGCAAGCCCGGTACGGCCCCGGCCCGGTACGCCGCGCAAGCCAGCTAGGCCCCGGCCTGGTACGCCGCCCAAGCCCGCTACGACCCCGGCCCGGTACGCCGCGCAAGCCAGCTACGGCCCCCGCCTGGTACGCCGCGCAGGCCCGGTATGCGCGGCTGGATCCTCGCATGGTGCGTGGCCGGGCCTGGCGCCCCTTACCGGCGCTGCCAGAGCGTCACGGTGATGCCACGGAAGTGCTGGCTGTCGATCAGCCGGAACTGGCTCGCCAGCGTCGCGCTCTCCTGCCTCAGCGGGCCAGGCGACAGGTGCGCGGACGGCCGCGCGCCGATGACCCAGATCCGCTGGTAGCCGAGCATGAGCGGGAGCGTCTGCGCAACGGACTTGTCGGTGCCGCGGAAGTTGCCGGCCCGCAGGGGCGTAACGGCAACACCGAAGTCGGTCACCTTCCGGAAATCGGCCGGGTAGCCGAGCTCGGCCTTGCGGAACAGGGTGCCGAAGTAGAGCACGCCGTCGCCCGGCCGGGAGTGCGCCCCGACATAGCGCGACGGCCCGCCGAAGTCGAACAGACGGCTCTGCGGCGTGCGGACCCGCTCCTGCGGTCCGAGCTGTAGCACGAGCGCCAGCACGCAGACGATCGCGCCGGGGACGAAGACGAGCTCCCGCCAGTGCCCGTACCGGGTCAGCCACTGCCCGAGGCGGTAGGCCCCGGCGCCTGCCAGCAGCGCGGCTCCGGCCTCGCCGTAGAGCACGTAACGATCGATGTAGAGGGGCGCCACGATCCGGGACTCGGCCGCCAGCAGGAAGGCCGGCACCACGAGGAGCGGCGCGGCCACTGACGGGAGCGAGATCCCGCCGCGCCACCAGGCCGGATCCGGCTCCGTCCCGGTCCCGGCTGGGGCGCCGGCCCGAAGCCTCGGCCAGGCGGGTTCGGCAGGAAGGACTGCAATCACGGCACAGGCAAGCAGGAGCAAGGCTACGGCCGTGGTCGGGCCGAAATAGTCATGGAAGAGGGTCTTGGCGGCACCCAGGCCCGGTCGGCCGAGAAAACTGATGGCGGCGCGCTCCCCGACGCTGAGCGCCAGCAGCGGCACTAGAAGGATGACGCTGCCGCCAGCAGCGGCCGCCCAGTGCAAGGATGCACGCCGGCCATAGCGAGCCAGCAGCACGGTAATCGCGTGCGCTGCGAGCACGAGCAGCGCCATCTCGTTCAGGTAGCCACTCAGCGTCATCAGCCCGGCGTAGAGCAGCCAGCGTGGGCCGGCCCGCCCAGCGGCCACACCCGCCTCGGCGTCCATCGCGCGCAGCAAAGCGAGCGTGGCCAGCGCGACGCACGCATACACCAGGGCGTAGGACCTGGCCGTCTGCGCGTAGTAGGTGATCATCGGCGTGAGCACCATGATCAGGCCCGCGAACAGCGCCGCCCAGCCCGATCCGGTTAGCCGGCGAGCCAGGATCGCGATCACCGCCGCAGCCACTGCCATGCTGATAACCGAGGGGATGCGCAGGACCGCAGGGCTGGTGCCGACCACCGTCCAGACGTGCATGATCAGGTAGTAGAGCCCGTGTACGGCATCGACGTGGCGGAGCAGGCGCGCGAGCCCGCGGAGGCCTAGGAGAGCGGCCCAGCGGGTCGCGACCTCGTCGTTGCCCATCGAGGAATCGCGTGCCAGCCCGACGATCCCGGCCACGACCATGGCCGCGGCCGGGACGACGATCGGCCCGTACCTGGCAGCGACCGAAGCCAACTGCGTGCCAGGGGTGATTCGCGCGCCGCTGCCCGCCTGCGGCCGGGACTCGCCGCCCGGCCCGCCGGCGCCCGCCGCGTTCCCGCCCGCGAGCTGCGAGCTCACTGCCCGTCCGGAGCACGCCCGAGCGAAGCTTCGAACGTCTTGCGCCAGCGCTCCGGCGAGTTGAAGTCAGCCGCGGCGGCACGGTACTCCGCTGCCAGTCTGGACCAGCGGCGCCGGAGCCGTCGGTGGGCTCTCAGGCTCCGCCACCCCAGCGAGCGGAAGATCTTGGGGTCACGCCGGTACCAGGCGGCGCCCGTACCTTCGGACGCCGATACCAGGACGCTGTCGAGCCCGGCCAGCACCCACCAGGACGCGTCATGGAAGGGCAGGGCCATCTGCGGGCGCTTCGCGGACCCCTTCCTGGGCGACCGGAACTGCCGCGCGGTACCTGACGCAGCCTTGGTCAGCAGGTTGAACTTGTTCGTGGGCGTCGTGTTTTGCTTGAGCGAGTCCGGTGCCTTCCGCCGCGGCGGGGGAAAGCTGCCCTGGTCACGTTCGAACTTCGCATCGGTATACCGGGATCGGATCTCGCGCAGCTGACCCAGCTTGGTGGCGATCTCCCCGTGCAGGTGACCTGGCCCGGTCAGCACGTCTTCGATCGCGAGCAGCCGCAACTCCACGGTGGAGTACTGCATGGAGAGCAGGCTCTGAAGCTGCCGCTCCAGGCTGCCAGGGACGAGGCTGCCGCCATGGTCGTGGGGCGAGTGCAGCAAGGCCGAGACGATGCGGTTTCGCAGATGGAAGTACGCCTGCCAGTCCCTGGCGTCATCCTTGTCGTCCCACGGCACGTGCCAGGCTGCCACGCCCGGCATCGACACGGTCGGATAGCCGTGCTCCCGCGCCCTGACCGCATACTCGGCGTCGTCCCACTTGATGAACGCCGGCAGCGACAGCCCTATCTCGGCGATGATCTGGGTCGGGATCAGGCACATCCACCAGCCGTTGTAGTCGGCATCGGCGCGCCGGTGCAGCCACGGCGTGTTGCGCAGGTTACGCCGTCCGAAGTCATGCTTGGCCTTGGTGTTCGGCGCCGCACCCCACCACCAGCTGTGCGGCTCGATGGCCTCGGCGAAGGCGTGCAGCAGGGATCGGTCGTAGAGGCTGAACATGTGGCCGCCGACGATCGTCGGCTTGCGCGCGAGGTCGGCGAACGTGGCCGCGCGGAGGATGCCCTCAGGATCGATCTTGAGATCGTCATCCAGCAGGAGCAGGTAGTCGCTGTCGCCGGCCCGCACGGTCTCGTCCATGCTCCGGGAGAACCCGCCGGACCCGCCGATGTTGCCCTGGTCGATGACCTGGAGCCGATCGCCGAGCTTCTTCGCCGCGTCGGCGAACCCCAGCTGGTCGCGCAGCTTGTCAGTGCCCTGATCGATGACGTAGACGCGGTCGAGCAGGCCGTGCACCTCGCTCGCGTCGCCTAGCGTGCGCAGCTGGTCCAGCATGAAGTCGGGCCGGTTGAACGTGGTGAACCCGATGCTGACGCTGCCCGGCTCGGACTGCTCGGCCGACTCGGTCTCGCCGAGCCAGTCGGCTTCGATGAGGGTCGTCCCGTGCGGCCCAGCGACGATGTCGAACCAGTACCAGCCACCGTCGATGAACGGGGTCAGCGGCAGGGTGCGCTGGATCGTCTCGGGCTCGTCGGACGTGACGTTGATCGTCTCGACGGGATGGCTGAAGCCCTTGGAAGTGGAGCGGTACAGGACGATCGTCGACTCGCCTGCCAGCCGAATGCGGAGCGTCACTGACTGCACGGAAGTCCACCGGCGCCAGTAGCTTGCCGGGAACGCGTTGAAGTACGTGGCAAACGACACGCGCCGGGCCGCGCTGATCAGGGCGCTGCGGCGGGGGCTTGCCCCCTCGGCTAGCGCGCCCAGGACATCGGCTCCGAATCGGATGCTCGCCTGGGCCTCGCCGACCGCGGCACTAGGCACCGGAACGGCGACCTGGCTCTCTTTCGGCCCCAGGAGCGCCTTGTTGGCGAGTTCGGCGGCGAGCTCGCCGGCCCCGCGTTCCATGTTGGTCTCGACATACAGCGGGACGATGTCAAGATCGTCACTAGGAAAAACGACCCGCTGTAGCACCCGAAGGGCGCCTGGGCTCTCGGCGCCCGTCATGCTTCCTCCTCGTGTCGGTTCAGGGGCTCCCCGTCGGCAAAGTGCGGGCGGAGCCGGTTGTCGTACATGCTCAGCGCGGACCCGATCGCCATGTGCATGTCGAGGTACTTGTAGGTGCCAAGACGACCGCCGAACAGCACGCCGGGCTCCCGCTGGGCCATCTCGCGATAGGCCTGCAGCCTCGCCCGGTCTGATGCCGTGTTGATCGGGTAGTACGGCTCGTCGCCACGGCCAGCGAAGCGAGAGTACTCCCGCGTGATGACAGTCATGTCCTTGGGATACCAGTCACGGTCGGGGTAGAAGTGCCGGAACTCCAGGATCCGCGTGAAGGGAACGTCGTCATCGGCGTAGTTCATGACGGGCGTCCCCTGGAAATCGCCGGTCGGCAGTACTTCTTGCTCGAAATCAAGAGTCCGCCAGCCAAGATCACCCGCGGAGTACCCGAAGTACGAGTCGAGCGGGCCGGTGTAGACCACGGGTATCTGGCCAGCCAGGTCGGCGCGGACGTCCTGGTACTCGGTGTCCGTCCGCACCTCGATGTTGGGGTGGTCGACCATGCGCTCCAGCCAGGCCGTATAGCCATCGACGGGCAGGCCCTCAAACTTGTCGCTGAAGTAGCGATTGTCGAAGGTGTAGCGCACGGGGAGCCGCGTGATGATCTCCGCGGGCAGGTCGACCGGATCGGTCTGCCACTGCTTGCTGGTGTAGCCGCGGATGAATGCCTCGTACAGCGGCCGCCCGATGAGGGAGACGGCCTTCTGCTCCAGGTTCTCGGCGGCACCAGCTGGCACCTCGCCGGCCTGCGCCGCGACCAGCGCTCGCGCCTCATCCGGCGACATCAGCCGGCCAAAGTACTCGCAGATGGTGCCCAGGTTGATAGGCATCGGATAAACGCGGCCCTTATAGGCGGAGAACACCCGGTGCTGGTAGCCGGTAAACGCGGTAAACCGGTTGAC
Source organism: Streptosporangiaceae bacterium (assembly GCA_036496945.1). GTDB lineage: Bacteria > Actinomycetota > Actinomycetes > Streptosporangiales > Streptosporangiaceae > JAJYUU01. The sequence goes on along the minus strand of DASXKI010000116.1, from coordinate 2,870 downwards.
GTAATCCCACACGCGCGCATTCGAGGTATGGAATAGATGCGCGCCATAGCGGTGCACCTCGATGCCGGTCTGCGGTTCCGCTTCGCTGTAAGCGTTGCCGCCGATGTGGCTGCGGCGCTCCACCACGAGCACGCGCAGGCCGAGATCCGTGGCGCATCGTTCCGCGACTGTCAGCCCGAACAACCCGGACCCGATGACGACGAGATCGTGGTTCACTGCCGGCCGCCTGGCTCGTGCCGCATGCCGGCCGCGATCATGTCCGGGTACTGCCAGTCATCCGCGTACTCCCAGTCAGGCTGCTCAGGCAGAGCCGGCTCGTCGGCCACAGGCACCGGGCGCTTGGACAGCAGCGCCACCAGCGGCCGGTAGACAGCACGGCGAAGCCACCACGGGATCAGCCGGTAACTGCCTCGAACCAGAACGTTGCGAGCGTATTCGGCCCTCGAGGTGAACCCGCTCCGCAGGAACTCCCGCTGCAGCCGAAGTTCGGAGCGCAGCAGCCCTGTGCCCCCGCGCCGCTTGAAGGCCGTCGCGCCGACTCGGTAGAAGACGAGCGGCTCGGCCACGTTGACCGCCCTGGCGCCGGTCTGAAGCATCCGCGCGAACAGCGCGTAATCTTCCATGAGCGGGAAGTCGCCGTATCCGCCGGCCGCCAGGACAGCGCTGCGCCGGTAAACTACCGTCGGATGGTTGAATGGATCATGGACCCGTGCATAACGGGCAATCTGCCCAGGCTCAGTGGGCGGGACGCGCTGGCCGACGATGTCATCGGTGTCAGCGACGAACTCGAGCAGGCCGGCCCCGACGATGTCGGCGTCCTCAATGAGAGGGAGTTGCACTTCAAAGCGGTGCGGCATAGCCACGTCATCGGCATCCATCCGGGCGACGACGTCGAACCAGCTGGCGGCCAGACCGTGATCCAGGGCTGGGCCAAGGCCAGAGTTGCGCTCAAGAGGCACGAAGGTCACCGGGACGCGGCTGCTCGCCCGGAAATCCTCCAGGCACTCGGCGAGCTCCTGACGGACCGGCCCGTCACGCACGATGACCACCTGATCCGGACGTACTGTTTGATCATCGACTGCACTGCGCAGGGCCCGGCGGATGAAGTCCGGTCTGTCGCCGTCATAAACCGAGAGCAGCAACGAGAACGGCTCGTGCAACTGGGGACCTCCGGTGGGGTGGCTTCGTGGTCAGGCCCAAGCGTGCAGGCGCGAGGATAGTGCAGGAGGCGCGCAAATGCCACATCACGCCCGGGTACCACATCTCCCGTGAGGCCCAAGCATAGTGGGCCGCGGCGATCTCCAGATGACGTGACCCCGACCACGGTTCCCTGAAAGGTAAATCTTTGACCTTCCCGGCTCGGCAACTGCCGCACCTTGGCTGCCTTCGGGGCATATGCTCTCAGCGCGCGGCCGGGTCCCGGTGGCCTGATGACGCGCCACAACTGACCCCAACGAGGTAGCTGGATGGCGCGCGAGCTCACTGAGGGACTACGGTCCGGTAACGCAACGGCCAAGGCTGGGACCGGCGCGCAGGCTGCCGGGCGGCGGCCGAAGGTCTTCCTGCATATCGGCGAGCCGAAGACCGGCACGACCTTCCTGCAGCAGGTTGTCTGGCGTAATCGCGCCGCGCTCACCGAGCAGGGCGTCGTGCTGCCCGGGCATCACCCGCAAGATCACTTCCGCGGGAGCCAGGACCTGCGGGGGATTGAGAAGCTGGACAGCGATCCCGCGGGCTCGTGGGCTGGCGAGTGGGAGATCCTCGCAACTCAGGCGAAGCAAGCGGCGAGAGCTGCCGTCATCTCCCACGAGCTGTTCTCGGCCGCGGATGAGCACCAGGCCGAGCAGGCCGTGAAGTCGCTTCAGCCAGCCGAGGTCCATGTCGTCCTGACGGTGCGCGACGTGGCTACCTTGCTGCCGGCCGAGTGGCAGGAGACGGTCAAGCACCGCAACGCCTCTGGCTGGGAGGACTGGCTGGCGGATGTGATCGATCGGGAGTCGGTCTCGCCCGACCGGCGCCAGTGGTGGTTCTGGCGGGTCCACGACACGCTCGCGATCCTCGACCTCTGGGCTCGCCACATTCCTGCCGATCGAGTCCACGTCATCACGGCGCCACCACGCGGGTCAGCCCCAGGGTTGCTGTGGGAGCGCTTTGCTGGGCTGCTCGACGTGGACCCGGCGAGTGTCGACGTCACCAGGGCAAGGGCGAACGCTTCCCTGGGACTGCCCGAGGTCGAGTTCCTCCGGCGCCTGAATCAGGAGTTGCCTGCCGAGGTCCCCGACTGGTTCTACATGTGGAACGTCAAGGAGGCACTGGCGCACGACGCCCTGGCGGCGCGGCCTGTCGGCGCGCGGCTGGTTCTGCCCGAGAACCGTCTGGCCTGGGCCAGTGACCATGCCGATACCCTCATCGCCGGCCTGCGAGCGTCCGGCTACGACATCGTCGGTGATCTTGAAGACCTGCGGCCGCAGGCAGCAGGCGAGCAGGCCGTCAGCCCGGCCGACCAGCCGGCCGAGCAGGTGCTTGACGCCGCGGTGCAGGCCGCTGCGGCCCTCGTGCTGAACCAGTACCGGAAGGCGCACCCTGCCGCCAAGCCGCAGAAGGGCCTGATTGGGCGTGGCGCACTGGCCGACCGCCTTGAGTCGACCGTCGCGGCCTCGCCGCGAATCAAGCGGACCGTGCGCGAGCTCAGCAGCCGCCATTCATCGGTTCGCCAGCTGCGCATCCTGGCATGGAAGGTGCTGGAGCGCTCCAGGGCACGGAACAACCCCTAGGCATGCCTGACATCGGTGGCCGCGACCCGGTAGCGGGCGATCCGGCGCGAGTTATCGCGGTGATCGTCACCTACAACCGCCGCGACCTGCTGCTTG
>DASXKI010000115.1:0-5697 GCA_036496945.1 Streptosporangiaceae bacterium | reverse complement strand
GGTCTGCCTTCCGGGCAAGCAGAAGGTCGCGGTCGTCGCGGCGAGCCTGATCCGTCCCGGGAGCACGGTGATCATTGACGGAGGAACGACCGCCTTGGCAGTGGTGAGGGCGCTGCCCTCACGTTTGAATTGCACCGTCATCACCCATAGCCCGACTGTCGCCGCCGCGCTGCTGGAGCATCCCGCCGTAGAGGTCTTCATCCTCGGCGGGAAGCTCTTCAAGCACTCCGCCGTGGCGTGCGGGTCGGCGACCGCCGAGGCAGCCCGGCAGATCTCAGCCGACGTGTTCTTCCTCGGGGTGACAGGTGTCCACCCCGAGGCCGGGCTCACGACGGGCGACCCTGAGGAAGCCGCGATGAAGCGCGTGCTGTCGAGCAGAGCAGCCGAGACCTACGTCCTCCCCTCGTCGGAGACGATGGGTGCCGCCTCCCTAGGAACAGGCGTATGAGGTGGCTGCGGCGGGACTTGCGCATGTAGCGGGCGAACCGTTTCGTGTCGGATGGCGTGTTTGCCGGCGGTGTGGGGTTGGCTGCGGCGTAGCGCTGGAACGCTGGCCAGAAGTCCGCGCCCAGGCTGGCCGCGAGTTCGGGGCGGTGCCGGGCCACGGACCTGGATCGCTTGCGGACCAGGGCCTGCGCCTGGATGCGGACGCGGTCGGGGTCAACGCCCGCCGGGGGAGCGCCGCCGGCCACCAGGGCTTGCACCAGGCTCAGCTGCCGGGCAGCCAGCTCGCCGTCAGGACGCCCGGGCCGCATGGAGCACCTCCCGGATAGCGGCGATCTCGGCGGCCAGCTCGGCGTCGGAAGGGTAGGCGTCATCGCGTTCCAGCATCACGCCCGGCACCGTGGCGCGCTCGGCGAGCGCGGCGAGGATGTCCAGGATTTGCTGGCTGACCGGGTGGGCGTGGGTGTCGTGCCAGATGCCGTCGCGGACGATCCCGCCGGCGACGTGCACGTAGCCGACCCGGTCCAGCGGCAGCGCGTCGAGGGCGGCGATCGGGTCCGCGCCGAAGTTGACCTGTGCGGTGTGCAGGTTGGCGACGTCGAGCAGCAGCAGCACGCCGGTGCGCTCGGCGAGCTCGGCGAGGAACTGCGCCTCGGTCAGTTCGTCTTCCGGCCAGCTGACCAGCGCGGCGATGTTCTCCACGGCGAGCGGGACCGGCAGCGTCGCCTGCGCGGTGCGGATGTTCGCGGTGAGCACGCCGAGCGCGGCGCGGGTGCGCGGCACCGGCAGCAGGTGCCCGGCCTCCATCCCGCCGGCCCGGCAGAACGCCACGTGCTCGCTCACCAGCGGAGACCCGAACCGCTCAGCGAGGCCGGCCAGCCGGGCCAGCCGCCTGCCGTCAAGCGGCTCGGTGCCGCCCAGGGACAGCGACACGCCGTGCGGGATCACCGGCAGCCCGCGCTGATGCAGCGCCGCCAGCGACGCCGGCACCGCATCCGGGTCCACGTTCTCCGCGACGACCTCCACCCACTCCACGCCCGGCAGCCGCGGCACCGTCAAGTCGATCTCCGGCCGCCACCCGATCCCCACACCCAGCCCGCCCGTCATCCGCCGCACCCGCCGCCGCCGCACCCGCCGCCGCCTCCGCCGCCGCACCCGCCGCCGCCACCGCCACCGCCGGAACTGGGCAGTCCGGCCAGCAGCGCGGTGCGCAGCGCGGGATCTTCCACGGCAGCCAGCCCGGCGAGCGCGATGCTGAAGAGCGCGGCCTGCTGGGCAATAACTGTCGCTCCGGCAGCCGGCACAGCGTCGCGCGACCGGGCGGCACGCCGCTGTGCGCGCAGGCTCTCCAGGTAGCTGGAACCGGCCCTGGTACTCGTTGCACGCAGTCCTATGTGCCCTATTTGCAGCAGGAGGCTGTACAGGCCGAGGACCACGGTCAACATGTAGAGGTCCTGCAGATCCACGATCGGGCGATGGTTGTGGGCGCCCTCCGCCAGCCGCAACGCCCCGGCGACCATCAGTGCCAGCCACAGGGCCCCCGCGGTCACCCTTCCCGCGATCACCCAGGAGCGCGCAATGAGCAGTCCATCGGCGCGAAGCCGCGCGCCGATCGCCACAATGCCCGGGTCCTTGGCGAGCCGCCGCCGCACCTTCTTTGCGCTAAGGCCGTCCGGTATGTCCTGGGAAGAGATCCCGTGCGGGCATGTCGCGGACCACTTGGCCAGCCGTGCCCGGTCCGCCCGGCTGATCCGGCCGGCGCTGTCCACCCGGAGGACGCCGGAGGTGGTCAGCTCGCCGATGACCACCTCCGCGGCTCGCTGCGCGCCTCCCGCCAGGTACCCGACCTCGTACGCGTCCAGCACGAGGCCAGGAACCCGGGGAGACGAGGTGCTGACTGCCCCAGCGAACAACGCGATTGCCCAGGGCGCGGCGAAGAAGGCAGCCATCCCGGCGCCGTAGATCCACAGGAATTGCAGCCCCGACAGGCCCCAGGGCTGGTTCATGCCAGCGGCTCCGGCTTCTCCGCCAGTGCCACGGTGTCCGGGTCGCCTGCCAGGTCCTCAGGCCGCCCGGTCATCCGCCGCACCCCCCGCCGCATCCGCCGCCGCCGCCACCGCCGCCTCCGGAACTGGGCAGCCCGGCCAGCAGCGCCGTGCGCAGGGTGGGATCCTGCACAGCAGCGAGCCCGGCGAGCGCGATGCCGAGCAGCACCGCCTCGCCGCCGACGCCAGTCAGGCCGGGCAGCCACGCGGCCGGCAGAGCGGGTGCGGGCCCGGCAGCCTCCTGCCTAGGCACCGTCGCTTCCGCGAACGCCGGGCTCACGATGGTCGCGTTGCTGGCCGGCAACGTGCCGCCTCGCCGCTCGGCGCGCCGCGCCTTCCGCTCAGCCTTCTTTGCTGCCTGCGCCGCCTTCGAGTCCGCGGCCAGCTGCTCTTGAACCTGCTTCGCTACTTCGGGCTGCCCTAGCTGCTCCAGGTAGCCGGCACCGACTCTGGTCGGTGCCCATTGCAGCCGCTTAACCCGGCCGAGGGTGGCGACGCCGAGGAGGAAGGTCACGAAGTAGAGTTCTGTCAGGTCTCCCGTCGGGCGGTGGTTGTGGGCGCCCTCCGCTAGCCGTAGCCCCCCGACGATCATCAGTGCCAGCCACAGGACCCCCGCAGTCACCCCGGCCGCGATGACCCAGGAGCGGGCGATGAGCAGCCGCTCGGCGCGCAGTCGCACGCCGATGGCCACGACACCCGGGTCCTTAGCGAGCTGCTCCCGCACTTTCTGAGCGCTAACGCCGTCAGGTATGGCCTGTGCGGCTATCCCGTCCGTGCGCGTCGCGGACCACGCGGCCAGCTGCTCCGGGTCGGCCTGGCTGATCTTGCCCGCGCTGTCCACCCGGAGGACGCCGGAGGTGGTCAGCTCGCCGATGACCACCTCGGCCGCACGCTCCGGGCCTCCCGCCAGGTACCCGACCTCGTACGCGTCCAGGACGGGGGCAGGAGCCACGGAAGACGCCGTGCCGAAGGCCCGGGCGAGCGGCGCGACCAACAGAGGGGCGGCGAAGAAGGCAGCCATTCCGGCACCGTAGATCCATAGAAATTGCGGCCCCGACAGGCCCCAGGGCTGGTTCATGCCTGCGGCTCCGGCTTCTCTGCCAGTGCCATTTGCTCATCGAGGCGCTTCATGGCCTGCCTGCCAGGTACTCCTGCTTCGCCTGCGGAGTTCTAGGGATCAGCCAGATGGCAAGAATTCCGATGAGCCCGAACAGGAATCCCAGGGTCGCCCCGAGCTTGGGGCGTCCTCTTTCCCTGCCGACTCGGAAACCGACGATTGTCTCGATGATCGTCATGGTGATGATCGGTAGCCAGAGCATGTTTCGCCTCCCTGAAGCGCGTAGGTGGACTCATTGCTTGCATCTATTCGAATAAATAATCGATTGTCATAATCTCTGCTGGATGAGTTCTTCAGTCTCGGACCGGCGTGTCCTATGCTCGACCGAAGGATGGAACCGAACCAACGGTTCGGCGCGAAGTGTTCGGTTTGCTGGTGGCGGCCGACGTCGCGGCGGCTAGTGGGAGGGCGGCTCGTGCGCGAGGAAACGGATACGGGGCAAGATGGTGCCCGGAACCACCTTCGGGCTGCGCGTGATGACATCCGCCGTGAGCGCGGCGACGTGATGGCCAGGATGGGGCAGGAGTTGCGTGCGTGGCGGGAACGCAGCGGGATCCTGCAGCAGGATCTGGCTGCGGAAGGGTGCGTCAGCGCGACCGTGGTGCGCCGCATCGAGAAGGGCGACTACGAGTCGGTTCCGCCTAGTTCGCTCATCGCCGCCGTAGCGCGCCATTACGGGCCGGCTGGTGAAATCCAGGAGCTTGTCGAGGCCTTCCGGGCCCTGCAGGCCCGGCAACGGCGGATCGACAAGCTGCTTGCGCGCAAGATAGTGCCTGACAGCGATGGATGGCTCGGCGGCGACGGTGACGGAGCTGGGCTCGCGGCGGAACTCAGGCCGGCGGTATTGCCCCGCTCGCCGACGCTGTTCGTGGGCCGTCGAGAGGAACTGAGTTCGCTGGCGCGACTGCTTGACCGGCACAGGCTGGTCACTGTGGTAGGGCCCGGCGGAATCGGCAAGACCGCGCTGTGTCTGCGTTTCGCCGAGTCGCGGCCGTTTTCGTCGGCAGGTCCGTGGTTCGCCGACCTGTCGCGCGTTCGCGCCGGCGAACCGCTGATACCGGAGCTTGCCAGGCTGATTCTCGACGAGGCCCGTGATGCTGGGGACGACGACGAGGTCGTGGCCAGACTCGGCGCCGTGCTCGCCGGTACGCCGGCGCTCATCATCCTCGACAACTGTGAACATGTAGTGGCGTCCGCCGCCGCGGCGGTCACGCAGGTGCTGAGCGCCTGTTCGGGGGTCCGCGTCCTTGCGACCAGCCGGGAGCCCTTGCACCTGCCGGACGAATCGGTCATGACTGTCGGGCCGCTGCCGGTCGCAGACCCTGACCCGATGGACGGCCATTCGGTATATCAGCCGGGCGGCGCGGTCGAATTGTTCACTGGTCTGCTCAGCCAGGCTCGCGGCAGTGAGATCGAGTTGAACTCTGGCCAGACTGCCGCGGTGGTGGAGTTGTGCCGTGCGGTCGATGGCATTCCGCTGTGCATCGAGCTTGCCGCGGCCCGGGCGCGGACGCTGTCGGTGAGCGACATAGCAGCGAGCGTCGGACGGGGCCTGGCCATCTTGAGCGGTGGCCGCCGGGAAGTTCCCCGCCATCAGGCGATCGAGGCAACCATCAGCTGGAGCTGGAACCTGCTCGAACCAGATGAGCAGCGTGCCCTGAGCCGGCTCGCCATCCTGGCCGCGCCGTTCACCTTCCGGTGCGGCGCCACGGTGGCGCATGAGGAACCGGACGCTGGCGAACGCCTGGTCGCGACGCTGGCAGACAAGTCGCTGGTGTCCCGGGAGATGCGCACAGGAGGCGATGCCCGGTTCAAGGTCCTGGCAGTCGTGCGAAGCTTCGCCATCAAGCAGCTAAGCCCGGTAGATCGCCGGCAGGCGGTCCGGCAGCTCATGTCCTGGGCTCTTGACATAGCCCAGCTGAACCAGACCGACTCTCTGCAGGCCGAAGCGATCGAGCGCCTCGACGTGGAATTCCCGCTGATGCGCATTGCGCTCGAGGCGAGTGAAGAGTCGCCGGCTGACCAGGTGCGCCTGGCCGCCGCGATCTGGCAGTACTGGCACATCCGTTCGCTATCGGCCTATGGCTGCCG
>DASXKI010000114.1:0-8130 GCA_036496945.1 Streptosporangiaceae bacterium | reverse complement strand
GTTGATGTTGTTGCCGTAATCCTGGCCGGGCGCGGAATCGCCGACGTAGGTGTACAGCGGATGCCTGTCGTAGGTCTCCTGCGTGGATCCGTCGGTACGGGTGATCGTGCCGAGCGTTCCGGTGACCCCGGCACCGGCCCTCAGCGGCCCCGGAACCGGCGGCCAGTACGTCGCGCACGTGCCGTAGCAGACTGACTTGTTTTTCGCGTCCGGCGCGAACAAGTACAGGGTGCGGCCGGCGGCGTTGGTCAGCACGGTCTTTCCGCCGATACTGGCCGCCAGCAGGCCAGCGCCGGACGAGGTCGAGCTGGCCTGAGCCGGCACCCCGCTGCCGCCAGCGCCAGCCAGGGCGCCACCAAGCAGGCCCAGGGCGACCACCGAGACAGCCGCGGCGCCGAGCGCCGCCTGCGTCCGGCTGACCCCGGCGGGCAGCCAGCCCGGGCCGCGAACAGCCGCGCCGTGTACCCCGCCAGGCGCGGCGTCCGCCGCACCACCCACTCCGCCCCGCCGAGCCGCCGTCGCAGCCATCGCCTCGGCCGACCGATTGTCCGCTGCCCGCACCGCTGAGCTTGGCGTCGCAGCCAGGAACGCCAGTACAGCGAACGCCAGTACCTCGATGATCCCGGCCACGATGCCAGCGGTCGTCCGCACCTCGCGAAATCCGAATAGGCCGAATTGCACAGTCAGCAGATACCCGCCGAGCGTGCTGAGTGCGAACCCGGCGCCCAGCGCGGCGACCAGCCTGCTCCCCGTGACCAGCACGAGCCCGCCGAGAGCGAAGCCCGCGATGATCTGCAGCAGGAACAGCCAGCCGATTGTCGGGATAGTCCGGTATCCGGTCAGGTACAGGTCGAGGTGAATGGCGGCGGTAGCGATTAGCAGTCCCGCTCCGGTCACCCGGAGCAGGAAACGCGAGCCAACCCCCGGCCTTTGTTCTGCGCTCATGCCCGTTACCACGAGCGGGCCGTTCCAAGGGTTCATCTGGGCATTACACGGGCCGGGCAGCGCAGCTCCAGCCGGCCGTGCTGGGATAAGAGTGGCAGCCAGCAAAGGAGATGCGACATGACGGACGTTCCGCCGCTGCGCGAGCGCAAGGCCTGGCAGGCGCTCGAGCGTCACTACGCCGAGGTCGGCGACCGTCACCTGCGTGAGCTGTTCCAGGAGGACCCAGGCCGCGGCGAGCGGCTGACGGTCGAGGCCGAGGGAATTTACCTCGACTACTCCAAGAATCGCGTCACCGACGAGACGATGCGACTGCTTGTCGACCTGGCCGACGAGTCAGGCGTGACGCAGCGCCGGGACGCCATGTTCGCGGGCGAGCACATTAACGTCTCAGAAGATCGCGCGGTCCTGCACGTAGCCCTGCGCATGCCGGCGACCGCCTCGCTGGTCGTCGACGGGGCGGACGTGGTCCGGGAGGTGCACGAGGTCCTTGGCCGGATGAGCAGGTTTGCTGACCAGGTCCGCTCAGGCGAGTGGAAGGGCTACACCGGCAAGCCCATACGGAACGTGGTCAACGTCGGCATCGGCGGATCCGACCTCGGCCCGGTGATGGCATACGAGGCACTGCGCTATTACTCCGACCGCGCTATGACGTTCCGCTTCGTGTCCAACGTCGACTCCACCGACTTCGTCGAGGCGACCAGGGATCTGCGCCCCGACGAGACGCTCTTCATCATCTCGTCCAAGACATTCGGCACGCTGGAAACGCTGACGAACGCGACCTCCGCCCGGACGTGGGTGGTCGGCGAGCTTGGGGCCGAGGCGGCGGTCGCCAGGCATTTCGTCGCGGTGTCAACGAACGCGGAGAAGGTAGCGGCCTTCGGCATCGACACCGACAACATGTTCGGCTTCTGGGACTGGGTCGGCGGCCGCTACTCGATGGACTCCGCCATCGGCCTGTCCACCATGATCGCGATCGGCCCGGACAGGTTCGACGAGATGCTGGCCGGCTTCCACGCGATGGACGAGCACTTCCGCACCGCGCCGCTGGCGCAGAACCTCCCGGTCCTCATGGGCCTGCTCTGCGTGTGGTACTCCGACTTCTTCCACGCAGAGACCGTCGGTGTCATGCCCTACGACCAGTACCTCAAGCGGTTCCCGGCTTATCTGCAGCAGCTCACCATGGAGTCCAATGGCAAGAGCGTCACCATCACCGGGCGACCAGTCGACTACCCGACCGGCCAGGTGTTCTGGGGCGAGCCGGGCACGAACGGCCAGCACAGCTTCTATCAGCTCATTCATCAGGGAACGCGGTTGATCCCTGTTGATCTCATTGGATTCGGCAGGTCGCTCAACCCGCTCCGCGACCATCACGACATCCTGTCGTCCAACGTGTTCGCGCAGGCTCAGGCGCTGGCGTTCGGCAAGACCGAGGAGCAGGTTCGGGCCGAGGGCACACCCGAGCACGTCGTCCCGCACCGGGTCATGCCAGGCAACCGGCCGACGAACGTACTGCTCGCCGACGTGCTCACCCCGCGCCTGCTCGGCTCGCTTGTCGCCCTGTACGAGCACAGCGTGTTTACCCAGGGAGCGATCTGGCAGATCGACTCTTTCGATCAGTGGGGAGTTGAGCTGGGCAAGGCGCTCGCCAACCAGATTGCTCCCGAACTGGAAGCCGCCGAGGAGCCCGAACTGCGGCACGATTCGTCGACGAATGCCCTAATCCGCCGCTACCGGGCGCTCAAGACCGGCTCATAACGACCCCGTTCCCGGACTAGAAGATTGGAAGGCTAGCCGCGATGCCTACAGATAAGCCCATGCAGCTCGGCATGATCGGGCTCGGCCGGATGGGCGCCAACCTGGTGCGCCGCCTGATGCGAGATGGTCACCACTGCGTCGCCTACGACCGCACTGCGGCGGTTGTGAGGCAGCTGCAGGACGAGGGCGCCGTCGGCGCCAGCAGCCTCGCCGAGTTCGTCGACAAGCTGGAGCGGCCGCGGGCCATCTGGATCATGGTCCCAGCTGCCGTGGTGCAGCCGACGCTGGACGGCCTTATGCCGCTGCTGGCCGAGGGCGACATCGTCATTGACGGCGGCAACTCCTATTACCGCGACGACATCGAGCGCGCGAAGCAACTGAAGTCGGTGGGCGCCCACTATGTCGACTGCGGCACGAGCGGCGGCGTGTGGGGCCTGGAGCGCGGCTACTGCCTGATGATCGGCGGGGAGCAGGAGACCGTCCAGCACCTGGACCCGATCTTCAAGACCATCGCGCCCGGCGAGGGCAGCGCGGAGCCGACGCCCGGCCGCAGCCTGCCAGCCGCTGACGGTACGGGTAGCACCGCGCCGCACGGCTATCTGCACTGCGGCCCGAACGGGGCCGGCCACTTCGTCAAGATGGTCCACAACGGCATCGAGTACGGCATGATGGCGGCGATCGGCGAGGGCCTGTCGATCATCAAGCATGCCGACGCGGGCATGCACGAGCAGGAGTCCGACGCGGAGACGGCGCCGCTGCGCGACCCGGAGGCTTACCAGTACCAGATCAATGTCAGCGAGGTAGCCGAGGTCTGGCGCCGCGGCTCGGTCATCAGCTCGTGGCTCATGGACCTCATCGCCGCCGCGTTTGCCAAGGACCCCGAGCTCAAGGACTTCGCCGGGCGGGTGTCCGATTCCGGCGAGGGCCGGTGGACTGTGCTGGCCGCGGTCGAGGAGGGCGTCCCCGCCTCGGTGATCACGGCCTCGCTCTACGAACGGTTCGAATCACGCGGGCTGGGCGACTTCACCGACAAGGTCCTGTCGGCCATGCGCTCAGAGTTCGGCGGGCACGCGGAAAAGAAGGGCTAGCCGGTGCAGCACGAGCTTGAGGTAGCACCGGACGCTGCCGCCGTCGCCGCGCGGGCGGCCAGCTACGTCGCGGCGCGGGCACGTGCGGCCGTGTCCGCGCGCGGCCGGTTCACGTTCGCCGTCAGCGGCGGGCATACGCCGTGGGCGATGTTCGCCGAGCTGGCCAGCGAGGACGTGCCCTGGGCCGACATCGAGCTGTTCCAGGTGGACGAGCGGGTCGCGCCCGCGGGTGATCCCGACCGCAACCTGACCCATCTGCGGGAGAGCGTCGGCGACGTGCCGGCTCGCGTGCACCCGATGCCCGTCAACGACGCTGACCTGGACGCGGCCGCCGCCGCGTATGCCGCCGTGCTGCCGCAGCGATTCGACCTCGTGCACCTGGGTCTCGGCCCGGACGGCCACACCGCCTCGCTGGTCCCTGGCGATCCCGTGCTCAAGGTCACGGACGCCCTGGTCGCGGTCACGCAGCCGTATCAGGGCCACCAGCGCATGACGCTCACGTATCCTGCACTTACGCGGGCCGATCAGCTGCTTTGGCTGGTCACCGGCGGCGACAAACGCGAGCCGCTGGCCAAGCTGCTGGCGGGGGACGAGTCCATCCCCGCGGGCCGGGTGCTGGCGACGCATTCGCTGGTGCTGGCCGACTCAGCGGCGGCACCCCCGGACCGCTAGCGGCCAGCAACCGCATGTACGCGACCTCGCGCCGACCCCCTCCCGATCACGAGGACGTTATGACCGCAGTCTCCACCGGCAACGCAGTCTCTGCCGGCAACGCAGTCTCTGCCGGCAATGCACCCGCTGCCGGCAATGCACCCGCTGCCGGGAGGGCAGGCGCGCACGGTAGCGTCCGCCGCCCCGACGATCACGTGATCGTGCTCTTCGGCGCGACTGGCGACCTGGCCAAGCGCAAGCTCCTGCCGGGCCTGTTCCACCTCGCGGCGGCCGGCCTGCTACCGCGCAACTACCGGATCATCGGGTCGTCGCCGGCCAGGTTCGCGCTGAGCAGCGAGGAGTTCCGGGCCCACGCCCGGCAGGCCGCGCAGGATTTCTGCATCAGCAAGCCGGACAGCCAGGTTGACTGCTGGGCCGAGTTTGCGCAGCACCTGTCCTTTGCACCCGCCGATCCCGACGACTACGGTCCGCTGAAGGACGAGGTCGCGCGCGCCGAGAAGGCGATCGGCGGGCCGGTCTGCCGCCTCTTCCACCTTGCCGTGCCGCCGTCGGCTTTCTCGGGCGTGGTCAGCATGCTCGGCGCCGCAGGCCTGGCCGGCGACAGGTCGCGGGTGATCATCGAGAAGCCTTTCGGCACGGACCTGCAGTCGGCCATCGATCTCGGCAACGCCGTGCACGCGGTGTTCGACGAGTCGCAGATCTTCCGGATCGACCACTTCCTGGGCAAGGAATCGGTCGACAACATCCTCGCGTTCCGGTTCGCCAACGGCCTGTTCGAGCCGGTCTGGAACCGGTCGCACATCGCCTACGTGCAGATCGACGTACCTGAGACGCTCTCGATCGAGGGCCGCGCCGCCTTCTACGACAAGACCGGCGCCTACCGGGACATGGTCGTGACGCACCTGTTCCAGGTGCTGGGCTTTGTCGCCATGGAACCGCCGACGTCCCTGTCGGCTCAGCATCTGCGCGCCGAGAAGGCCAAGGTGTACGAGGCGCTGAAGCCGATCGACGTCCGGCACGTCGTGCGCGGCCAGTACGAGGGCTACCGGCAGGAACCGGGCGTCGCGCCGGACTCGCAGACCGAGACCATGGTCGCTGTCAGGGCCGAGGTGGACAACTGGCGCTGGCACGGGGTGCCGTTCTTCCTGCGGTCCGGCAAGAGCCTCGGAGCCAGCAGGCAGGTCATCACGCTCGGATTCCACGAGCCGCCGCTGCGAATGTTCAAGGCGCACCGCAAGGACATCCCCGACGGGCGGCGCAACGAGATCATCATCGATTTCGCCGACCCCGGCTCGATCACTGCCCGGTTCCTGGCCAAGGAGCCGGGCGCGGAGATGTCGCTCGGCAGCGAGAAGATGATCTTCAAATACGCCGACTCGTTCGCCGCGGCGAACGCGCTCGAAGGGTACGAGCGGCTGATCCTCGATGCCATGATCGGTGATCAGGCTCTCTTCACCAGCTCCGACGGCATCAACCGGTTGTGGGAGATCTCCGAGCCGCTGCTGGAGAATCCGCCGCCGGTCGAGTCGTACTCGCGCGGCTCGTGGGGCCCGCCCTCGGCCGACAAGCTGATCGCGCCGTTCCACTGGCACCTGCCGAATTCTGGCTGACGAGGTCGTCCTACCAGGAGGTGCGCATGACGCTCGGGTACGACAAGCGGCTGTATCTCATGGCGTTCGATCACCGCGGGTCGTTCGAGCACGACCTGTTCGGCGCCTCCGAGCCGGTGTCCGCGGCAGTACACGACGGCATCACGAAGGTGAAGGAGATCATCTTTGATGCCCACGCCCAGGCGCTGGCAGCAGGCGCGCCAGCAGGGTCCTGCGGCATCCTCGTCGACGAGGAGTTCGGCGCGCGCGTGGCCCGGCGAGCTAAGGACGCGGGCGTCCCGCTGGCCATGCCCGTCGAGCGCTCAGGGCAGGACGAGTTCGAATTCCAGTACGGCGACGACTTCGGCGCCCATATCGAGGCCTTCGACCCGACCTTCGTGAAGGTGCTCGTCCGGTACAACCCCGACGGCGACGCCGACCTCAACCGGCGGCAGACGCAGCGGCTAGCGCGCCTGAGCGCGTGGCTGCGTGCGCGGGATCGCAAGTTCCTGTTCGAGCTGCTGGTGCCGGCGACCACTGCCCAGCTGGACAAGTACGAAGGTCACCAGCGTGATTACGACCGCAGGCTCCGGCCCGCGCTGGTCGTCGACACGATCGCGGCGCTGCAGGCTGGCGAGGTCGAGCCCGACATCTGGAAAATCGAGGGCCTGGACTCGCGTGAGGACTGCGCCGCCGTCGTCGCGCAGGCGCGTTCAGGCGGCCGGTCCGGCGTCGTGTGCATCGTCCTCGGCCGCGGCGCAGACGAGCCACAAGTCATCGAGTGGGTCCAGATCGGCGCCGCCGTGGACGGCTTCGACGGCTTCGCTGTCGGCCGGACGCTCTGGGAGCAGGCGCTTAGGGACCTCCTGGCTGACAAGGCATCGCGAGCAGAGACCGTTGACCGGATCGCCAGCCGGTACCGGGATGTCATCGACGCTTACGTCACGGCGGCGGCGGCCGTGGGCGGTGCGCGGTGAGCGCGCCGACGGTCAAGCTGCTGCTCGCCGACGTCGACGGCACGCTCGTCACGCCCGACAAGGCGCTGACCGACAAGGCGATCGCGGCCGTCCATGACCTGCACAAGGCCGGCGTGATCTTCGCTATCACCAGCGGGCGGCCGCCACGCGGCATGGCCATGCTCATCGAGCCGCTCGATATCCAGACCCCGATCGCGGCGTTTAACGGCGGACTGCTCGTGGATCGCGACATGTCGGTGATCGAGCAGCGCGTGCTGCCCGAGGGCCTGGTCGTGCCCGTGGCCGACATGATGGCGTCCTTCAAGCTCGACGTCTGGCTGTATAGCGGTGCCGACTGGTACGTGCCGAAGGCCGACGGGCCGCACGTCGCGCGCGAGGCGTGGACGGTGAAGTTCGAGCCCAAGGTCATGACGGACGGCCTGACCGGGCTGACGAGCAGTGTGGCCAAGCTGGTCGGCGTCAGCGATGACACCGACGCCGTGGAGAAGGCGACTTCAGCGGTCCACGACAAGTTCGGCGACCATGTCACCGCGGCAGCGTCCCAGCCCTATTACCTGGACGTCACGCATCCGCAGGCCAACAAGGGCGCGGTCGCGCAGTACCTGGCGGCCAAGTACAAGATCGACCCGCAGGAGATCGCCACCATCGGCGACATGCCCAACGACGTGCTGATGTTCGCCCACTCGGGCCTCAGCATCGCGATGGGCAACGCCAGTCCCGAAGTCAAGCGCGCCGCCCGCCGGGTGACGACCTCGAACGACGATGAGGGCTTCGCCAACGCGGTCTACAGGTTCATCCTCCGTTAGAAGCGGCCCCGGCACGGAGGTTGCAGGCAGGCTACGACGCCTCGGCGCGGTCCTTGATGCCGGCGAGGGTGGCGATCATGTTCGCCTGGTGCTCGGCCAGGCGGCGGCGCAGGATGCGGTGCTCCTTATCCGGCATCTGCGCGATGAGCTCGCTAACGCCGCTCTCGCCCGGTCCCATCTGCATCCACTGCCGGACGACGGTGCCTGTGCCATCGGGCTCCAGGGAGAACCGCCAGCGTGCCGCCGGGACCTCCGGATCGCCGACCGCCCAGCCGAAGACCCGGTCCGGCTCGAACTC
>DASXKI010000113.1:0-8588 GCA_036496945.1 Streptosporangiaceae bacterium | reverse complement strand
AAGTCTCCGCGATCAGATGCAGCAGGACACGGCGCGCCGACCAGCGCGCGCCCGGCTCGTACCAGGGTGCCTCCGGTAGCGGCTGAGTCGCATCGAGATCTGGCAGCCTGGCCAGCAGTTCGTCGGTCTGGCTCGCCACTGCCGCGTAGTCGTCAAGCAGGCCAGCCAGCGTCTCGCCTTCCAGCATCCGGAAGCCATCCAGCCAGTCCTGCACACCTCCGGCGTCGTCCCAGTTTCCCATGGCGGCCGGGCCGTCGACGATGAATCTGGCCCAGTTGCGCTCGACGCCTGTGACGTGCTTGATGATCCCGCCCAGGCACAGCTCGCTGACCGTGGTCCGCCGAGCCGCCTGCTCGTCCGTGATGTCCCTGGTCGTGAACCGCAGGAAGTTCCGATTCCTGGCGAGCGTCTGCGCCAGGTCGGCCCGCTCGCCAGTCAGTGTCTGATCCGCAGTGCCCATCGCCAGACCTCCGCACCTAAGCCGGCAGCCCTGTGCCACCTCTGAACTGCACGTTAGCGCTCGAGTACGACATTCGCCGGCGCGGCCGCACCGAGGCCACGACAGGGCACCGAGGTGTTCCCGTATTCGTGGTGACGAGTCGGCCAGGGCATTCGCCCGGCAGCATCGTGCGGTGCTGGCAGTGAGCCGATCCGAGGCCATGCAGAGCAGCCAGCCCATGGCGCAGGCGGGCGCAGCGACCGACGCCGCTGTCGGCGCCCCGAGTCAGCCGCTGGTCAGCCTGTCTCCGGCCTCGATCAGGGCCGCGCCAGGCCTCGACCGGATTGTCTTGCCATCGCCGAACGGCTCAGCGCTCGCCAGCGCCCTAGCCCGCTCGGGCTGCCAGATCCTCGCCGGATGCCTGCGCAACCACACGGCGATTGCCACGTGGCTTGCGAGCCAGCCGGGCAGCTTAGGCAGCCCTCCGGTCATCGCAGTGATGGCCGCCGGCGAGCAGTTGCCGGACGGTACGCTCCGGCCGGCCGCCGAGGACCTGTGGGGCGCGGGCGGCATCATCGCCGCGCTGGATAGCCTGGGCGTGACCGGGCTGAGTCCAGAAGCTCGATCGGCCGCTGCTGCCTGGCGAGCGATCGAGCAGAGGCCAGGTCCGGCACTGGCCAGCTGCGGCAGCGGCGCGGAGCTCGCCGGCGCCGGCTTCGGCGGCGACGTGGCCATCGCCGGTGAACTCGACGCCAGTAGCTGTGTGCCGGTGCTAACCGCCGGCCGGTTCACCGATGCGAGCCGTCTCTCGTGACAAAGATGGCTGGTTCCCTACTAAGCCGGGCCCAGCTCAGGTCACCAACAGCCAATCTCCGACGCCAGCGGTGCATCAGCAGCACGGTTTGGGGTAGCGCTCAAATGCCGCACACGTCTCCTATAGATCTCCTAGGTTTATCGTTCGGGAGGAAGCCGTGGCGCTGCCGGACTTCTTCGTGGCGGGCGCGCCGAAAGCGGGCACGACGGCCCTGCACGCCGCGCTCGCTCAGCACCCGGAGTTGTACCTGTCCACGGTCAAGGAACCCAAGTTCTTCCTGACCGAGGGCCCGCCGAGCCAGGGCGGCGGCCCGGGCGACGCGAAAACCTATCGCGAGCACGTCTGGCGGCGCTCGGACTACGAGGCCCTGTTCGACACCGCGCCGCCGGGCACGCTACTCGGCGAGTCAACTCCGTTCTACCTCTACCGGCAGGACGCGCAGCAGCGCATCAAGGCGTTGATCCCGCGCGCGCGCCTGATCATCGTGGTGCGCGACCCGGTCGAGCGAGCGCACTCGAACTGGACTCACCTCTGGTCGGCCGGGCTGGACCCGATCGACGACTTCGTCAGGGCGTGCGCGGCCGAAGACCAACGGGTCGCGGCCGGCTGGGCTGATTTCTGGCACTACAAGCGCGTCGGCCTGTACGGGCAACAGTTGCAGCATCTGTACTCGGTCTTCCCGCACGAGCAGATCCTGGTCTTCCGCTACCGCGACCTGGTCGACGATCCGCCAGGCACCCTGGACCGGATCTGCGGCTTCCTCCGTGTCGGTCAGGGAGTCATCGACCATCTCCCGCGCGAGAACGTCACGGCTCATCCCGAGCAGACCCGCCGGCACCAATACATGTCCGGCGTCCTGCGGGTCGCATCGGCGATCACGACGCGACTGCCCGGTCATCCGGGCAGAGTGATGATCGACCGCCTGGAGAGCAGCCTCCAGGAGGGTGCGGCCCCGCGTCGGCCGCTGACGTGGGACGAGCGGCAGGCCTTGCTCCCGTATTTCGAGGCCGATATCCGGCTGCTGCAGGAGCTGACAGGCGAGGACTACAGCAGCTGGCTCAGGCCGCGCAAGGACTCTGGCGGCCTCGTCGGCGCCAGGCCTGCTGGCCAGCGGCAGGCACGCAACGGCCGACCCCGCGACTTCTAGCCCAGGCGCAGCGCGGTTAGCGCGGCGCGGTTAGCGCAGCTCTGTCCGCAGCTCGTGCACACCGTCGGGCCTGGTCAGCTCGTAGTACCAGCGCTCGCGGCCATCGCCCAGGTCGACGATGGTGAGGTAACGCAGGCCTCCCTGACCGGCTGGCGGCGCGCCCGCCGGAACGGTGCCGATGGCCGTCAGGGCATCCGGCGACGCGCCGACGGCCACGCCGGTGCGCTCCTCGTAGTTCTCTGCTGCGCTGGCTCGGCCGTCGTAGTAGGCCACGATCTCGCCTTGCGTAAACCGCACCGCGCTGACTCGCACTCCCCTGGAGTCCCACTCACCCGGCCGAGGGGTGAGCGCGTGCCCCTGCCAGGTCCAGTCGATGCCATCGGGACTCGTCGCGTAGTCCGTCGTCATCCGGTCGGTGCTGTCCGGGTCGTCGAGCGGATGCACGGAGGCCCACAGGTGCCACGCGTCATCGCGGTTAATGATCACCGGGTCCTTGACCGCGGTGACAGCATCGCCGGGCAGGACGACGGTGCGCTGCCGGGCGTCGAAGGCATCGGGGGACTTTGCCTCGAGCAGTTCGACGCGCCAGTGCTGGGTCCCCCACGTCGCGCAGCTGAGATAGAGGCGCCAGGTCCCCGCCGCGGTCTGCACCAGCGCAGGTCGCTCGAGCGACTCCGTGTCCATCTCGTCCCTGGTGATCACCTGGATGGTCTCGAAATGCACGCCGTCAGCCGAGCGGGCGATCGCCACCGCGTAGCCGCGGCCCTGGCCGATCGGCCGCCTGAGCCGGTAGGCCAGGATGATCTCGTCGCCGTCGCGAACCGCGCTCGGCGCGCCTGACCACGTCCCTGGCTCGGTGCCGGGGGGCTCGATAGCGACGACGGAGAGCTCGGGGGATGGTGCCAGTTCGGCTAGTTGGGGGCGGCCTTCGGTGATCACAATGCGAAGAATAAGCGATCCCTGACCCTCACCAGACCCATCATCGCCCAGGCCAGACCCGCCTTAGGCACAGGAAAGACCTGCCCGCAGCCAACGCGCCAGACCCGCCCTGGCCCTCGCCGGGCTCAATCCGCCGCCCGCCCCCGGCCCTCGCCGGGCTCAATCCGCCGCCCACCCCCGGCCCTCGCCGGGTCCGATCCGCCGGCCGCCGCTCAGCCGACTTGCGCTGTCCGGCCAGCCCAGAACGGCGCGCGCAGCTGACGCTTCAGGATCTTGCCGGATCCGGTCCGCGGCAGCTCCTCGATGAAGTCGACCGACCTCGGCACCTTGTAACTGGCCAGGTGCTCTTTGCCGAACGCCTTGATCTCCTCCGGGGTCAGCGTCACGCCAGGCGCGAGCACGATGGTCGCGTGGACGACCTCGCCCCACTCCTCGGACGGGATGCCGAACACCGCGACGTCGTAGATCGCCGGGTGCTGCTCGAGCGCCGCCTCGATCTCGGCCGGGTAGATGTTCATGCCGCCCGAGATGATCATGTCGGTCTTGCGGTCGCAGATGTACAGGTAGCCCTCGTCGTCCCAGTAAGCGATGTCGCCCACGGTGTGGAAGTCGCCGCGGCTGCTGGCGTCGTAGCTGTCCTGCTGCTTGTAGTACTCCTGGAACACGCCCGTCGAGCGCACATATAGCTCGCCTGGATGCTCAGGCCCGGTGCCGGTGACCTGGTTTCCGTCCTCGTCAAAGAGAACGATCTCGATGCCGGGCGCCGGCTTGCCGCACGACCCAGGCTTGCGCATCTGGTCCTTGGGCTCCAGGACGCAGTCCACGCCCAGCTCGGTCGAGCCGTAGATCTCCCACAGCGAGTCGGCCGGGAAGTCGGCCACGTACTGCTGCTTGAGCGCGAAGCTCCAGGGCGCCGCGTTCGCGAGCATGACGCGCATGGATGACCGGTCGTAGCGTGCCTTGACCTCATCGGGCAGGGCGCACACCATACGGATCAGCGCCGGCGCGGAGAACGTCGACGATGCCTTGTACTTGTCGATCAGCCGCAGCCAGTCCTCGGCGTCGAACTTGCGCTGCACGATGACTGTCTGGCCAAACAGCAGCGACGCGCCCATGAACGCGCTAGGCCCGCTGTGGTACAGCGGGCCGGAGGTGATGTAGATGTCGTCCGCCCGGTAGCCGAGCAGGCCGAGCAGGGCAACTCCGGTCGCCTGGTCTGTGCTGCGCCGGACCGCGCCCTTGGGCTTGCCCGTCGTACCTGACGTGTAGATCATCGTCGCCCCGGTGATGGCCTCATCGGGGATCTCGGGCGCCTGCGCCGAGGCGGCGTCGATGATTGCCTCGCCGAGCATCCCGGCGGGCCCCTCGCCGCCGTACACAATCACGTGCCGCAGGCTGTCCAGCTCGTTGACCAGCCCGGCGAACAGGTGCGCGTACTCGGCGTCGACGTAAGCGATCTCGGAATCGGAGTGATCGATCACGTACCGGGCTTCCTCCGCTGTTAGCCGGTAGTTGAGGGGGACGGCGACCCCGCCGATCTTCCGCGTCGCGGTCATGACGGCCACGACCTGCGGCGAGTTCGGGCCGCACCAGATGACCTTCTTGCCTGGCCCGGCGCCCAGCGAGAGGAGGGCGTTGGCGACCTGGTTCGACCGCGCCTCGAGCTCGGCATACGTCCACTGGACGATTTCCTCGCCGCCCTTGTCGTCGATGACGGCGAGCTTGTCCGGCTGAGCCTCGGCGTAGACCGTAAGGATGTCTGGCATCGCACCTGTCCCTCGTTGACCGCGCTGCTTCAGCAGCCTGATTTCTCAGGTACACCATGTACCGAATGCCGCTCGGTTGTCACCATCTGCGGACCGGGTTTCTCACCGCAGGCCGTCAGCCTCCACGCGCCGCGCGGATCCGAGCCGGATGGCGGCGGCGACCAGCCGGTCGGCGCGCTCCGCAGCGAGCGGCTCCTCGGCCTCGGTCTGGGCGACTAGCTTGTCCGGGTCCTGCCCGGCCCGCTCAGCCTCGGCACGGGCGCCGTCAGTGAGCCACCGGCTGACTTGCACGCCGTCGACCTCAGGGTGGAACTGAACGGCCAGGTGCGGGCCGATGCTGAACGCCTGGACGCACAGGTCGTTGCGCGCCAGCACCCGCGCCTGCGGCGGCGGCAGGCAGAGGTCACCGTGGAACTCCAGCCACGGCCCCGGTTCGATGACGTCCGGGTCGAGGGTTTCCACGGTGGTCCAGCCGATCTCCATCACCGGCGCCTGCTCGACCTGGCCGCCGAGCGCGGTCGTCAGCGCCTGCGCGCCGAAGCAGATGCCGAGCACCGGGATCCCCGCAGCGTCCGCGGCCTGGATCCAGTCCAGCTCAGCGCCGATCCAGTCGCTGATGCTGTCCTGGTAGACCGACCAGACAGCGCCGAGGATGATCACGTGATCGACGCTGTCGAGCGACGGCAGCGGGCCGCCCTTCGGGAACAGGTGCACGCTCAGCTCGGCGCCCCGAGCCTCGAACGCATCAGCGATGAATCCGGCATCGTCGATGTCGTGATGCCGGACCACGATGACTCGCATCAGGCCTCCTTCGGCCGCGGTCTCAATTCCTAACCCATTGTCCGGGAACGGGGCCGTATCCGCACCCCGCCCCCGCCCGGCCGCGGCCAACACCGCGAGTCACCGTGCCGACCCGACCAAGACGTATCTGGCGGCGCGACTGCCGACGCCGAAAACGTGGTGCGACGCGCCCGGCCGACTGGGCAGGATGGGATATGGCCTGGCGACTGAGCGACAGCCTGGACGTGTTCCTGGACGCGGCCGGGGATCATCTTCGATCTGACCCTGTGCGGCACACGGTGCCGCTCACGGTGCTCGAGACACTCCGGCTGGGCGGTATGTCGGCATTCGGCGACAGCCCGCCCATCTTCGGCTGGCACGAGCCGGACGATGGCCCCGCCGACGGCGCCGTGGTCCAGACGCCTCCGTTCCCGCTGCTGCTCGCGAGCCTGCCAGCCGGCTCCGCTGCGTCTCTCCTGGATCTGCTTGCGGCCGCGGGCACGTCGCCCGGCGCGCTGAACGTCGCAGGCCAGGATGAGGCCAGCTTCCTCGCCGCCTGGACGGCGGCTGGTGGCGGCAGCGGGACAGCCCAGCTGCGCACACGGCTGTTCCGGCTCGGAGTCCTCGTGCCGCCCGAGCCTGCCCCGCCTGGCGCTGCCCGGGTGGCCGGGCAGGCCGACCGCGACCTGCTGATCGAGTGGCATCTGGCTTTCGGCCGGGAGACCCACGGCGTCGTCCTGGAGGACGCCGAGCGCTCGGTGACCGACCGGCTCAGCCATCACGGCCTGATGCTGTGGGAGGCCGGCGGCGCGCCGGTCGCGATGGCGGGGCTGACGCGCGAGGTGGCCGGCGTCGTCCGGGTGGGGGCGGTCTACACGCCGCCGGGGCACCGCCGGCGCGGCTACGGCGGCGCCGTCACCGCGGCAGTGAGCCAGGCAGCACAGGACGCCGGCGCTGCTGAGGTCGTGCTGTTTACCGACCTGGCCAACCCGACCAGCAACGCACTGTACCGGCGGCTGGGTTACCAGCCGGTCGAGGATCGCGTGGTACTGGACCTCTCGGCGAGCAATCTCGGCCAGCCCGCTGTCACGGGCGGCCACGGCGCCTCGTCTTCAGTGTCATGAGGATCGTGTCATGAGGATCGTGTCATGAGGATCGCGATAGTCGGCGGCGCCGGCACGCTCGGCCGCCACATCACGCTGGAGCTGGCCGAGCGCGGCCATGAGGTGCGCGTCCTGAGCCGCAGCAGCCCGCAATACCCGGTCGACCTGGTCTCGGGCCGCGGCCTCGCGGCCGCACTGGCAGGCTGCGCCGTCGTCGTCGACGCCAGCAACGCCTCTGCGCCGAAGCGGGCCGCTCAGGTCCTGGTGGCAGGCTCGCGCCACCTACTGGCGGCCGGGGAGCGCGCAGGTGCGACACACCACGTCGGCATCTCGATCGTCGGCTGCGAGCGCATTCCGGTGGGCTATTACCGGGTCAAGACCGAGCAGGAGCAGGTGATCGAGCGCGGACCGATGCCATGGAGCATTGTCCGGGCCACCCAGTTCCACGAGCTGGCCGACATGGCACTGACCGCGGCCAGCAAGTGGCGCGTCCTGCCGATCCCGGCCATGCGGCTCCAGACGGTCGCGGCGGCAGAGGTCGCGCGCGTTGTTGCCGACGTGGCCGAAGGCGAGCCGGACAGGGGCCGGATCCAGATCGCCGGCCCGCAGGTGACCACGGCCGCCGAGCTGGCGCGCACCTGGAAGTCGATCTCTGGCCGCCGCGCGCTGTCAGTCCCCGTGCCGGTGCCGGGCAAGCTCGGGCGGGAGCTGCGAGCTGGCGCCCTGACGGCGCCGCAGGCGGATGTGATCGGCTCGCAGACCTTCGCGGACTGGCTGTCCGCGCGGGTCGCCGCAGGCGGCATGCGGCCGGGTCCGTCCGCCTAAGGCGCGTCGTCCCTCGAAATAGGGAGTGCTTCCGATTCGCCGGAGCTGGCCTTACGGCGAGTCTCAGGGTGTGGACCTGGGACCAGGTCCGAGCCTAAGGAGTCAGCATGTTCCCGAACTTCCCGTACCTTGCCGAGGCGATCGCCGCCGAGCGGGCCGCCGACCTCCAGCGGAAGGTCACCGACTTCCAGCGGGCTCGCCGCGTCGGGCGGTCGCCAGTCACCGCGAAGCGCGCGCATGTATGGCGCCACTCGGCGCGGCGCGTGACCGCTAGCGTGGCCCGCCCGGACTCGTGCCTCGCACACCACGCTTGATCTAGCGCCATGACCGGCGTACGGACCTGGCAGGCCGCCCGCACGGCATGCGCGCCAGACAGCCGCGCTTGGCTGGGGGCTGAGGCGGACCTGGCGAGCTAGTCGCCAGGCCCGCCCTCCCGGCCCGGGCACCAGTCGCCGTATTCCTGGCGGCTATACGAACACACATTTGGATTATGGTCGTATCATCGAACGCATGAACGGATCCATCCAGGGTTCCCTGCTCGACCTGACAGACGAACCGGCGCCGGGGCCGCTCGACAAGATCCGGCGGACCGAGCTTTCAGCCGGCGCCTGGATCGACATCCTGCCCGGCTGGCTCACAGGCGCGGACGAGTTGTTCGAGCGGCTGCTCCACGCCGTCCCCTGGCGCGCTGAGCGGCGGCGAATGTACGAGCGGGTCGTCGACGTACCCAGGCTCCTCTGCTTCTATGACGACGGCGATACCTTGCCAGACCTGC
>DASXKI010000112.1:0-2279 GCA_036496945.1 Streptosporangiaceae bacterium | reverse complement strand
CGTCATCACCGGTCACGACGAGCCGCCGCCGCCGCGGGCCGCCGCCCTGCTGCACAAGGACGAGCTGACCAGGGAACGGCTCGCGTTCGCGATCAGGCGCGTCATCAGGGGCACGCGATGAGCGAGGCGCCCGGCACACTGCTCCTCGTGGATGACGACGAGGCAAAGCGCTACGTGCTGAGCACCTGGCTGCGGCGGGCCGGGCACACCGTGATGGAGGTCGGCACCGGGCGGGAAGCGCTCGCCGTGGCGGCCACCGCCGACCTCGTGCTGCTTGACGTGAACCTGCCGGACATGAGCGGCTTCGACGTCTGCCGCCAGATCAAGACCGACCCGCGGACGGCCGCGATCCCGGTGATCCAGGTGTCCGCCACCGCCGTCGAGGTCGCGGATCGCGCTCATGGCCTGACCCAGGGCGCCGACGCGTACCTGGTGGAACCGGCGGAACCAGAAGAGCTGCTCGCCACGGTGACGGCCGTGCTCCGTTACTACCGGGCAAGGGCCCGCGCCGAGCGGACCGCCGGCCTGCTCACCGCGCTGGCCAGCGTGACGCTGGACATCAACGCCGCGGAGACCTTCGACGGCCTGGCCGCGGCGGCGGCCGTCGGTGCGGCCAGGATGTTCTCCGTTCCCGTCGTGCTGATGCTGGAGATGCCCGACGGCCAGGTCCGGCGGATGGCGGCCCTGCCAGGGGGCCTGGTACCCGTGCGGCGCGGCGGCCCGCCCGGGATGATGGACCGCATCGTGGAACACGTGCTGGGCCCAGCCGGGAACAGCGGAAGCGTGAACATCGACCGGGACGACTGGCTTGGCATCGTGCCCGACAGCACACTGCGCGTGGACGTCTGCGTGGCCGTGGCGCGGGTCAGGTCCGGCCGGGCGCCGACGGCGATCGTTGTCGACTGCACGGGCCTGTCCGGCGAGGAGGACCTGCAGATCCTCCGCCAGCTCGCGCAGTCGGTCGCGCTCGGCATCGAGGCCATGCGGTCCTCCGCGGAAGACCACCTGGTGGCCCTGACCCTGCAGCGCAGCTTCCTGCCCGCGGCGCTGCCGCCGGTGCCGGACCTGCAGATGGCGTTCCGCTACCTGCCGGCCAGCGATCAGGCCGAGGTCGGCGGGGACTTCTACGAGGCACTGCCGTGGCGGGACGGGGTCCTGATCGCCATCGGCGACGTGCAGGGCCACTCGCTGCACGCCGCGACGGTGATGGGGGAACTCAGGCACGCGCTGCGCGCTTTCGCCACCGAAGCGCATTCGCCGGTCGAGATCACCAGCCTGGTCAACGAGGTGCTGCGGCGGTACCACCCGGGCATGATGGCCACCTTGTGCCTGGTGCTCGCCAGCCCGGCGACCGGCGAGCTCTCCATCGTCAACTGCGGGCACATGCCGCTGCTGCTCGTAGACAGCTCCGGCGCGGACTACGCCGGCGAAGGCGGGCTGCTACTCGGCCTGACCCGGCACGAGCCGCACACCGAGACGGCCGTCCTGCCCGTCGGCGGCACCGCCCTGCTGTTCACCGACGGCCTCGTCGAGGACCGCAAGATCTTCCTCGACACCAACCTGGAGATATTGCGCG
This sequence comes from Streptosporangiaceae bacterium, assembly GCA_036496945.1. Lineage (GTDB taxonomy): Bacteria > Actinomycetota > Actinomycetes > Streptosporangiales > Streptosporangiaceae > JAJYUU01. Next base: position 703 of record DASXKI010000112.1, on the reverse strand, counting down.
CCGCCGCGGCGGAGGCCGCGGACGCCGACGTCGAGGCTTTCGCCAACCACGTGATGTCCGTCTTCGGCCCGCGCGAGGACGACGTCGCGATGATCGTGCTGCGCCGAACCGGCTAAGCGGCGCTCATCGCTTCCTGCAGGCTCGCGTAGACCGGCATGAGGCGGCCCACGCCGGTCAGCTGGAGGACCCGGCGCACCGAGCCGGCCTGGGCCACCGCCAGCCACAGCTGGATGTCGTGCGCGGCGGCCCGCTCGTAAGCCCGCATGATCGCGTGCACGCCGGACGAGTCGCAGAAGACGGTTGACGTCAGGTCGGCGATCACGATGCCGGCGGCGGGCTCGAAGGCCGCGACCAGTTGATCGTGCACCCGATCGCAGTTGGTAACGTCGATCTCGGCTGGCAGCGCGACCACGACCGGCACGCCCCGTGCTGCCTGATCATCCGCCACTCAAACCACTCCCGGTACCTGCAAGCTCCTGCGTTTTCACCGCAGACTACCTTGTACGCATACGTTAACAGGCGAAATGCCTGCCTGGACATGGGTCGCCAGGCCACGTGACCGGAGACGGCTGCTCAAGGCTTCCGCGCCACCCCGGCGCAACCCAGACCGGGGCCGGGCTGCTCATCCTGCCCCGTGGCGGGAGCTCCGTCGGGACGCCAGTCGCGAACGCGGACCAGGCCGGGTTCCACGAGCTCAAGGCCG
>DASXKI010000111.1:0-9788 GCA_036496945.1 Streptosporangiaceae bacterium | reverse complement strand
CTCGCCAACCGGCTCACCGGCATCCTGCACGGCTGCCTCAAAAACAGGACCCTCTACGACGAGGCCACCGCCTGGCCCCAGCCCGCCAGCCAGCAAATCAGCTCCGCTGCTTGACACCCTTAGCGCCTGGGATGTCTAACTCCGGCAAACGTCCAGTTCAGTTCAGATGAGCTGGCAGAATCGGCGCCGATGCGCGGAACGTACTGCCTGCGTGTCCGCGTAGCGGTTTCTATGGTCGTGAGGATGCGGAGGCTGCTCCGCGGATGGCGAGGCACAAGACTATGGCGGTGACGGGCACGCGCGTTCTGGGCGGCCGGTACACGCTGCACGAGGTACTCGGCGCCGGCGGCATGGCTACCGTGTGGCGGGCCAGCGACGAGGTGCTCGGCCGCGACGTCGCGGTAAAGGTCCTCAGCCCGCAGTACGCGGCCGATCCCGGCTTCCTGGCTCGGTTCGAGCGGGAGGCGCGGCACGCTGCCCAGCTCAGCCACCCTCACCTGGTTACCGTGTTCGACTGCGGCGTGCATGAGGGGATGCCGTTCATCGTGATGGAGCTGGTCACCGGCCCGACCCTGCGGCAGGTCCTCGACCAGGCCGGGACGCTTCCGGCCGGCGAAGCCGTCAGCATCGCCGCAGCGGTCTGCGAGGCGCTGGATGTCGCCCACGGGGCCGGCCTGGTGCACCGCGACATCAAGCCCGCCAACATCGCGCTGGCCGCGGGCGGCGAGGTCAAGGTTCTGGACTTCGGCATCGCCCGCGCTGACGGCGCAGGCGGCACCACCCGGACCCAGGCCGTGCTGGGCACCCCCGCGTACTTGTCGCCGGAGCAGGCATCTGGGCAGGCGGCGGGCCCTCAGACCGACTTGTACTCCCTGGGCTGCGTGCTGTTTGAGATGCTGACCGGCGCCCCGCCGTTCTCCGCTGACACCGCGGTCGGACTGGTGTACCGGCACGTGCACGACAACCCCGGCCCGCCGTCGGCCCGCCGCCCCGGCCTGTCCGACCGGCTTGACCAGATCACCGCCAGGCTGCTGGCCAAGAACCCGGCCGACCGGCCGGCGAGCGCCGCCGCGGCCCGGGCCGGGCTGCTGGCTGCGCTCAACCGGGACGAAACCGCCATGCTCCCGCTAGCGCCTAGCGTGTACGAGCCAGGCATTTCGATAGGCCGTGAGCGATGGCGGCCTCGCATGACCGAGGCGGTGCTGGCCCTCGCCCTCGCAGCCGCGCTCGTAGGCCTGGCCGTCGTGCTGCTGACCGGCATGGCTGCCCGCAGTTCCGGAGCGCCCGTCACCCGGCCTCCGGCGCACCACTCCGGCACCCCGACAGCGAGCACGTCACCTGTCGCACACCACAAGAAAACGGCCAGGCAGGCGACGGCCAGACAGGCCAGCGCGCTGCCCCCGGCGGCCGCCGCGGCAGCCTCGTTCGTCGGCGACCTGCAGGCCGGGGTGGCCGACGGTCAGGTGGCCCAGCCCGCCGGCCAGGACCTGTTCAACCATCTGCAGCAACTGCTGTTCGGCCGGCGCGGCCAGAACCTCCAGCAGATCCAGCAGCAATACCAGCAGCTTGTGCGGGCTTACGACCAGCACCAGTCGCAAGGCCAGATCACCGGACCGGCCGCCGCGAGCCTGCGCCGCGACCTTCGCGCCCTCGGCGTCACGCTCGGCGCCACGTAAGAATCCCTCATCGGAAGACTGACATCAGGTGGCCGTCCGTCCAGGCTGAACTCGCCAAGACAGTGGCCGAACGCTCCAAGAGCATTAGCTCGCGTTGCTCGGCCGCGGGCTAGCGTGCAGTTGGCCTGCCGCCGCCGCCTGCTCGCTCGGTCATGGAGCTCTCCGAATCGGCCAGGCCGCACTGAGACCAGCCGGGAGGTCCAGGACCTGGCGCTCCGGTTAGTGCGGCACAGCCCGGCTGGGGGGTACTTCCGGGTGCACGGGAACTCGCCAGGCTCGGTCACCACGTCAGCGAGGCGACCGCGCGCGGATCCTGCTGCCCGGCGCCACCCGCTGAAGCCGTCGGCGACCTTGTAAGTGAGTTGCACCGACGCGGCCACGTTCCCGGCTTGATCTTCCGCACCAGCGCAGGTCGCGGTGAAGGTGCCCAGGCCGCCTGAGCTCTTGCCGGTCACCGTCATCGTTGTGTTGCTCGTCACGAGCGAGTAGGGGTCAGGGGTCTGGCAGCCGGCAGGCGTGCACGGAGCCGACCGCGAAGACGTGACGGGCTTGCGCTCCAGTCACCGTCTTCGTCTCGCTGCTTCGATAAGCGAGGTGCGTTTGTCGAGAGCTCGGGCGGCATGGCTGCGGACGCGGTGGCTCCCCGCCGAGCGAGCGTGTCGGCGCGCCTCATGATGTCGGGTACCCGATGCACGCCAGCCATCTGGCGAACCAGATCGGCCGCGCCCTGCAGTTCGATGCCAGCAGCGGTGACGAACAGTGGCCGGGCGGAATCGCCTCGCAGGACGGGCACGGCATGAGTGGCGCCGCGGAACGGGGTCTTCGCCACGCCGATGACTGGGACGGAGCACTGGGCGTGGAGATGGGCTCCTAGTCCAGGTCGACCGGCGGGGTCTAGATCCACGTAGCCATCTATGACAATGAGCCTTACGTCGGTGACGCCATCGAGTACAGCGCGCAACGGGGGAAGTTCCCGTAGGAAAAAGTGACCCGCACGGTATGGCGCCACGTGGTCAAGCCAGGCCGTTCGCTCGGCCACTACCACGCCGAAGCGAGCGTCACCTGCGAGTACTAGAGCCGCGCAGGCCCCGCCAGATGCGGGGTAGTGCACGTCCGCCGCGGCGAACGCCGCGCCAGCCGGGAGAGCATTGGTGCACACCCTGGCAGGATGCCATCTCCAGGCGTGAGCGCACTCAGCCGGGCGTGGTGTACTTCTCGGCGCGTGCGGAGAGGTAGGCGATCTCCGCGGGCGTCTGGGCGAGTTCGCTGGCCCGCCGGTAGGCCTTTGCGGCGGCGGCGTGACGTCCGAGTCTCGCGAGTGTGTGGCCGCGGGCGGCGTGCCAGTGGTGCTGGCGGGCCAGGCCGGGTTCGTCGGCGAGGGCTTCAAGGCGGTCGAGGCCGGCCTGTGGGCCCTCATGCCAGGAGATCGCGATGGCCCTGTTGAGGGCGACGACAGGGGTCGGGGTCAATGCGAACAGCTCGTCGTAGAGCAGGCGCACCTGGCGCCAGTCGGTCTCCTGCGCAGATGGCGCCTCGTCGTGCACGGCGGCGATTGCGGCCTGGACGGACCAGCTGTTGGGTGGGTGGTGGTGCAGCGCCCAGGTTGTCAGCCGGGTGCCCTCGTCGATCATCGAGGTATCCCAGAGGCTGCGGTCCTGGTCTTCCAGCGAGACGGCGGTGCCGTGGTCGTCGACCCTGGCCTGACGTCTGGCGTCAGTGAGCAGCATGAGCGCGAGCAGGCCAGTGACTCGGGGTTCGCCGGGCATCAGCCGGTCGAGGATGCGGGCGAGTCGGATGGCCTCATCCACCAGATCGCATCGGACCAGATCGTGGTGGTCGGTAGCCGCGTAGCCCTCGGTGAAGATGAGGTAGACGACGTGCAGAACCAGGCCCAGACGGCCTTTGAGCTCGTCCGGGTCGGGCACGCGGAAGGGGATGCGGCTCTGCTGGATCTTGCGCTTGCCGCGGGTGAGGCGCTGAGCCATGGTCGCCGGCGGGACGAGGAAGGCCTGTGCGATCTCAACGGTGCTGAGGCCCGCGACGTAGCGCAGTGTAAGTCCGGCCTGCGCGTCCAGGTCGAGAGCAGGGTGACAGCAGGCGAACATGAGCTGCAACCGGTCGTCCGGGATGTGCTCGTGCTCTGGGACCGGCTCTGTCCGGCGCGCCGGGTCGGCATCGGCGTGCAGAGTGGCGAGCTTGGTGGCCAACGTGGCGTCCCGCCGGATCCGGTCGAGGGCCTTGCGCCGGGCCGTGGTCGCCAGCCAGGCCAGCGGCTCGCGCGGGACCCCGGAGCGTGGCCAGGTCTCCACCGCCGCCAGAAGGGCCTCAGCGGTGACCTCCTCGGCGAGGTCGAGGTCGCCGAACCGGGCGGCGAGCAGGGCCAGCAGACGGCCGCGCTCCTCTCGGAACACTGCCTCGATCGGCTCGCCTGCCGGCCCCATAGCCTGGTCCTCAGAACTCGGCGAGCGGACGTACCTCGACGCGCCCGTACTTCGCACCTGGGCACCTGGCCGCCCAGTCAAGCGCTGCGTCGAGGTCGGGTACGTCGATGATCTGATAGCCGCCCAGGTACTCGCGGGACTCTGCGAACGGCCCGTTGGTCACCAGTCGCTCGCCAGCATCGTTGACCTGCACCTGGGTGGCGTCTTCAAAAGAGTGGAGCAGCCCGGAGTCAACGTGCACACCGGCCTGCCCGAGCTCCTGCTGGTACTGCATGAACTCTTCCGTCGAGGGTGCTCCGCTGCTCGGCGGCTGGAGCATGCCCTCGCCGGTGCGGAAACCCATGATCAGCAGCATGTACTTCACGCTAGCCCTGCCCTTCGTTCGGTGGCTCAGACACCGAGGAGACGGTTGGAGAACCGCGCCATCGACACCAGGAACGAACAAATTTCGAGAATCTCGCCCACCGGGGCATCACTTCTACGAACAATGCCGCCCCGCTCACGGTCTGGCCGGGCTAGTACAGTCCGCCCATGCAGGAGCTTCCGGTGTTGCGATACCGCTGGCTGGCGTCGGCGTCGATGGTCGAGCAGCGATTGTCTACTCAGCTGGCCGAATGCTGGCGAGATGTCTCCAACTCCGGTGGTGCGGTGGGTTTCCCGTTCCTCCCCGTCGCCGACGCCGAGGTCGCGGAGGCGGTTGACCGCCTGGTGGCTTCTCTCGAGCCGCCGCTCTACCGGCTGCTGGTGGCCATGGTCGATGAGACGCTGGCCGGTTGGCTCGTGCTAGCGGGCAACTCGACCAGGCTGACGGCGCACTGGGCCAGGGTGCTTCGAGTCCAGTCGGCACTACCGTTCCGCGGCGCCGGAGTAGGCAGGGGCCTCATGGCCGAGGTAGCGCGCGCAGCCAGGGATGACTTCGGCCTGGAACAGCTGCACCTCGAGCTACGCGGTGGCCAGGGCCTTGAAGGCTTCTACGAGTCCTGCGGTTGGCGCGAGGTCGGCCGATGGCCGGCCGCCCTACGCTTGCACCCAGACGACGACCGCGATGAAGTACTCATGCTCCTACGCCTCTGATCCTGGGACCTGCTGACTCGGCGCTGGCTCGCTTCCTGGTCGTGAGTGGCGGACGATAGAGTCCGGGTGGTCCCTAGTCCATCGGGAGACAGGATGAATCAGCTCCGGCGTCGAGTAAACGCAGCGGTCAATCCCTGGTCGACTCGGGCTACCAGGTGGTGGTGCCACTCGGGCGTGCGTCACTTGCTGACCGGCTACGGGCCGACGGCCAGACAACGACGGCTCATGAGCCGAGGAACGCCAGTCACCCGCCCTGGCGCACCGGGTACCGGCTTCACGGCGTCCGCCGAGCAGATGAAGCAGATGAGAGCCCGCGCAAGCGCGATCGACGATCTGATGGGCAGGGACGATCACTAGATGCGCGCCACATATATCCGATTGAAGGCCCGAGGGCATGCCAGGTCGAGCAGCTGACCGGATGGCGCTCTGCACGGTCAGTCACCATTACCCGGACCGCAGGAACCGGTTCACGATGTCACGGCACCGGGCTATAGGCGCACCCTGAAATACATAGTGGGGTGCCAGTACGTGTTCATCAGGTGGAACCCGATCAGGCTTCCGGAGTCCTGGGCACCGTAGGTCCAGCCGCGCCGGACATATAGCTCGACATGACCCATGCCAAAGAAAGCCAGATCGCCCAGCCGGGCCTGCGACTTGGCGATCCGGACGAGGCGCCAGCTGCCGAGCATCTCGTAGGTCGTCCGCGGAAGTGTGATGCCGGCCGCCCGGTAAGCCATCACGACCAGGCCAGAGCAGTCGAACCCGAACGGGCCGGTGCCACCCCAGATGTAGGGCTTGTTGCGCTGCGCCCGTGCATAGTCCCAGGCGAGTAGCCGCATGTGCCTGGCGGCCCGAGCGACGCCGAACAGCCTGCTCGTAGCCGTCGTCGCCGCTGCCGCGGGCGCGGCAGGCGGTGCGACGATTCCTGCGGATACGAGGAGCACGATGACGACCGCGATCGCGGCCCTTGCAATACTGCGCAGTCGAGCGGAAATCCCGCCGGGCGCGCGGCCGGGGCTGCTTTTGTTCACATATGGCTTTCTGACGCAGTTGCGCCCGGACATGACACGGGCGCCTGAAGTGGCGCGGGCCCAGCACGGCGCTCGCGCCTAGTGGAGGTAGATTGGCCGCGGCGCCAATTACAAACCACTTCCGAAAGTAACTTTGCAGCTCAGTAATGACGAAGAGGCTCAGGTTTTACCATTGCCGACCGCGAAAGTCGCGATATACGCATTCTGATCGAGCCTTTACGTGCAGTTCCTTCGGGCCAGGCTGGATCTCAATTGCCGTGTTTTATGGTCTATATCCGGACCGGGTACAGCGGGACCGGCGCCCGATGCCACCTGGAAGCTCCGGGATTAGCGATTCGCGACCGATTCTGGGGTATACCTCGAAGGTGCCCTGACGTGTACGGACGGTGCCCGAGCGCGGACAGGTCGTGAACAGACGTGGACCGAGGAGGTAGGCACATGCAGGCAGTTGTCGGGGACCGGCTTCACGTCCATGGCAGCATCGTGGGTCAGCCGGAGCGGATGGGGGAGATCGTCGAGGTCCGGGGAGTCGGCGGGGAGCCGCCGTATCTCGTGCGATTCCAGGACGGTCACAGCGCCCTGATGTTCCCCGGTCCGGACGCGGTCATCGAACATCCGAGTAAGAAGGCCAAGAAGGGGCGGGCGCGAGGCTAGGCGCCGAGCGCGCGAGGCCCCGCGCCCGGCGCGACGTTAGGCTCCGCCGCGAGGCTAAGCGCCGCCGCGCGGATGCAGGGCGCGCGCCAGGCTGTCCGCGACGTCATCCATGGTCGCCTCGGTTACGTGGCGCGCGGGATCGCCGCCGAGGAGTCCGAACACGCGCGGGCCGCGGAGGTCGGCGGCCAGGTCAGGCTGGCGTGGGACGACGTGAAAGTGAACGTGCTCGAACCCCTCAGCCTCGGTGAAGAGCGCGACGTAAGTTTTGCCGCAGCCGAGTACCTCGCGCAACGCGGCTGTGAGTCCGCTGAGCAGCGGGCCGAGCTCGGCGGCTTCCTCAGGCGTCAGCTCGTCCAGAGCGGTGACGTGGCGGCGTGGCAGGACGACCAGCCAGCCAGGCAGCGCGGTCCCGAAGGCATGCGCAACCCGCCACCGCTGGCCGACGTGCACCCGCTCTCTCGGCGGCAGATCGGAGCGGGCGTTATTTGTACAAGTCAGGCATTCGCGGTCCGCAGACATAACGAGCATTATGCGTCGGGCATCATGCCAGCATGAAGCCGGATGAGGTCGCGGAGCGGGCACGCCAGCGAGCGCTGGTCCGGCGGGGATACGACGCCATCTCGATGACGTACCGTAGCGATGACGGCGCCGCGGCCTTGTCGTCGGCGGAGGACGTCAGCAAGTACGCCTGCTGGGTCCACGAACTGGCTGGCTTGCTGCCCCCGCGCGCACAGGTGCTCGACCTGGGTTGCGGGGCCGGGATACCGGCCACCCGCGACCTGGTGGCGCACGGAATGCAGGTGCTGGGAGTCGATTTCTCCGCTGTCCAGGTGCGCCGGGCGCGGCGCCTGGTCCCGGCGGTCAGCCTGGTCCAGGCCGACATGACGGAACTGCGCCTGCAGCCTGCCAGCTTCGACGCCGTGGTGTCGTTCTACGCGCTGATCCACCTGCCGCTCGCCGACCAGCGGGCGCTGCTCCCTCGCGTCCGCGACTGGCTGCGGCCGGGCGGATACGTGCTGGCTATCGTCGGGGCTGGCCATTGGACCGGAACGGAGCCGTATCTGGGCGCCACCATGTTCTGGGATCACGCCGACACCGCCACGTACCTGCGCTGGCTCGATGCGGCCGGGCTGGCACCGGTCTGGCACCGCTTTGTCCCAGAAGGCGACTCAGGGCACAGTCTGATCCTGGCCCGAGCGGTGTGAAGCGTCGGCTGAGGGGCGGCCGTGCGCACTCGTGAGCAGCCAGGCGCTCAGCCAGGTCGCAGCACGGCAATGTCGCCGGGCACGGCATCGCGGATCAGGAATGTCGTCACCCGCCTGGCATGCCAGGCCGCACGACGATCCGGGATCGGGCTCGTGTTCGGTCGAATGAGAGCACAGTGTTTTACTGAGTCGCATGCAGCAGGTCTGGTTCATCACAGGTTCCTCTCGCGGCTTCGGCCGAGCGCTTGTCCGCGCCGCGCTTGAGGCCGGCGACCTCGTAGCCGCCACTGCCCGCCGTCCGGAGCAACTCGCCGACCTGGTTGCCGAGCACGGTGACCGCATCCGCCCGATCGCCCTCGACGTCACCGATGCGGCTGCGGCTCGCTCGGCGATCGCCGAGGCTCGCGATCGCTTCGGTCGGCTCGATGTGATCGTCAACAACGCCGGCTACGCGAACGTGTCAGCGATCGAGACCACCGAGGACCAAGACTTCCGAGCGCAATTCGAGACCAACTTCTGGGGTGTCTACAACGTCTCGAAGGCGGCGATTCCGGTGCTCCGTGAGCAGGCGAGCGGAGTTGTCATGCAGTTCTCGTCGATCGGCGGACGCGTCGGCGGATCGCCAGGCATCGCCTCCTATCAGGCCGCGAAGTTCGCAATCGATGGCTTCAGCCGCGTACTCCAGGCCGAGACCGCGCCGTTCGGCGTCAAGGTGATCGTCGTCGAGCCAAGCGGCTTCAAAACGGACTGGGCCGGATCTTCTATGACAGTCCGCGACATCCCCGAGGCCTACGCCGCAACGGTGGGCGCCATGAACACGCGCGTGCGGCAGAACCCCGCCGGTCCGCCGGGCGATCCCGCTCGGGCAGCCGAGATCCTCGTCAGGGTCGCAAAGCGCCGCGACATCCCCTACCACTTGCCGCTCGGCGCGGTCGCGGCCGAGGCCGCGATCCGGCTTGACGAGCGGCTCCTCGGCGACGACCGCAGATGGGGGGACGTCAGCCGGTCCGCCGACTCCGGTCAGCCGTACCCAGTCGAGTTCCCGCCCGACACGGCGAACTGAGCCGCATCAGCCTTACGCGGTGACGAGCTCCATCGACTGCACATGACTTTCCTGGAGGCGCTGGATCGCCTCGTCCCCGCGGAAGAGAACGACCCAGCCGTCCTCATGCTCGACTGAGTCAATGCCCTCGAGCGTTTCCTCGACGACGTTGTCTTCGTCTCCGTAAACCAGCTTGTAGGTTGCCACCGGCGAAGCCCCCAGCACGATTCGAGCCTGCGAGAACAGCACTGTCCCAGCATCACTGCCCAAGTGAGCCGCACTAATAACTCCCCAACGGGTCGTCAGCGCCTGCCATCCGGGACGGTGCCGGCGAGACGGGCACGCTGATGAGGCGGGCACACTGATGAGGCGGGCACACTGAGAGCGTGCGCCTCACCATCCGAGTTCGTCCTGGGTCCGCAAAACCAGGAGTGGGCGGAGAGCACGACGGCGCTCTGGTGGTTCGTGTCAGCGCCCGAGCTGTGGACGGCCAGGCCACGGCGGCGGCCCTGGCCGCAGTCGCCGCGGCGTTTGGCGTTCACTCCCGCGCGGTCACGCTCGTCACCGGTGCAGCGAGCCGGACGAAGATCATCGACGTCGGCGGTGCGGACCCGGCTACGCTCCAGCGACTGCTGGCGAGGTAATGCAAGATCAATTGCAGCGAC
>DASXKI010000110.1:0-2258 GCA_036496945.1 Streptosporangiaceae bacterium | reverse complement strand
CAGTCGCAGGAACTGCAGCGCGCGTTCCTGCGCAGGCTCGGCCACGAGCTGCGCACGCCGCTCACCGCGATTACCGGGTACGCGACCAGCCTGCTGTCGAAGGACGTGACCTGGGACGCCGAGTCGCAGCATCGCTTCCTGTCCCGCATCTCCGCCGAGTCGGCCCGTCTCGGCCGACTGGTCAACGACCTGCTCGACTTCTCCGCGATCGAGTCCGGGATCTTCCGGCTGCAGTCCGACTGGTGCGACATCCCGCTGGTGCTCGATGCCGCGGTCGCCTGCCTGCCGCAGGCCAGTGGACCGCAGGTGGAGGTGAAGTGCGCGCTCGGCCTGCCGCCCATCTGGGCCGACCACGACCGGCTCGAGCAGGTGTTCGTCAACCTGCTGACCAACGCGCTCGGGCACAACCCGCCGGGGACTAGGGTGCTGGTAATGGCCGAGGCGACGGAGCCGGGCATGGTGACGGTCAAGGTGGCCGACGACGGCGAGGGCATGCCATCCGAACTCGTCGGCGCGCCCGCCGGGGAGGCGCGGCTGCCCGGCGCGCGGCCGCACGGCTCAAGCGGGTCCGGCGCGGGGCTCGGCTTGTCTATTGCCAGCGGCATCGTGGCCGCGCACGGCGGCCGGATGGAGCTGGAGCAGGCGCCGCGTGGTACCTGCTTCGTGATCACCTTGCCGGTAGAGGACCAGCAATCGCGCGGGAAAGGACAGGACACGATTGACTGAGCTGACGATCCCCACCCGGGTGCTCATCGTCGAGGACGACCCCAACATCGTCGACCTCATCAGGTCCAATCTGGCCGTCCGCGGCTTCGACACGTGCATATCCGGCGACGGGAGCAAGGCGCTGGCGCTGCTGGACACCGAGCAGCCCGATATAGTGCTGCTCGACCTCATGCTGCCCGAGGTGGACGGTTTCGAGCTGTGCCGGCTGATCCGCGAGCGCTCGCCGGTCGCCATCATCGTCGTGTCGGCCCGCGGCGGCGAGCGGGACAAGGTGACCGCGCTCAACATGGGCGCCGACGACTACATGACCAAGCCGTTCGGCATCGAGGAGCTCCTCGCCAGGATCCTGGCCACGCTCCGCCGGACCCGGCCCGCCGAGACGGGCGAGCAGACCGTCCCGTCGGTCATCACGATCGGCGACATAGAGATCGACCTCACCGGGCAGCAGGTCCGCCGCGCCAGGACCGTCGTGCACCTCACGCCCACGGAATTCGCGCTGCTGCGCGAACTGGCGCTGCACAGGGGCAAGCTGCTGTCCAGCGCGCACCTGCTGCGCCGAGTCTGGGGCCGCGGCTACGAGACGGAAACCGAGTACGTGCGCGTCTACATACGGCGGCTGCGCGCCAAGCTGGAGCCGCCGGGGGCCGCACCGCTGATCATTACCCAGCCCCGGGCCGGCTACCGGATCGACGATTAACGACATCACGATCGGCTATCAACTTGGAATACCGCTGTCACGATTCCGCAACAATCGATCAGTCAGTGACCGGTCACATCAAGGCAAACCACCCAGCTCTTGCCGCGTATTAACTCTTTTTTAACGGTTTTCCGCAGGTGTTAACTGGAACGTTCCTGCATCCCGTCCTACTATCCGGACGATAGCGCTGGGGGCCGATTATGTATGGTGACCCGAGCATCGCCTTATTGGGGCATATCAAATCGAAGGGATATGGGGGTTAAGAGTGGGTAACAGATCCGCGGGAGCCTGGAGCTCCCGTTCTTTCCGCCGGCTGGGCCTCGCAGGGCTAGCAGCGGCGCTTATGTTGACGGCTGCGGCCTGCAGCTCGTCGTCCTCGTCAAGCTCGTCAAGCTCGGCAGCCACGGGCTCGGCAAGCGCGTCGGGCTCGGCCTCGGTTCCGTCGGGGCTGAGCATCGGCTCCTTCACGGTTAACATCGGCGCGACGATGAACCAGCTCAAGGCGCTGGGCCAGGCCGCGACCAAGGGAGCCAGCGGCCTGCAGGTGGGGGTGGTCCTGCCCAACACCACGTCGTCGACGCGGTGGGTCGACTTCGACGCGCCGTACCTGAAGACGTCCTTCGCCGACGCCGGGTTCACCAGCTCGGAGTACCGGATCGACAACGCGCAGGGCAGCGACGCGACCCAGCTGAGCGACGCCACCGCTGACATCAACCTGGGTGCCAAGATCCTGATCGTGTGCCCGCTTGACGGCCCGACCGGCGTCGCGATCGCGAAGCTCGCCGAGCAGAAGGGCGTCACCCTGATCGCCTACGACCGTGCCATCTTCCAGGGC
>DASXKI010000109.1:0-14973 GCA_036496945.1 Streptosporangiaceae bacterium | reverse complement strand
GCCGTCACGTTCTACGAGAAGCCGCCCGCCACAGGGATGACGGTCGAGACCCACTGGTCCGGCATCCCGCTGAGCGCCGACGACTGGGCCGAGGCGTTCGAGGCACCAGACCCCGGTACGCCGCATAACGAGGCGCGCGGTCAGATCTTCGACGAACTGGTCGCGATCTTGATGGACAAGCACGACGGTGACGTCCCGGCTGAGGAGTTCCGCAAGTCGCTGCTGCGGAACAGGGAGCTGATCACGGTCCTGTACCGGGCGTGGCCGCTGCTCGAAGCGACGGACCTCGTCGGCGACCTCTGGTCGGTACCCGCCTACCTGCGGTTGTGCGCGCCCTGGCTGAGCCCCGATGAGGTGCGGCAACTTCAGCGCCGGGACGTGCAGGCCTGGACGGTGTCCGACCTGCCGCTGCTGGACGCGGCACGGCAACGCCTCGGCGACCCGCAGGCGTCACGACGTAAGCGCCGCAATGACGCCGCTGTCGCCGCTGAACGCGAGCGCATGGCCCAGGTCGTCGACAACCTGATCGAAGTCGCGGACGACGAATACGGCACAGGCCTGGTGACGATGCTGCGGGGCGAGGACTTCCATGACGCGCTCGTCGACGAGGCCGCGCTGCTCAGTCCCGACCCGGACGTGCTCGCTGGCCCGTTCGCGCACATCGTCGTGGACGAGGCTCAGGAACTCACCGATGCAGAGTGGCAGATGCTCCTGCTCCGCTGCCCGCCACGGAGCTTCACCATCGTCGGCGACCGCGCCCAGGCCAGGCACGGGTTCATCGAGTCGTGGCAGGAACGGCTCGAGCGGATCGGGCTCGACCAGATCAGCCTGGCTTCGCTGAGCATCAACTACCGAACGCCCGAAGAAGTCATGGCGGAGGCTAAGCCCGTCATCCGGGCCGTGCTCCCCGACGCCAACGTGCCGACCTCCATCCGCAGCAGCGGTGTCCCCGTCGTGCACGGATCCATTTCGGATCTGGGCTCGATCATCGACAACTGGCTCGGCGGGCATGCCGAAGGGATCGCCTGCGTCATCGGCGATCCCTCGTTCCGGGCGACACCCCGCGTCCAGTCGCTGAGCCCGGAAATGTCGAAGGGGCTCGAGTTCGACCTAGTCGTTCTCGTCGACCCAGAGTCGATCGGCACGGCCATCGAAGGAGCAGTCGACCGCTATGTCGCGATGACCCGGGCCACCCAGCAACTCGTCATCCTCACGAGTCCCTGACCGCGCTGCGTCTTCAAAGCCGTCAGAAACCTAGCCAGGGGCCTGTCGGACAGCGGACGTTATCAGGCACTATTTCTACCGGCGAAGGGAAGTGACGCGATGCAGAGCTGGATCCACGTGCTCGAGTGGCGCGCCACCGTGCACCCAGACGTGACGGCCCTAGCTGACGACAGGGGAGCGGCATACACCTACGCCGAGCTCCGTGCCGAGTTCGAACTGCGCGCCGGAGGATGGGCGGCACTCGGGGTCGGTCCGGGCGACGTCGTCGCGATCGTCGCGAAGAACAGCGCGGACTTCCTCGTCCAGACGTTCGCGGTGCTGCGCGCCGGCGCGACGCCTGCCTTCGTCAACTGGCGACTGTCGGCCTGGGAACTGGCCGAGGTACTCGCGCTGGTGGACCCCGCCGCGGTGGCAGCCGACGCCGAGTTCAGCGGCCTGGTGGACGTCGCCTTGCCGGTATCGGCCTTGCGTGGGCCGGCTATCAGGGCAGCGATCGGCGGCGGCGGCTCGGTGCCACCCGGCTGGCTGGATGGCGGCGCGCTCGCTGGCGCGCTGCCGCCCCGGCCTCGCCTGTCTGGCGACGACATCCTGGCCCTCGTCCACACCAGCGGCACGACCGGCCGCGCGAAGGCGATCCCGCTCCGGCATGGCGCGCTGATGATGAGCGTCGCCGACTTCGCGATCGAGATCGGCGACCAGGTCGCCGGGTCGCATCACCTGCAGATCCTGCCGCTATTCCACCTGGGCGGCTTCGGCCAGTGCCTCCAGGCCATGCTGACGGCCGGGACTGTGCATATCCACACGGTGTTCAGTCCCGCGGCGGTCATCGACGCGATCGAGCGGGACGGGATCGAGTTCTTCACCGCCGGGCCCTCGCTGATCGACATGCTGGTAGCCGAGATCGGGCGCCGCGACAACCCCGACCTGTCCAGCCTGCGCGAGATCGCTTACGGCACTGCGCCGATCACGCCGGCATCGCTCACGGCCGCGCTCGAGGCGTTCGGCTGCCGGTTTCGGCAGATCTACGGCAACACCGAGAGCCAGAGCATGATCAGCCTGCTCGCCCCGGCGGATCACTCACCGGGACATCCCCGGCTGGCCAGCGCCGGCCGGGTGTCCTTTGGCTGGGAGGTACGCATCGTCGATCCGGACGGTGCTGACCTGCCCGTCGACACTCCCGGCGAATTGCTAGTCCGGGGCGAGTGCCTGTTCGCCGGGTACTGGCGGGATCCGGAGGCTACCGCCGGGGCCTTTGCCGACGGCGGCTGGTACCGGACCGGGGATATCGCGAGCCTGACCGAGGACGGCTACCTCTACATCCTCGACCGGGCCAAGGACATGATCATCAGCGGCGGCGAGAACATCTACCCGGCCGAAGTCGAGGCGGTCCTCGCGCAACATCCCGCTGTCGCCGACGTCGCGGTCGTGGGCGTGCCAGATGCGACCTGGGGCGAGGCCGTGCACGCGGTCATCATCCCGGCGGCCGGCCCGACGGCCTCGGCCGAGGAGATCTCGGACTGGTGCCGGGCACGCCTGGCGCATTTCAAGTGCCCCAAGTCGATCGAGTTCGCGGCGGCCCTGCCGCGAACGACGACGGGCAAGGTACTCAAGCGCGAACTGCGGTCGCAGCTTGCCCGCGACCAGGAGGTGCTGTCGTGACCGCGACCGCTCGCCTGCCGGCAGGCCCGCTGGATCAGCAGGCCGGCCCGGTGGGGCTGTCGATCGCGTCGCATAGCGGCCTGGCGGCGCCGGCCATCGGGACGCTCGCCGCCACGGCCGAAGCGGCCGGCTTCGATTCGGTGTTCGTCGCCGAAGGGCACGGCGACGCGCTCGCGCTGTGCCATCCGGTCATCGCGGCGACCAGCCGGGTCCGTGTCGGCACGGCGATCGCCAATGCCGCGCTGCGGCCGCCTGTGCTCGCGGCGAAGACCGCGGCCCAGCTCGACCAGGCGTCCGCCGGCCGGTTCCTGCTCGGCCTGGGCGTGGCGAACGACGTGATGAACGGACGCTTCGGGCTCACCCCGTTCCCGCCCCTGACGATGGTGTCCGAATACGTGGCCGTCGTGCGGGCGGTGCTGGCAGGTGACCCGGCCGGCTTTGCCGGCCGGCTCTTCCGCACCGGGATGGTGCCGCTGGACAGTCCGCCGGTGCGCCGCGAGCTGCCGATCTACCTGGCCGCGCTCGGGCCGCGGATGCTCGAGCTGGCAGGCCGGCTCGCCGATGGCGTGATCCTGAACCTCATGTCGCCCGCACAGGCCGGACAGGCCGCCGGGCTTGTGCGGGCCGCCGCGGTGGCCGCCGGCCGGGACGCAGCCGCGGTCGAGATCGCCTGCGTGGTGCACATGTGTCTCGCCGACGACGCGGCAGCGGCCGCCGCGGCAGCGCGCGAGGTCGTGCCGCGATACATCCTGCACCCGGCGGTCGGCCGCCTGTTCGGCGCGCACGCCGGGACCGCTGGCCTGGACGAAGCCCGCAAGCGTGTGCTGGCGGGGGACCGGGCCGGAGCAGCGGAGAGCGTGCCCCAGCCCGTCGCCGACGCGTTCGTCGCACACGGTGACGCCGCCGCTTGCGGGCGCCTGCTGGCCGAGTACCGGGCTGCGGGCGTGGACCTGCCGGTGGTGTTCCCGATGCCGGTGGCCGGCGACTGGGGCTTCGAGCGCGTCATCGCCGCGCTGGGCGTGCAGGTCGTGCGCTGAGCTAGAGAAGGAGAGCGGGCACGACCTGCGCGGAATGTCGCCGGTATCCGACGTTTCATGGTTTTCCGCCTCCCGGCCTCCATCTTGGACCGGCTTGCGATCGGGGAAACGTGAAAAGTGGCCGAGGAACCATTCCTCGCGGCCGAGCTGCGGCTGCCAAGGGCACATAAGGCATGCCGCGCGGCCGAAGTCCAACTGCTGGGGCCACACTGAGACGATGCCATCTGACGCTCGCCAGCCAGGCTCGGTGCTACCGCCCGAGATCGCTACCTGGTGCGCGAAAGCCCTTGGTGCAGCCCCGGTCACCCTCCTGCTGACCGCCGGTCACCTCAGTCGCGTTTACGGCGTCGAGCTGGCCGACGGCCGGGCAGTCGCTATCAAGGTGCGCGCCGACGACGACCGCGTCGCTGCGTGCTGGGCGGTGCAGTGCCACCTGGCCGATGCCGGGTTCCCGGTCCCGCAGCCGCTGGCAGGGCCCGCCCGAGTCGGGTCGGCGCTCGTGACCGCGGAAATCCTCATCCAGGGCGCGAGTTCCGTCGCACCGACAGCGGCGACCGTACCGGCGTTCGCGGGACTGCTTGCGCGCTTCGTTCAGCTAGCGCGGACGTCGGCGTCGTGCGGGTCGCTGAGCCCGGCACCGCCCTGGGTCGGCTGGGATCATGGCGAGCGCGGCACCTGGCCGGTGCCCGACGACCTGAACGACGACCTGAACTACTCAGAGGGCCCGGTGCTGGCCGAGATGGCCGGGCGGCGGTTGCGCGCCCGGCTGAGGTCAGTGCATCTAGAGCTGGTTGTCGGCCACCTCGACTGGGAGGCGCACAACCTGCTATGGCAGGACGCCGCGCCCGCCGCTGTCCTGGACTCCGACAGTATCGGTGCCCGGCCCGAGGCCGCGATCGCCGGGGCGGCGGCGGCAGTGTTCCCCGCGCTCGGCGACACTGTCGCAGCCAGCATCGGCCAGACTGAGCAGTTCCTCGCCGCCTACCAGGCCGCCAGTGGCAGGCAGTTCAGCCCCACTGAGCAGCAGGTCGCCTGGGCAGCGGGCGCCTGGGTGCTGGCCTACAACGCCAGGAAAGAGGCGGCCCGCATGTCCCGCGGCCCCCACCAGGACCGACTGGCAGCCGACGGCGCGGAGCGGCTGCGCCGCGCGGGTGCCTAATCTTCCGTCTCGTCAGCGCGCCAGGAATTCGAGCACGCGCTCCTTAAGCAGCGCCGCGGCCGCCTCATCGTAGGAAACCAGGCTGCTGTCGGCGAACAGGTGCCGGTCACCCGGGTAAAGGAAGAGCTCCGCGTCGTCCGCGGCCTTGACCAGGTCGCGCGCTGCGTCCAGATCGCCTTCGGCAGCAAAGAGCGGGTCGCTGTCCATGCCGTGAATCTGCACCGGGACGCCCGCAGGCCAGTCGCCACCGAATTCCGACGGTGGCAGGCACGCCTCGAAGAGCAGCGCGCCGTGGGCGCCGACCCGCATCTGCGCGAGCATCTGCGCGGGCAGCACCCCCAGGGAGAAGCCTGCGTAGACCAGATCGGCGGGCAGGCTCTCGGCGGCGAGCCTGCCACGCTCGATGATGGTGTCGAAGCCAGTCTCTTGGGCATAGCCCACGCCGGCCTCGATGCTCGGGAAGGTCCTGCCGTCGAACAGGTCGGGCACCGTCACCTGGTGGCCCGCGCTGCGGAGCTGGTCTGCGAACTCGAGGACCCCGTCCGTCAGGCCTTGAGCGTGGTGGAAAAGGACGACATTGGCCATTGAACCTCCCAGTCTGTGGCGCCTGGCGATCCAGGCTTGTCCGGCTAAGACACTAGCCACCGCCACTGACTATGGCGGCGGGGTTGGAGGCCGCCGCCTGGCGCGGGCCTGGGCCGGCCGCAACCGCGCCTGGCGTGGCGCGCATCGGCGCGTTGCCTTAGGGTTCGGGCATGGCAGACCCACAATCCAGCACCGGCGGCCAGAGCGACCTGCCTGCTGCCACCACCGCGAGCGAGGAACTCCGCGCATCACACGCGGACCGGGATCAGGTAGTGGAACTGCTGCGGGTAGCCGCCGGGGACGGACGGCTCTCCGCGGAAGAACTGGATGACCGCCTGGAATGCGCGCTGACTGCCAGGACTTACGCCGAGCTCGCGCCGCTGACTGCCGACCTGCCGGCCGCGCCGGGTGCTGCTCTGGTGCCGCCCGGCGCGGGCGCGGTGAGCGCCACGCCGAAGGATCTGGTACGGATCCACGTCCACGGCAGCAGCGCCCGCCGGGATGGCCGCTGGGTCGTGCCGAAGGAACTGGACGTCAAGGTAAGAGGCGGCGGCGTGACGCTGGACTTCACCGAGGCGGTAATCACGCAGCCGCTGCTGCTCATCACCGCCGAGGTCAGAGGCGCAGAGCTCAGGCTGATCACTAGGCCGGGCATCGTGGTGGAGACCGGTGACATATCACTGCACGGCGGGAGCGTCACACTGCCCGAGCCGCCTGGCCCTGGCGTCCCCGTCCAGCTGCGCGTCGAGATCTCGGGGTCGGTTCATGGTGCAGGCATCACCGCCGGGCCGCCCCCTCCGCCCCGCCGGCCGCGACGCACGTTCTGGCAATGGCTGCGTCGCGCTCCGCGTCCCCCCGCCATCGCCGCCTAGTGCCCGCTCAGCGAGAAACATGCGGCCGGGCGTGTACTAGTCCCCTGCACCGGGCGGACACTGAGAGACGTGGGGAATCGCCGTGCCATCGGGATCAGCGCCGTCTGGATCGCGCTGAATACTCCGTTTCGCTGGGCTAGGGACTATCTGAGCCGCCGGAAGTCCCAGCCGCCTGAAGCGGGTGTCCGCGAGCCTCGTCGTCCGCGGCCCACCCTGCCGGCCGCGGCGATAGCGCTAGCCGAGCCGCGCACCAAGGTCCAGCGCCGGATCAGGCTAACGAGCCGGCGCGACACCGATCTGCCCTAGGGCAGCCACACCTGGCACGGCGGCCTGGCCTAGCTCCAGGTCATCGAGGTTGTCCTACCTCCTGGTTCTGGTTCGGCTTGCGCTGTGCGGCACCCTGGCTGGCGTGCTTCCGGGCGGGATTGCCAGAGTGGTTTCATTGACTGAATCCACCGGAAAGTGGGTAGCCGAATGTCCGATTCGGCGTTCACGGCGATGTCCGATTCCGCGCTCGCGCCGCACGGGCAGCGCGATACGGCACTGCCCCACCTGAAGGCGAAAAACGCTCCTGAGGCCACGCCCTTGCGGGACGGGGCGTAGCGCGTGCCGACCGGCCGCGGCCTCGACGTCGCCGTGCTGGTGACCTGGCTGGTCACCGAGGCCTTGGGCGGCATCATGCTCCGCGGCTGGTTGGCGCGCGGCGGCTCGCTGGGGATCCGGCGCCAGCCTGGCCAGCCCGAGGGCATGTCCCTGCCGATACTGGCCGGGCACGCCGGACTCAACCTCGCCGGCCTGCTGTTCTGGATGCTCTTCCTGCTGTCCGGCGTCAAGATCCTGGCCTGGGTGGCGCTCGGCTTCATGGCCCCGGCGATCGGCCTCGGCATCTCCACCGTCACGATCTGGACGCCGTATCCGGGCGGGCGCCCTAAACCGGATGTGCAGAGCAGCGTCGTGCCAGACGAGCTGGTCAAGCGTGCTCTGGCGGACGACGCCCTTGGCCAGATGCTGGTGGACGAGCTACTGGACCGTAACCTCGGCCAGCAGCCGGCCAGGGGTGGGTGGAGCCTGCGCCCGCTGATCCCGGTCGGCCATGGCGTCCTCGCGATCGTCACGTTCATGCTCGCCACGCTTGCCGCCATCGCCGCCATATAGATCGGTCACCAGAGACCATCATTTCGAATGATCTGTCGGCAATGAGGCGCCGGATCTTACGTCTTGACGAGACGCAACTAGCCGACCTGGGGCATCACCTCAGCGGCAAGCCGTGCCGCCTGCTCCGCCTGGTCGAACATGGTCGTGAAGAGGATCAGCTCCGCTCCGGCCGCGGCCACTTTGGCCACCTCGGCCGCGCAGACCGCCGGGCTGCCAGCGATCGCCGCGGCCTCGATGTCAGGAACTCGGCGACCGTAGAGCCGCTCCATCGCCGCGTTGATCCGGTCGCGCGCCCGTGCGCTGTTGTCGTCGACCGCGATGTACACGCGCTTGGCGATGGGGAAGTCGGCGGCATCGCGGCCATACTCGGCCATCGTCGCGCGGACAATCTGGACCTGCTCGGCGAATCTGTGCGTCGGAGTGGAGCCCGCGCCGAAAAAGCCGTCGCCGAGCCGGACTGCACGCCGCAAAGCAGGCTCGCCGTTCGCGCCGAACCAGAGCGGCGGGTAGGGCTTCTGGACCGGCTTAGGCTCCATGGCCGCCTCGTGCAGCTGCCAGAACTCACCATCGAAGGTGACGCGCGGCTGGGTCCACAGCGCCTTCATCAGCTCCACGCCCTCGGTGAACCGGGCGACGTACCGCTCCGGGCTCATGCCGAAGGCCGCGAACGGCCGGTGCTTGCCGCCGGTCCCGACGCCGACCTCGACCCGGCCGCCGCTCAGCTGGTCGAGGCTCGCCAGGCTCTTGGCCAGGTGAACCGGAAGGTGCAGCGTCGAGACGAACACCACGCACCCGAGCCGGATCCGCTGCGTGCACGCGGCCGCGTATGTCATGACTTCCAGCGGGCTGAGCTGGGGAGAGCTGCTGAGCACGTTTTCCTGTGTCCAGGCGCTCTCGAAGCCCAGCTGCTCAACTCCGGCGAAATAGTTACCGAACGCCACCGGGTCGAACTCGCCGTCGGCAAAGAATTGTGGGATCGCGATCGCGAAGCGCATACGCCGCATGGTAACCCCGGCGCCGTCGCGGATCCGGGGCTGGTCCATAGCCAGCGCGGCGCTTCACGCGTGGCACGACAGGGGGCGTCCGCCGTTGTAGGCGACCATATCGGTCAGCGCCGCGTAGAGATCGACATCGGGTCGTTGCGGTTCCAGGTCGCGGTAGGCACGGTGCAGGTTGCCGACGATCCGCTCCCCGTCGAGCCAGGCTGCGTAGGCGCCCAGGTCCGCCTCCCGGGCGACCTCCAGCGGCGGCATGCCCGCGCTGATGCCCTGCCGCGCCAGCCCGAGCACGAATCGCAAGTAACCCAGCGTCGTATCGATCAGGTCGCGGCCGCACGGGTCGCCGTGCCCGGGCACGATGGTGCTCGCCGGGATTGGCGCGAGAACCGACGTGAGCACCTCGATCGCACCGGTTACTGAGCCCATCAGCAGGAACGGGGTGCCGCCGTTGAACAGCAGGTCCCCGCAGAACAGGACCTGCGCGTCGGGCAGCCAGACCAGGCAGTCGTTGGTGGTGTGCGCCGGCTGTCCGACGTAGCTGACCTCGATCGGCATGTCGTCCGACCAGACCCGCAGCCGGTCGGTGAAGGTCACCGTTGGCGGCGCGACCCGCAGCTCGCCCCAGTCGACCGGCTCCCAGATGCCGGTATTGCCGAGCAGGCCGGCGCTGATCATCTCGGCGCGGCAGCGTTCATGCCCGATGATCGTCACGTCGCCGAACTCGGAGTTGCCGTAGGTGTGGTCACCGTGATGGTGAGTGTTGACCAGCGTCGTCACGGGGGCCCGCGTGACAGTCGCGATCGCGTCGAGGTACGCGCGGGTGCGCCGCTGGGTGGAGCAGGCGTCGATGCTGACGACCGAGCGCTCTCCGGCGATGAAGCCGGTGTTGTTGATCCACCATGAGCCGTCCGGCTGCAGGTACGCAAAAACCCGATCGGCCACTTCGATCAGCTGCGGGGGGCCGAGCGCCGGGTGATCATGCGCGCTCGAGCTCATTGCTGAACTGTCTCAGAGTCGGCTGCCGCAGCAATAGGGCTAAGCGCCGGTCGTCCAAAGTAAGCTCCCGGCCCGTGCTCGCCTCCTAGGGTGGTAGCCATGAGCAAGCCAAGCGACAACGCCATTCCTGGCCGGCTGCCTCCGCGGTCCGGCCTGCGGCGCCTGATCACCCCCGTGGTCTACCGCCACCTCCGCGGTTTCGGCGTCGGGCATATTGCCGGCGGCAGTCTCCAGGCCGCCGCAGGCTTGGTGTGCCTCGCGTACGACGCCGACGGCTGGGCGGCTTTCTTCCTGATGATCTCGGCGCTCAATCTCGCCGGTGGCTACTGGTACCTCACCATCGACGCCACCACGATTCCCGTCACCTGAGCCGCATGTCCGTCGCTGCACTTCCGAAGCGAGAGGCGTAATGCAGCATCGTGCCTTCGGCCACTGCCCGGCACCCGGGCGGCGCGATCTGGTTGAGGCGCTCGGCGAGCAGCCGGGCCAGGAGATCCGCTTCCCGCCCGTTAAGTATGCGGTTCGGATTGTGGGGTCATAGGCGACTCTCATGGGGTGCGTGCCGGCGCTGGTGTGGGTGCGCTCGGATGCCGCCACGCTGCGGCAGCGACTCGCCGATCGCGGACTGGCGCGCGACGCAGAGAAGCTGGCCCAGTTCGCCGCGTTCGCGGGCAGCATGCGGCTCGGCTCGGCGCCCGCAGTGCCGCACGTGGCCATCGACAACCGGCTGAGCGCCGCCGAGCCGCTGACTGCGCAGATCGAGGCGGCCCTCGGCCCATGGCCTGAGGATGCGGGTGCTTGACGCTGGCCTGGCCTGCCCCTGACTGACCTGGCGTCCCCAGGCTGGGTATCGTCGGCGACGTGATCGATCCGATGACGGCTGCTGGCGGCCAGGTTGCGGCTGGATCGGTGCTGACGCTGGGCGGGACGTCACTACCGCTGCCCGGCCGGGCACGGATCTATGCCTGCGGTATCACCCCGTACGACGTGACACATCTCGGTCATGCGGCAACGTTCGTGTGGGTCGACACCCTGGTCAGGGTCCTGCGCTCGGCTGGCACCGACGTCATCTTGTGCCGGAACGTGACCGACGTCGACGACGTGCTGCTCGCAGCGGCGAGCCGGGCCGGGTCGCCGTACGACCGATATGCGGCCATCCAGCAGTTCTACTTTGACCGCGACATGGCCGCGCTAGGCGTCACCGAGCCGGCGCTCCAGCCGCGCGCGCACGCCTTCATCGGCCAGGTGATCGCGCTGACCACCGGCCTGCTGGCGCGCGGTGCCGCGTACGAGCGCGAGGGGAGCGTGTATTTCTCCGGCGCGGCGACCGCTCGCGAGTCTGGCCTCGATCGTGAGACGGCGCACCGGCTGGCGGCGGAGTACGGTGACCGGCCGGACGACCCGGCCAAGAACGACCCGTTCGACATCGTGCTCTGGCAGGCGGCCGACCAAGGCGAGGCGGCTGCCGAGGCTGTTGCCTGGCCAAGCCCGTGGGGCCCGGGGCGCCCAGGCTGGCACGCCGAATGCGCCGCTATGTCGCTGCACGCTTTCGGGCCCGCCATCGACGTGCACGCGGGTGGTGCGGACCTGCGCTTCCCCCACCACGCCTACCAGGCCGCACTAGCCGAGCAGTTCACCGGCGTCGCGCCATTCGCCCGCGCCCATCTCAACGTCGGCGTGGTGACGGTCAGCGGCGCCAAGATGGCGAAGTCCACCGGCAACCTCGTACTGGTCAGCGACCTGCTGGCCCACTACTCAGCCGCTGCCGTGCGGCTGCTCATCCTGGACCGCCCCTGGAGCGGCGAATGGGACTACGTGCCGGCCGCCCTGGCCGCAGCCGCACGGCGCCTCGAACTGCTCCAGGTCGCGGCTGGCCGGCCGGAAGGCTCCGCGGCGGCCGTCGCCGCGGTGCGCGGCGCCCTGGCGGACGACCTCGACGTACCTGCTGCGCTCACGATCGCCGAGGAGGCAGGCGGTCAGGCAGCCCGCGTCCTCGGCTCGCTTCTCGGCCTCTGGTAGCTCGATAACGCATTCGAATCTCGGCATCGCACGGCCCGCCACGCTGGAACGCGACGGGAACGCGGTGAGACTCAGGTGCGACTAGGACGAGAGTCCTGCTGGGTCAGATCTCGCCGTATTGGCCACCCGCGGAAGTATGATCCGCTTAGGCGTGACCACGGCGGCAGCAAGCGTCACATTCCAGGCGTAGGGGAGAGCTTTCAATGGGACTTCTGAACGAGGCTCGCCGCGAGTTCATCGCAGCGCCCGACACAGCGAAGGGCCAGATCGTCTATAAGTGGCCAGACCAGAACATCCGCAAGTTCACCCGCGCCATTGTCGAGCCCGATGCCGTGGCTGTCTTCATGAGCCAGGGCCAGGTCATGGGCGTGCTGGTGCCCGGCCAGCACACGCTGGATGCCAAGGAACTGCCGTTCCTCGGCATGTTCGCGGACTGGGCGTCTGGCGGGAACGCCTTCAAGGCCGAGATCTACTTCGTCGGCACGCGCGAATTCCCGAATAATCGGTTCGGTGGCCGCCTGGATGAGGTGCAGGACCCGCAGACGGGCCTGATCGTCACGCTGCGCACCTTCGGCGAGTATGCATTGCGCGTCAACGACCCGACCAAGCTCATCCTCAACCTTGTCGGCACCGTCGACGTGACCAACAACCAGGCCGTGACGGGCTGGGTCACCCAGCAACTGCTGAAGGTCACCCGCACGACGGTGACCACACAGCTGATGTCCGGTGCCTGGCCTATTCTCGGCCTGTCCATGCACAGCCCCGAGATCGAGTCACAGTCGCTCGAAACGGCTAACCGCGAGCTCACCGACTACGGCATCAGCCTGACTCGGCTGGGCAACGTCGACGTGAATCTTGACGACGACGACAACGCCCGGCTCAAGAAGCTGGCCGGGGACACCGCCTACAGCCGGCTGGCCGGCGGATTCCTGCAGGCTGCGCAGGCTGAGGCACTCCAGGGCGCCGGGCAGGGCATGGCGCAGGGCGGCGCCGCGGTGACGCCGATGTTCATGGGCATGGGCATGGGCATGGCCGGCCAGATACAGCAGGCGCCCGGACAAGCACCGTACAACCCGCCGCCGCCAGGAACCGGCTTCGCGGGCGGCGGCCAGGGCTATGCACAGCAGGCCGCGGCCCAGCCGGCGGCGCCACCCGCGCCTGCACCCGCCGATGCTCCTGCCGCCGCCGCCATGACGGCGTGCACCAACTGCCAGAGCCCCGTCCAGGTCGGTGCGAAGTTCTGCCCAGAGTGCGGTACGGCGACGTCGAAGCACTGCACCAACTGCAACGCCAGCCTGAGCCCGACCGCGAAATTCTGCGCCGATTGCGGCACGCCCACTAGCCCGCCCTCGGCATAACCAGGAGTTACGCAGCGGATTCGGCTACGATTGCTCCCGCTATTAGCCGCCGTGTCCGCAGATCGCGATATGTCCCGGTGTCCACGCGCCGGGCATGCCGCAACAGGTATAGGCGGGAGTAACAGTGCCCGCAGAACCCCCGTTGTAGTGACTGACCCCCGCCGTATCAACTGACGGGACCTTGAGCAGAAAGGCCTGCCCGAATGGACAGGATCGAATGTCAGTGGTGCAAGGCTCAGAACGAGCCAGAGCGGACCAGCTGCACGACCTGCGGCGCCCCGCTTGACAAGAAGAACCTCGTTTCTGACTCGGGCTGGGCCGAGGCGCCGCGGCTGCGCGACATGACGGAGTTCCGGTTCTCCAACTCCACCTGCCAGATCGAAGGCGAGATCGTCCCGGTCGCCGAGCTAGCGCTGGCGCCCGGCGACTCGGTGTTCTTCGAGCACCACGTCATGCTGTGGAAGGAGCCAGGCGTGCCCCTGTCGGCGCTCAACACGCCGGGGGGTGCCCGCCGCATGATCGGCGGCATGCCGCACATTATGAGCGTGGCGCACGGCCCTGGCCGGATCGCGCTGTCGAAGGACGCGACCGGCGAGGTCGTCGTCCTGCCGATCCACCCGTCACATGAGATCGACGTCCGCGAGCACGCATTCCTGGCCGGCACGCACTCGCTCAATTACTCGTTCGTCCGGATCAAGGGCCTGGCCAACGTCCTGCACGGCGGCAGCGGGATGTACATGGACCGGTTCGTCACCGCGGGTGACCCCGGGCTGCTTCTTCTGCACGGATACGGCAACGTCTTCCAGAAGACACTCCAGCCCGGCGAAAAGATCCTCGTCGAGCCTGGCGGCTTCCTGTACAAGGACTCGTCGGTCACGATGAACACGGTCCAGCAGAAGTACAAGACCGGCATGCTCGGCAGCCACACCATGTACCTGGCCGAGATGACTGGCCCTGGCCGCGTCGGCGTGCAGTCGATGTACGTGCACCACGGCAGCGAGTAGGCGAGCGACATGTCGACTCCTACTGCGACCTATACCTGCCCGTACTGCCGCCTGCCAAGCGACGGGTCTGGCACCACCTGCCCCCACTGCGGAGCGCCGACGGACGTCCGGGCACGCGTCAGCAAGTCCGGCTGGGCCGAGCAGCCGCCGATCCGGGACATGGCCAGGATTCGCTTCAACCGGTCGACCTGCCAGATCAGCGGCAAGTACGTGCCGGTCGCGGAGATGCAGCTGGACCCGTCGGACTCGATCTACTTCTCCCACCACGTCCTGCTGCACACGGAGCCGACCGTCCGGCTCGACATGATGAAGATGGCGGGCGGCTGGAACCGGATGCTGGCCGGCATGCCGTTGCTCATGATGACGGCCCAGGGTCCCGGTCACATCGCCATCAGCGCCGACCACCCCGGCGAGACACTCGCGGTACCGCTGCCCGCGAACCACGCTGTCGACGTCGTGGAGCACCGCTTCCTCGTCGCGACCAGCAACGTCGGCTACCAGTGGGAGCGCGCGGGCGTCTGGTTCGCCACCCAGAGCGGCGACGACCAGGAATACCACTACCCGCTCGGGCCCACGATGGACAGGTTCACCGCGCAGGGCGGACCCGGCCTGCTGATGCTGCACGCGCCAGGCAACACCTTCATCCGCGATCTCCAGCAGGGCGAGCGGATCCTGGTCCAGCCCGGCGGGCTGATCTGGAAGGACCGCTCGGTGCGGATGTTCCTGCACTTCGAGTACCCGCGGGGCAACTACTGGTTCAGCTCGGCCCGGTGGCAGGCCAAGTCGATCTGGCTGGTGCTCCAGGGACCCGGCCGGGTCGCGGTGCAGTCCGTGTTCGAGCGACCGGAGACGGTCGGCGGCATTGTCAGCAGCTCCGGGGCGACGACGCAGTACTGGTGACGCCCAG
>DASXKI010000108.1:0-2643 GCA_036496945.1 Streptosporangiaceae bacterium | reverse complement strand
CCGACATCGCCAGGCTCCAGGAGTGCCTGGCCACGTTCCCGTCGGTCCAGGGCCTGGACCTGCAGGACTCGTCCGACAACTCGTAACGCGGACCGGCCGGGCTAACTTGCTTCGGTCGTTACAACTTTTGCCGGGGTGTTTCCTACTTTGCCGGTAGGGTGTATAGTCCAATGACAACCTACTAAACCGATAGAAAATGGGTACTAATGCGCAGGATCTTGGCTGGCGTCGCCGCTGTGGCTGGCGGCGCGCTTCTTGTTGCGGGCTGCTCTTCCGCGAGCTCAAGCAGCCCGAGCTCGACATCAACCGGCAGCGGCAGCGGCAGCGCGTCCGCCGCGGCCGCGCCGGTGACCGTCCGGCTTGGGTACCTGGCGAACATTACGCACGCCCCGGCGCTGATCGCCGTGAAGAACGGTTACTTCACCAAGGAGCTGGGATCCGCGGGGACGGTCAAGACGACCGTGTTCTCCAGCGGCACGCAGGAGACCACGGCGATCCTGTCCGGGCAGATCGACGCCGCCTACGTCGGCCCGAACCCGGCGATTAACGCCTGGCAGAAGTCCGGCGGCACGGCTATCAAGATCATCTCCGGTGCCGCGACCGGCGGGGCGTCGATCGTCGTGAAGCCGTCCGTCACGTCCGTCGCTCAGCTCAAGGGGCAGTCGCTCGCCACCCCGTCGCTCGGCAATACCCAGGACGTGGCGGTGCGGTACTGGCTCAAGCAGCAGGGGCTGACCACCAGCGCGACCGGCGGCGGCGACGTCGCGATCAAGCCGACCACCCCGAACTCGGCGGCCGTGCTCGAGTTCAAGTCCGGGCAGATCGTCGGCGGCTCGGAGCCGTCGCCCTATGACGTCGAGATGGTCCAGGACGGCGGCAAGGTGCTGCTGTCCGAGCCGGGCACCACGACCGTGCTGATGGTCACGCAGTCCTTCCTTTCCGCGCACCCGGCTGTCGTCAACGACCTGCTGAAGGCCAACCTTGACGCGCTCAGCTACATCAAGAGCGACCCGTCAGGCGCCCAGGCCGCGGCCAACGCGGAACTCGCCGCCACCACCGGCAAGCCGCTCAAGTCCGCGGTGCTCGGCCCGGCGTGGAAGGAGATCACCTTCACCGCCGACCCGGACTCCGCGTCGCTGAGCGCCGACGCGCAGCAGGCCGAGACCGTCGGGCTGCTCAAGCCGGTCAACCTGAGCGGGATCTTCGACCTCACCCCGCTCAACAACCTGCTCGGCGCCGCCGGCCAGTCGTCGGTGAGCGGATAGCACCATGAGCGCGACAGCGGTCACGGAGGCGCCGGCGGCGGTCACGCTCGCCGGCGTCTCCAAGGTGTACGGGCGTGGCGGCAGCGCCGTCCCCGCCCTCGACCAGGTGAGCCTGGCGGCGGAGCCGGGGGAGTTCACCTGCCTGATCGGGGCGTCCGGCTGCGGCAAGTCGACGCTCCTTTCCCTGGTGGCCGGGCTGGACCAGCCGACGAGCGGCGAGATATCGGTCGGCGGCCGCGTCGCGCTGATGTTCCAGGAGCCCGGCCTGTTCCCCTGGCTCACCGCGCAGGGCAACGTCGAGCTGGCGCTGCGCGCCCGCGGCGTGCGGAAGGACGAGCGCAAGCGGCGGGCGGCCGAGCTGCTGGACGCCGTCCACCTCACCGGGTTCGGCAAGAAGCGGCCGCACGAGCTGTCCGGCGGCATGCGGCAGCGCGTCGCGCTGGCCCGGGCGCTGGCCCAGGACGCCGACGTGCTGCTGATGGACGAGCCGTTCGGCGCGCTGGACGCGATGACCAGGGACCTGCTGCACGACGAACTGGACCGGGTCTGCGAGGGCCGGAACCTGACCGTGCTGTTCGTGACGCACAACGTCCGCGAGGCGGTGCGCCTCGGCGACCGGGTGGTGCTGCTGAGCAGCCGGCCTGGCCGGGTCATCGCCGAGTACAAGGTGCCCATCGAGCGGCCGCGGCGGATCGACTCCGCGCCGGTCGCCGAGCTGGCCGGCACGATCACCGACCGGCTGCGGGAAGAAGTAGGCCGCCATGGCAAGTAGCACGCTGATCGGGCTCGACGCGCTCGACACCGTCGCGCCGGCGCCGCGCGGCAGGCGGCAGACCGCCAGGAAGGCCTGGAGCGCGGTGTGGCCGAAGCTCGCGGCCCTCGCCATCGTGTGGGTCATCTGGGAACTGATCCACCTGTCCGGCTGGAAGAAGTACGTCATCCCGGGCCCCGGCGTCACGCTGAGCAACCTGTGGGACCAGGCGCAGACCGGGGTGTTCTGGAGCGCGGTCGGGACGACCATGGCGCGGGCCGGGCTCGGCTACGCGCTGGCGCTGCTGATCGGTGTCGTGGTGGGCTCGCTGGTGTCCAGGGTGCGTCCGCTGCGGGCGGCGGTCGGCTCGCTGATCACCGGCCTGCAGATCATGCCGTCGCTCGTCTGGTTCCCGTTCGCGATCATCCTGTTCGGGATCACGACCCAGGCGATCTTGTTCGTGATCGTGATGGCCGGGGCCCCGTCGGTCGCCAACGCCGTGATCGCGGGCGTGGACTACACCCCGCCGCTGCTGGTCAAGGCGGGCCGGATGATGGGCCTGCGGCGGCTGTCGCTGCAGCGTCACGTGTACCTGCCCGCGTCGCTGCCCACGTTCGTCGCCGGCCT